>JAFUGI010000066.1 GCA_017469475.1 Oscillibacter sp. | reverse complement strand
TCTCCTCCAGTCCCTCCAGCTCGTCGGCCTGGCCCACGTTGCCGGACACGGCAATGATCTCAGGATCGTTGTAATTCTCCTTCAGCCAGGGGATGATGATGGATGTATCCAGACCGCCGGAATAGGCCAGCACGATCTTCTTGATGTCCTTTTTATTCTTCATGGTGTCGTCCTCCGTCCATGTTGTAGATGATGGTTGTATTATACGTCCGGTATGAATATTTATTCAATAGGCAACCTGCACAATCATTCGGCCGCTTTCCCGGTGTTTTTGCATATTGTGCCCGCTGTTATCAGAGACCAAGCCCCCTTGCCCCCAGCGGCGCCCCTCCCCTGCCGGACGGCGGCGGGAGACAGGGATACAAAACCGCATATAATGGATAAACATGCACCCGCACCCGTCTGCGCCGGCAGGCATATCCTGTGGTGCGGGGCATGGCGCCCCGCCGGAGGGACGGTGCGCGTTTTCATAGAGCGGAGCGGCCGGCGGCGTTTTGCGGAGGAGCGGACGCCGCCGGCCCTTCGCAATGTGAGGGCCGCGCAAACAGGCCCCTTTCCGGGGCCGCTACCTTTGCCCCCTCCTCTCAAGGGAAGCCCACCGGCTTCCGATTGAATGCCCTCGCCCATCCCGACGAACTTTCGCCCGCATGGATAAGCGCAAGAGCCTGGATCTCCCGCCGCAGGATGTTTTTGCCGAGGCAAAGCCCCGGCAAAAACAGATCTACAGATCCACCCCTCAAAAATCTACAGGCGATGCCCGCTGCGGGCCTCCCCTGTGACCGCCGGGCGTGGGCCGCTTCTCACACCATCTTCTCCGGGCGGACGGCCTCGTCGAACTCCTCCGCCGTGAGAAGGCCCAGGGCCAGCACCGCCTCCTTGAGGGTGGTACCGTCGTGCAGGGCCTTTTTGGCGCACGCCGCCGCCCGCTCATAGCCGATCTTCGGCGTCAGGCAGGTCACCAGCATCAGGGAATTGTTCAGATTCTCCGTCATTTTTTCCGCGTTGGGGGTGATGCCCTCCACGCAGTTCACGCGGAAGGAGTCGCACACGTCCGCGATCAGCCGGGCGGACTGCTGGAAGTTGTAGGCCGAGACCGGCAAAAACACATTGAGCTGGAAGTTCCCCTGGCTCGCGGCAACGGAGATGGCGGTGTCGTTGCCCATGACCTGGACCGCCACCATGGTCACCGCCTCGCATTGGGTGGGGTTCACCTTGCCGGGCATGATGGAGGAGCCGGGCTCGTTTTCCGGGATGTGCAGCTCCCCCATGCCGCAGCGGGGACCGCTGGATTCGAAGCGGATGTCGTTGGCGATCTTCATCAGATTGGCCGCCAGAGCCTTCAGTGCCCCGTGGGCAAAGACCAGGGCGTCCTTGCTGGTGAGGGCGTGGAACTTGTTGGGGTCCGGCCGGAAGGGAAGGCCCGTCAGCTCCCGGAGCTGGGCGCACACCAGCTCGTCATACCCCTTTGGGGCGTTGAGTCCGGTACCCACGGCGGTGCCGCCGATGGCAAGGCGCGTCAGCTCCTCCAAAGCAAGGCGCAGCATCCGGCAGGGAGCGGCCACGAGCTCCCGCCAGCCGGAGACCTCCTGGGAAAAGCGCAGGGGCGTGGCGTCCTGCAAATGGGTGCGGCCGATGCGGATCAGGTCCGGATAGGACGCCTCCAGGGCGGCGAAGGATGCCTCCAGACGCTCCGCCGCCGGCAGCACCTGCTGCGCCACGGACAGCGCCGCCGCGATGTGCAGCGCCGAGGGGAAGGTATCGTTGCTGGACTGGGAGGCGTTCACGTGGTCATTGGGGTGCAAGACCACGCCCCGCTCCGCCGTCAGGTGGGCGATGACCTCGTTGACGTTCATGTTGGTCTGGGTGCCGCTGCCGGTCTGCCAGACTACCAGGGGAAATTCCCCGTCCCACTTCCCCTCCCGGATCTCGGCGCAGACCGCGGCGATGGCCGCCGCCTGCTCCGCCGTCAGCTTGCCGGCTTGGGCGTTGGCCAGGGCGCAGGCCTCCTTCAGGTAGGCGAAGGCGGTGATGATCTCCCGGGGCTGGCGCTCGTCGCCGATGCGGAAATTCTGCACGCTGCGCTGGGTCTGGGCGCCCCAGTAATGGTCCGCCGGAACGGCGATCTCGCCCATGGTGTCGTGTTCGATGCGGGTATTCATATATCGGTTCCTCCTTACGGCTGTATCGCTGAGAGCGCGTCGCCCCGCTTACACGGAGGGCCGGCGCCGCACCAGGCGGCGCCGCTTCCAGATAGACGGGGCAAAGAGCAGCAGCATGGGAAAGATCTCCAGCCGGCCCACCAGCATGTCAAAGGACAGCAGGAGTTTGGACAGGGGGGAAAAGGCAGAGAAATTCCCCATGGGGCCCACCATCTCAAGGCCCGGGCCGATGTTGTTGATGCAGGCGGCCAGAGCGGTGAAGGTGGTCACCAGGTCGAACTGCTCCAGGGAGAGGAGCAGGTACGACACCACGAAGATCATGAGATATACGGCGGCAAACACGTGGACGCCCTGGATGTTCCGCTCCGGCAGGGGCTTCCCCTCGAACCGGACGGTTGCCACCGCGTTGGGGTGGAGCATCTTCTTCATGTCCCGCAGGGAGGACTTCACCAGAATGACCACCCGGTCCACCTTGATGCCGCCGCCGGTGGAGCCGGCGCAGGCGCCGATGAACATCAGCACCACCAGAATGGACCGGGACAGGGTGGGCCAGGCGTTGAAGTCCGCCGTGGAGTAGCCGGTGGTGGAGATGATGGAGGCCACCTGGAAATAGGCGTAGCGGGCACCGGTCAGAGCCGAGCCGTACAGCGGGCAGATGTTCACCGTGATGAGGACCACCGCCCCCAGCACGATGCCGAGAAAAGCCCACAGCGTCTCGGACCGGGCCACCTCCCGGAAGCGGCGGATCAGCAGGAAATAGTACAGGTTGAAGTTGATGCTGAAAAGCAGCATGAAGGTGGCGATGACCACGTCGAAATAGGCGTTTTGATACGCCCCCACGCTGAGCCCCCGGCTGCTGAAGCCGCCGGTGCCGGCGGTGCCGAAGGCGTGGATGCAGGCGTCGAACACCGGCATGCCGCCGCACAGCAGCAAAACGATCTCGATGAGGGTCATGGCGGCATAGATTCCGTAGAGGATCTTGGCGCTGTCGCTCATGCGGCTGACCAGCTTGCCCACGCTGGGGCCCGGCACCTCCGCCCGCATCAGGTGCATGCCGTGGCCGTCCGTCATGGGCAGGATGGCCATGACGAACACCAGCACGCCCATGCCGCCCACCCAATGGGTAAAGCTGCGCCAGAAAAGGATGCCCCGGTGCAGCCGCTCCACCTCCGTCAAAATGGTGGCGCCGGTGGTGGTGAAGCCGGAGACGGTCTCAAAAAACGCGTCCACATAGCCAGGGATGTCCCCGGAAAAGACAAAGGGCAGCGCGCCGAAGGCGGAGACCAGGATCCACGCCAGGGCCACCACCGCAAACCCGTCCCGGGCGTAGAGAGCGGTCTCCCTGGGGCGGCGCAGGCCCAGCGCGGCCCCGGCCAGCACCAGCAGCGCCATGGTGGCGAGGTAGGGCACCCCGCTCTCCCGATACACCGCCGCCGCTCCCAGCGGCAGCAGCAGCAGCACCGCCTCCGTCAGCAAAATGCGGCCGACGACAAAGCCGATCATTCGATAGTTCAAATCATCGCCGCCTTTACTCCAGAATATTCTCGATGTCCTGCAGGCCGGTGTCCATGGTGACGACGATCACATCGTCCCCCGCCTCCAGGGCGTCGGCGCCGGAGGGGATCACGATCCGGCCGCTCTGGCGGACGATGCCCGCGATCAGGATACCGCTTTTCACCCGCAGATCTTTCAGCGGGGTGCCCACCAGGGCGGAGCTTGCGGGCACATTGAACTCCAGGGCCTCCACCGCCCCGTCCACCAGCCGGTGAAGGGTTTTGATCTTGGCGCCGGAGGCGCTCTCCATGGCCCGGACATACTGGACAATGAGCTCGGAGGTCACGGTCCGGGCGGAGATGATGCTGTCGATGCTGTCCTCATTGGAGACCAAGTCCACCAGGGAGCGGCGGTTGATCTTGGCGATGACCTTGCACCGGCCCTGGGACTGGCGGGCGGCGCTCATGGACATGAGGATGTTGGCCTCGTCCACGCCGGTGACCGCCACGAAGGCGTCCGTCTGGCCGATGCCCTCCTCCTGCAAAAGCTCGCTGTCCGTGCCGTCCCCCACGATGACCAGGGCCTTGGGCAGCTGCTCGCTCATCTGGACGCAGCGCTGCTCGTTCTGGTCGATGATCTTCACGCTCATGCCCATGTTCAAAAGCTCGCTTGCAAGGTAGTAGCACATCTTGCTGGCGCCCACGATCATCACGGAGGACGCCTTGCTGCGAAAGACCCCCAGGTGGCGGAAGAACTGGGCCAGCTGAGCCGGCGAGGAGGTGAGGTAGATCTTATCCCCCGCCCGCAGGGTAAAGTCGCCGGAGGGGATGACCGTCTCCTCCTTCCGGGAAACGGCGCAGATCAGCACCCGGATGTGGGTGCTGCGATACAAGTCCGAAAGGCGCATCCCGTCCAGCGCCGAATCCTCCGGCAGGCGGTACTCCACCAGCTCCAGCCGCCCCTTGGAAAAGGACTCCAGCTTCATGGCGGCGGGGAAGCGCAGAATGCGGGCGATCTCCCGGGCGGCGGCCTTCTCCGGATTGATGGACATGGAGAGGCCCAGCTCGCTTCGCATAAAGCGCAGCTGCTCTTCGTACTCGGGGTTGCGGATGCGGGCAATGGTGTGCTGCACGCCCAGCTTCTTGGCCACAAGGCACGCCAGAATGTTGATCTCGTCGTTGGTGGTGGTGGCGATGAGCAGGTCCGCCTTGTCCACCTCCGCCTCCAGCTGCACCTGATAGCTGGCGCCGTTGCCGCACACGGCCATCACGTCGTATACATTGATGATATTGTCGATCAGCGGGGCGTTGTGGTCCACCACCGTGACACGGTGCTCACCGGAGAGCTGCCGGGTCAGGGCGGTGCCCACCTTGCCCGCTCCTACGATCACGATCTTCATGCTGTCCTCCTGTTCCGCTTTTGAGGGGAAGCGGCAAACCCAACGCGCCGCGCCGCCCTCGGCGCGAACGTCCGCAAGCGTCAGGACCCTCCTCCCCGCCTGGGGCGCCCCAGGGCGCCCGGACGGGGCATCCTCCGGAAAAGGAGGAGGCGGGTCCGACTGCATCTGATTATACGCTCCCTTTTCGGGAAAGAAAAGTCCCCCGGCGGGATTTTCACGGCTGCTTCACGCCGCCCCTCTCACGCGGGAAAGAGCCCCTCCGGCAATCGGATGTCCCCAGTGGGGACCTTCTCCCAGTCGAATTCCGCCAGCAGCGCCTGGGCCGAGGCCGGGGCGGCTGAGGGGTGGAACCCTGCAAGATACGCGAGCTTTCCCAGAATCTCCTCCGGCAAACACCGCTCTGCCAGAGCGTCCAGCCCCGCGTCGGCATTGCGCTTGCTGAGGCGGCGGCCGTCCGCCGTGAGGAGCAGGGGCAGGTGGTAAAAGGACGGGGCCGGCAGGTCCAGCAGCCGGTAGAGCAGCAGCTGCCGGGGGGTGGAGGCCAGCAGGTCCGCGCCCCGCACCACCTCCGTCACGCCCATGGCGGCGTCGTCCACCACCACGGCCAGCTGATAGGCGAACATCCCGTCGGACCGGCGAAGAAGAAAGTCCCCGCACTCCCGGGCCAGGTCCTCTTCATAGGGACCCATGTGCCCGTCGGTAAAGGCGATGGTCTCCTCCGGCACCCGCAGCCGCATGGCGGGTGGGCGGGTCCTGGCCCGCTCCGCCGCCTCCGCCGGTGACAACCGGCGGCAGGTGCCGGGATAGAGGACCTGCCCATCCTCCCGGTGGGGCGCGGAGGCCGCGTGCAGCTCCGCCCGGGTACAGAAGCAGGGGTACACCAGCCCCCGGGCCCGGAGGCGCTCCAGCGCCGCAGCGTACAGCGCCGTGCGCTCGCTCTGGTAGTAGGGGCCGCGCCCCTCCTCGGCGCCGGGGCCCTCGTCCCAGGTGAGGCCCAGCCAGCGCAGGTCCTCCTCCATCTGGAGGGCGTAGCGCCGGGGGCAGCGGGCGGTATCCAGATCCTCGATGCGAAGGACCACCCGTCCCCCCTTCTGCCGGGCGCTGAGCCAGGCAAGAAGGGAGCAGAGGATGTTGCCCAGGTGAATGCGCCCACTGGGCGAGGGGGCAAACCGTCCCACCGTCATGCTGCATCCCTCCCCGCCGTCTTCGGCTCTTCGCCGGAATCAACTTCAGCAGGAAAATTGTATCACAAAGGAAATTCCTGTACAATCCCCACTTTTCGTGCTACACTACCCATGATGCGGCCAGATCGGGCCGCCGAAGGAGAGGAAGCACCATGAACGAGGAATTGCGGACCTTTGGCTATCTCTGCCCCAAATGCGGAAAACCGGTACTGGGGAGCCGCTCCGCCTTTACCCTGGCGGCCGGCAGTGCGGAGGTCGCCTGCGACTGCGGCGGCTCCGTTTTGCAGACGGAGTACGACGGGGAGCGCTACCGGGTGTATGTGCCCTGCGGACTGTGCGGCGAGACCCACACGGCGGTGTGCCCGCCGGAGCGGATGCTCCACGGGGCCACGGCCCTTGGCTGCGCCAAAACGAAGCAGTTTTGTTGCTTCATCGGCCCGGAGGGCACAGTACAGCAGCACCTGGACCAGCTTTCCCTGCTGGCGGAGAAGGAAAAGCAGCAGGAGGGCGAGGCTCCCCAGGCCTTTTTGGACAACGTCATCATGTACGAGGTCCTCTCCGAGCTCAAGGACATCGCCGCCCGGAAGGACGGCATCACCTGCGGCTGCGGCAGCCGCCGCTACGGTATGGAGATCCGCCGTGCGGCGGTGGACCTGGTGTGCCGGGACTGCGGGGCCAAGCTGCGCATCCCCGCCGCCACGGACCGGGATCTGGATGACCTGTGCTGCCACCTGCGACTGCGCATCCCGGGCGGAAAGGCGTAAGGGCCATGTGGCTTTGCTTTGCCCTGTTTCTGGGGGCGGTGGCCACCTGCCTCGCCACGGGGCACAGCCTGATCTGGGCGCTGCTGGCGGGGCTGGTCCTCTTTTCCCTGCTGGGCCTTCGGCGGGGCTTCGGTGTGCGCGCCCTGGCCGCCATGGCCTGGGCGGAGGGGAAAAAGGCCCTCATCGTGGTGCCGGTATTCCTGCTCATTGGCACGGTGACGGCCCTTTGGCGCGCCTCCGGCACCATCGCCTTCTTTCTCTATTACGGCCTGCGGAGCATCCCGCCCGCCTCCTTTTTGCTGATGGCCTTCCTGCTCTCCGCCGCGCTGTCCTTTGCCCTGGGCACCAGCTTCGGCGTGGTGGGCACGGCGGGGGTGGTGCTCATCACCCTGGCCCGCTCCGGGGGCGTGGATCTGGCGGTCACGGCGGGAGCCGTCGTGTCCGGCGCCTACTTTGGGGACCGCTGCTCCCCCATGTCCTCCTGCGCGGCCCTGGTGGCCGCCGTGACGGGGACGGAGCTCTACCGCAACGTGCGGGAGATGCTGCGCACTGCCCTGCTGCCCACGGTGCTGACGGCCGCACTGTTCGCTCTGCTCTCGGTGCGCCGCCCCATGGCGGTGGGAGACGAGGCGGTGCTGGAGCTCCTTCGCCAGGGCTTCGCCCTGCGCTGGCCGGTGCTGCTGCCGGCGGCGCTGATGCTGGCCCTGCCCCTGCTCCGCGTACCGGTGAGGGCCGCCATGGCGGCAAGCGCCGCGGCGGCCCTGG
The DNA here is from genome assembly GCA_017469475.1 of Oscillibacter sp. Taxonomy (GTDB): domain Bacteria; phylum Bacillota; class Clostridia; order Oscillospirales; family Oscillospiraceae; genus Oscillibacter. The sequence goes on along the minus strand of JAFUGI010000066.1, from coordinate 98 downwards.
CGCTTGCCATCCTTTTGCAGGGGCTCTCCCCTTGGGCGGCGGTCCGCGCCGCCCTGCTGGGCTACGTGCCCGCCGGGGCAGAGCTTGGGGCCATCCTC
>JAFUGI010000065.1 GCA_017469475.1 Oscillibacter sp. | reverse complement strand
GGCTCTCCCCCACCGCCAGCTCGTCGCAGCGGTTGTTGTTCTCATTCTCCGCATGGCCCTTGACCCAGTGGCAACGGACCTGATGGGTGTCGCACAGGGCCAGGAGCCTCTCCCACAGGTCCGGGTTCAGGGCGGGCTTTTTGTCCGCCTTGACCCAGCCCCGCTTCTGCCAGCCCCGGGCCCAGCCCTTTTCCAGGGCGTCGATGACATACTTGGAATCGGACCACAGCTCCACGGCGCAGGGCTCCCGCAGCAGGGACAGCGCCTCGATGACGGCGGTGAGCTCCATGCGGTTGTTGGTGGTGCTTTTCTCCCCGCCGGAGAGCTCCTTCCGGTGCTCCCCGTAGAGCAGGATGGCCCCCCAGCCGCCGGGGCCGGGGTTTCCCGAGCAGGCCCCGTCGGTATAGACGGTCACGGTCTTCATGCGTCGCTCTCCGGCGTTTCGGCGTCCCCGGCGATCTCCGCCCCGGCGTCCTCCGCCACGGTCTCCTCCGTCTCTGCCGCGGCGTTCTCCGCGGCGTCGTCGTGCTCTGTGAGGGCCAGGGAGATGACCTTGTCCCCCTCCTCCTTGAAGCGCATGAGGATGACGCCCTGGGTCGCCCGGTTGACGGTGAGCTTGATGCCCGCCACCGCCATGCGGATCAGGATGCCGTTCTCCGTGACCAGCAGCAGGTCCTCGCTGCCGTCCACCACCTTGACGCCCACGATCTTGCCGGTCTTCTCCGTGACCATGTAGTTGCGGATGCCCAGGCCGCCCCGGCTGGTGATGCGGTACTCCTCCACGGGGGTGCGCTTGCCGTACCCCCGCTCGGTGACGGTGAGGACCGCCTTTCCGGCCGTTGCCCGGGCGGCGCCCACCACATAGTCCCCCTGGCGCAGGCGGATGCCCCGCACGCCCACGGCGGTGCGGCCCATGGGCCGAACGTCGTTTTCGTCGAAGCAGACGGCAGAGCCGTCGTGGGTGGCGATGAGGATGCGCTGGTTCCCGTCCGTCTCCCGGACGGCGATGAGCCGGTCGCCCTCGTCCATGGTGAGGGCCCGGATGCCGTTGTTGCGCAGGTTTCGGAGGGTCCCCACCGGCAGGCGCTTCACCGTGCCGTTCCGGGTGACCATGAAGAGGTAGCGGCCCTCCTCGTCCTCGATGTTGCGGGTGTGGATCATGGTCTGGACCCGCTCGCCGGGCTCCACCTGCAAAATGTTCACGATGGCAGTGCCCTTGGCGGCCTTGCCGGACTCGGGGATCTGATAGCCCTTCTTCCGGTAGACCTTGCCGGTGTCCGTGAAGAAGAGGATGTAATCGTGGGTGGAGGCGGTGAACACGTCCGCCACCACGTCCTCCTCCCGGGTGGTGATGCCCTTGCGGCCCTGGCCGCCCTTGGACTGGGCGGCATACTCGCTGACAGGGGTGCGCTTGATGTAGCCCGCCTGAGTCAGGGTGAAGACGCACTCCTCCTCCTCGATCAGGTCCTCGATGTCGATCTCATCCTCCACGTCCTGGATCTCGGTCATGCGGTCGTCGCCGTACTTTTCGGCGATGGCGGTCAGCTCCTCCTTGAGGATCTGGCGGACCAGTCCGTCGTCGGAGAGGATGCGCTGATAGTAGGCGATCTTCTCCTCGATCTCCTTGTACTCCGCCTCCAGCTTCTCCCGGTTCAGGCCCTGGAGGGCGATGAGCCGCATGTCGCAGATGGCCTGGGCCTGCACATCGTCCAGCCCGAAGCGCTTCATCAGGTTCTCCTTGGCGTCGTCGTAGCTGGAGCGGATGATGCGGATGACCTCGTCGATATGGTCCTGGGCGATGAGGAGCCCCTCCAGCAGATGGGCCCGCTCCTGGGCCTTGCGCAGGTCGAAGCGCGTCCGCCGGACGATGATCTCCTCCTGGAAGGCGAGATACTCGTCGATGATGTGGCGAAGGGAGAGGATCTTGGGCTGGGACTGGTTCTGGACCAGGGCCAGCATGTTGATGGCAAAGGTGGTCTGGAGCTGGGTCTGGGCAAACAGGCGGTTGAGCACCACCTGGGGATTGGCGTCCCGCTTGAGCTCGATGACGATGCGCATACCGTTGCGGTCGGACTCGTCCCGAATGTCGGAAATGCCCTCCAGCCGCTTGTCCTCCACCTGGTCCGCCATGGACTTAATGAGCATGCGCTTATTCACCTGGTAGGGGATCTCGGTGATGACGATGCGGGTGCGGTCCTTGTTGAACTCCTCAAACTCGTGCCGCGCCCGCATGACGATGCGGCCCCGGCCGGTGGCGTAGGCGGCGCGGATGCCGCTGCGCCCCATGATGAGGGCCCGGGTGGGGAAGTCCGGCCCCTTGATGTGCTGCATCAGGTCGGCCAGGGTGGCCTCCGGGTCGTCCAGCACGCAGATGCACGCGCCGATGACCTCCCGCAGGTTGTGGGGCGGGATGTTGGTGGCCATGCCCACGGCGATGCCGGAGGAGCCGTTGACCAGCAGGTTGGGGATGCGGGAGGGCAGGACCCGGGGCTCCTTGCGGCTCTCGTCGAAGTTGGGGTCCCAGTCCACGGTCTCCTTGTCGATGTCCCGCAGCATCTCGTTTGCGATCTTGCTCATGCGGGCCTCGGTGTACCGGTAGGCGGCCGGGGGGTCCCCATCCACGCTGCCGAAGTTGCCGTGGCCGTCCACCAGCATGTAGCGCATGGAGAAGTCCTGGGCCAGGCGCACCAGCGCGTCGTACACGGAGGCGTCTCCGTGGGGGTGGTAGCGGCCCAGCACGTCGCCCACGCAGGTGGCGGACTTTTTGAAGGGCTTATCGGAGGTCAGGTTGTCCTCATACATGGCGTAGAGGATGCGCCGGTGCACGGGCTTGAGCCCGTCCCGCACGTCCGGCAGGGCCCGGCCCACGATGACGCTCATGGCGTACTCGATATAGCTTTTCTCCATCTCCGGCACCAGGGGAGATTCCACGATGGTCTGCTGGGGGTAGCGGATCTCCTCCGGGTCGTATTGGGGCTTTTTACTCATGTCAACACCCCTCCTATCAGTAGTCCAGATTCACGGCGTAGCGGGCGTTTTTCTCGATGAACTCCTTCCGGGGCTCCACCTTTTCTCCCATGAGGACGGTGAAGGTCTCGTCCGCCGCCACGGCGTCGTCCAGCGTGATGCGGCGCAGCGTCCGCTTCTCCGGGTCCATGGTGGTCTCCCACAGCTCCTTGGGGTTCATCTCGCCCAGGCCCTTAAACCGGGAGATGTCGATCTTCACGTTGGGGTTGCCGCCCCGCATCTCGGCGGAAACGGCGTCCCGCTCCTCGTCGGAAAAGGCCACCCGGGTGGTCTTGCCCCGGGTCAGCTTGTACAGGGGCGGCACCGCGGAGTACACGTACCCCCGCTCGATGAGGGGCCGCATGAAGCGGAAGAAGAAGGTCAGAAGCAGCGTCCGGATGTGGGCACCGTCCACATCCGCATCGGCCATGATGATGATCTTATGGTAGCGGAGCTTGGCGGGGTCGAACTCGTCCCCGATGCCGGCACCCAGGGCCGTGATGACAGGCTGGAGCTTGTCGTTCCCGTAGACCTTGTCGGCCCGGGCCTTCTCCACGTTGAGCATCTTGCCCCAAAGGGGCAGAATGGCCTGGAACCGGGAGTCCCGCCCCTGGGTCGCGGAGCCGCCGGCGGAGTCGCCCTCGACGATGTAGATCTCGGTGAGCTCGGGGTTATTCTCGTTGCAGTCCCGCAGCTTATCCGGCATGGCCGCGCCGCCCAGGGCCGTCTTGCGGCGGATGGACTCCCGGGCCTTTTTGGCGGCCTCCCGGGCGCGGTTGGCGGTGAGGGCCTTGTCCAGGATCATGCGGCCCACCTGGGGATGCTCCTCCAGGAAGGTATCCAGCTTCTCGGAGACGATGTTGTTCACCAGGGTCCGGATCTCGGAGTTGCCGAGCTTCGCCTTGGTCTGGCCCTCGAACTGGGCCTCTGTGAGCTTCACGGAGATGACGCAGCAAAGGCCCTCCCGGCAGTCCTCGCCGGAGACCTTCTCATCGTCCTTGAGGAGCTTGATCTTGCGGCCGTAGGCATTCAAAACGGAGGTCAGCGCCCGCTTGAACCCCTCCTCGTGCATGCCGCCCTCGGGGGTGTGGACGTTGTTGGCGAAGGAGAGGATGGTCTCGTTGTACCCGTCGTTATACTGGAGGGCCACCTCGGCAACGGAGTCGTCCTTCTCGCCGGCCATGTAGATGACCTCGTCGTGGAGGGCGTCCTTGCTCTTATTGAGGAAGGTGACGAACTCCCGGATGCCGCCGGCGTAGCACATGGTGTCCTCCTGCTCCTGGCCGGGACGGGCGTCCACCGTGCGGATGCGAAGGCCGGCGTTGAGGAAGGCCTCCTCCCGCATCCGGGTGTGAAGGGTATCGTAGGAATAGACCGTGTCCTCGAACATCTCCGGGTCGGGCTTGAAGGTGACGGTGGTGCCGGTGTGGTCCGTGGTGCCCACCACGGTCATCTCCTGGGTCACATTGCCCCGGGAAAAGCGCATCTCGTGGATCTTGCCGTCCCGGTGGACCTGCACAGTGAGCCACTCGGAAAGGGCGTTCACCACGCTTGCGCCCACGCCGTGGAGGCCGCCGGAGACCTTGTACCCTCCGCCGCCGAACTTGCCGCCGGCGTGGAGCACGGTGTACACCACCTCCAGCGCGGGCTTCCCCGTCTGGGCCTGGATGTCCACGGGGATGCCCCGGCCGTTATCCACCACGGTGATGGTGTTCCCCTCGTTGATGCGCACCAGAATATCCGTGCAGTAGCCGGCAAGCGCCTCGTCGATGGCGTTGTCCACGATCTCGTAGACCAGGTGGTGCAGGCCGCTTGTGCTGGTGGAGCCGATGTACATGCCCGGCCGCTTGCGCACCGCCTCCAGCCCCTCCAGCACCTGGATCTCCGAGGCGTCGTATTCGTTTTTCGCGTCCACCGCCGTGGAGCGCAGGATCTCTTGGTCTTCCATATGGTTTCTCCTTTCGCGTGCAAGGCAAAAATGGTCCATTGCGAACAACGTTTCGCAATGGAGGACTCGCGCTGATCGCGGCGGACAGGCGCCTGCCTTGGTCGGCGCGAGGACGCGCTTCGCCCGTCTCAGGGTGTTTTTACGCTCCTTCGAGCAAAGCCCGATGCCTCTATCACGACTTTTGTGATCTGCCAGCAAGGCAAAGAGAGCCGGGCCGGAAACCGTTGCTTACGCTCCGGCCCAACTCTCCCTGCCCTGGTCTGGATACG
>JAFUGI010000064.1 GCA_017469475.1 Oscillibacter sp. | reverse complement strand
GAACAGCTCCTGATCGAAGTCCGCGTGCGGATAGTCGAACTTGGGCTTGCCGATCTCGGCGACCATCTGGTTGATGAGGGCCACCTGCTTCTGGTTTTCCTCGTGGGCCATCTGGATGGCGCGGAACATGGTGTCGTTGTCCACCTGGTTGGCGCCGGCCTCGATCATGACCACCTTCTTGCCGGTGGAGACCACGGTCACGTCCAAATCGGAGACCTTGCGCTGCTCGCTGGTGGGGTTGAAGACCAGCTCCCCGTCCACAAGGCCCACCTTCACGGCGCCCACAGGGCCGTTCCAGGGGATGTCGGAGATGGCCAGAGCGGCGGAGGTGCCGATGAGGCCCGCGATCTCGGGAGAGCAGTCGTGGTCCACGCTCATGACCGTTGCCATCACGGACACGTCGTTGCGGAAATCGTAGGGGAACAGGGGGCGGATGGGCCGGTCGATGACCCGGGAGGTAAGCACGCCCTTTTCGCCGGGCCGGCCCTCCCGCCGGTTGAAGGAGCCGGGGATGCGGCCCACGGAGTAGAGCTTCTCCTCAAAGTCCACGCTCAGGGGGAAGAAGTCGATGCCGTCCCGGGGACGGGCGGAGGCGGTGACGCACACCAGAACGCGGGTGTCGCCGTACCCCACCATAACGGCGGCGTTGGCAAGCTCCGCCAGCTTCCCCACCTCCAGGGTCAGGGGACGGCCGGCCAGGGTCATTTCGTACTTGCGGTAGTTGGGGAACTGTCTTTTGGTGATGATGGTTGACATGGCGCTGCTCCTTTATCAATTGATTTGTGTTTCGCACAAGAGCCGCACCATTTAGCACTTGCATACGCGCCCGCCCGCCGCCCTCCCGCCGGGGAGAACGGGGAAAAGCGCAGGCGCATATGCAACTGCTAAAGGCGAAAAACGGCTCTCGTGCGCGCAGGGGATGGATGGAAAGAAAGGGTGGTGCAGGGCCTGCACCACCCTTTTGCCCGTGATTACTTCCGGATGCCCAGCTTGGCGATCAGGGCGCGATAGCGCTCGATGTCCTTCTTCTGCAGGTAGTCCAGCAGGCTCCGGCGCTTGCCGACCATCTTCAGAAGGCCCCGGTTGGAGTGCTTGTCCTGGGGATTCTTGCGCATGTGCTCGGTGAGCACATTGATCCGCTCGGTGAGAATGGCGATCTGGACCTCGGGGGACCCGGTGTCATTTTCGTGGGTGCGGTTGGCGTCGATGATGGCGGTCTTTTCTTCTTTGCGCAGCATGGATGATTCCACCTTTCTTTGAATTCCCCGCGGGGCCGCGCCGAGGGCAGGTGACGCCGCAAAGCGAGGTCCCGGGGATGGAGTACGCCGGTCGCGTACTGGGTAACTATACCATAGGATCTCCCGCTTGTAAAGAGAAAAATCCCCGTCGGAGCGCTTTTTTGGCATTTTTTTGCCCGGAGCCGCCGGGCGGCGGCCCCTTTTTTCCAGCCGACGGAGGGGGGCGGAGCGCAAATTTCTCTTGCCTTTTCCCCGGGAACTCCTATAATCGAAGGTACGGACCGTTTGCCTTTTTGTGTGCTTCGGGAGGACACTGCCATGCTCTACAGCACCCATCACAACCGCACGCTGCGGCTGCTGCTCGCCGTTTTGGGAACGGGCATCACCGCCTGCGCCCAGAATCTCTTCATCGTGCCGCTGCACCTGTACACCGGGGGGCTGATGGGCGTGTGCCAGCTGATCCGCACCCTGGTGCAGGAGCATTTGGCCCCCGGCACGGCGGACATCGCCGGAATTTTGTACTTTCTCGCCAACATCCCCATTTTGCTGCTGGCTCTGCGGGACCTGGGCCGAACCCTGGTGGTCAAGACCATCATCTGCACCGTCACCTACTCCGTGTTTTACAGTCTGATCCCCGCCCCGGCGGTGCCCATTGTGGAGGATTACCTCACCGGGTGCCTTCTTGGCGGCATCCTCAACGGCATCGGCTCCGGACTGGTGCTCACCTGCGGCTGCTCCACCGGCGGGCTGGACATTGCGGGCCTCATCCTCAGCAAGCGGGGCAGCGGCTTCACCGTGGGGCGCTTTTCCATCAGCTTCAACGCGGTGCTCTACGCCGTGTGCCTGGTGCTCTTCACCCCGGAGATCGCCATTTACTCCATCATCTATAACTTCACCTGCGCCCTGGTGCTGGACCGGGTCCACCAGCAGAACATCAGCATGCAGGCCCTCATCTTCACCCGGGCGGACCAGCACGCCCTGGGCCGGCGCATCATCGAAAAGCTGGGCCGGGGCGTGACCTACTGGGAGGGCATGGGCGCCTACACGGAGGAGGGCATCCACGTTTTGTGCGTGTGCCTTTCCAAGTACGAGGTGGAGGAGCTGCTCCACACCGTGCACGAAGCGGACCCCCACGCCTTCCTCACCACCCAGCAGGGCGTCCATGTGTACGGCAACTTCCGCCGCAAGCTGGACTGACGGGGCTTGCCATCGGAAGCGGTTTCCAGTATAATCAAGTTGCTTCGGCCGCCCCCGCGTTTGCCATTACCGGCGCTCTTCCATTCGGAGCCGCCGTGAAAAAAGGAGAAGACCCATGAAAAAGAAGTTTTATATCACCACCCCCATCTACTACCCCTCGGACAAGCTCCACATCGGCCACACCTACTGCACCGTGGCGACGGACGCCATCGCCCGCTACCACCGCCTCAAGGGGGAGGACGTCATGTTCCTCACCGGCACCGACGAGCACGGCCAGAAGATCGAGACCAAGGCCAAGGAGGCCGGCGTCACCCCCAAGGCCTTCGTGGACAACATCGTGGAGGGGCCCCGGGGCGTCAAGGACCTGTGGAAGCTGATGAACATCTCCAACGACCGCTTCATCCGCACCACGGACGATTATCACGTCTCCGCCGTGCAGCGGATCTTCCGCCGGATGTACGAAAACGGCGACATCTATAAGGGCACCTACAAGGGCAAGTACTGCACCCCCTGCGAATCCTTCTGGACGGAGAGCCAGCTCAAGGACGGGTGCTGCCCCGACTGCGGCCGCCCCGTCACCGACGCGGAGGAGGAGGCCTACTTCTTCCGCCTGAGCGAGTACGCGGACCGCATCCGGGACCTGCTGGAGAACACGGACTTCCTCCAGCCCCGCAGCCGGGTCAACGAGATGGTGAAAAACTTCATCGACCCGGGCCTGGAGGACCTGTGCGTCTCCCGCACCAGCTTCTCCTGGGGCATCCCGGTGGACTTTGACGAAAAGCACGTGGTGTACGTCTGGCTGGACGCTCTGACCAACTACATCACCGCTCTTGGCTACGAGAACGACCGCTACCACGATTACCAGGACTATTGGCCCGGCGTCAACATCGTGGGCAAGGAGATCGTCCGCTTCCACTCCATCATCTGGCCCGCCATGCTCATGAGCCTGGGCGAGCCCCTGCCCAGGCACGTCTTCGGCCACGGGTGGCTGCTGCTGGACGGGGGCAAGATGTCCAAGTCCAAGGGCAACGTGGTGGACCCCTATATCCTGGCGGAGCACTTCGGGGTGGACGCCCTGCGCTTTTTCCTCATGCGCACCTTCCCCTTCGGGTCCGACGGCAACTTCTCCAATGAGCTGCTGATCCAGACCATCAACACCGACCTTGCCAACGACCTGGGGAACCTCCTCTCCCGCACCACCGCCATGGTGGGAAAGTACTTCAGCGGCGCCCTGCCGGATTATGCCGGCGCCACGGAGGACGAGCGGAGCCTGGCCGCCATGGTGGCGGGGGGCAGCACCGTTGCCCTCAGCGCCGCGGAGGAGGGGGACCCCCTGCTCTACGACGCCCAGCTGGTGGCTCTGGCCGCAGGCCTTCGCAG
>JAFUGI010000063.1 GCA_017469475.1 Oscillibacter sp. | reverse complement strand
GAGGCGGGGCTTCCCGGGCGGCTGATTCCGGTTCCCCGGAGCATCAGCGCCGGGTGCGGCCTGTGATCGGCGGCGCCCGTGGCGGCGGAGCGGGCGCTGGAGGAGCTGGTCATGGCGCGGCGGCTGGATGTGGACGGCATCTATGAGCGGATCTTGTAAAGGAGGGGGGAAGACCATGGCCCGCAATTGCCAGGAGTGTTTGCACTACGATTACGACGAGACCGAGGATGTGTATTTTTGCACCATGGATCTGGACGAGGACGAGATGGAGCGCTTTTTACGCGCCGCCAACGGCGACTGCCCCTTTTACCGCCGGGGCGACGACTATACCACTGCCCGCCGCCAGTGACGGCGGGAAAAGACGATTGGGAGGAGACAGCATGGAACTGGTGGACCTGTACGATGAAAACCGCATCCCCTTGGGCAGGACCGGGGAACGGCACGAAAAGCACGCGCCGGGAGAGTACCGCACCGTGGTGCACGTGTGCGTGTTCGACCGCCGGGGCCGCCTTTTGATCCAGCAGCGCACGCTGGAGAAGGTCATCTGGCCGGGAATGTGGGACGTGTCTGTGGGCGGCGGCGTGGATGCCGGCGAGACCAGCCGCCAGGGGGCGGAGCGGGAGTTCCGGGAGGAGCTGGGCTATCCCCTGGACCTGACCGGAGTGCGGCCCACCGTCACGGTGCATTTTTCCGGCGGGTTCGACGATTTTTTCCTGGTGGTCCGGGACCTGCCGCTGGAGAGCTTGACCCTCCAGACGGAGGAGGTCAGTGCCGTCCGCTATGTCACGCTGGAGGAGCTGCTGGCCATGGTGGAGGACGGGTCCTTCATCCCCTATCCTCCCAGCTTCCTGCGCTACCTCTTCGAGACCCGGGATACCTTCGGCTTTCCCACCAAGTGACGCATTGACAACGGAGGCGTCCTCAAGGGGTGAAGACCCTGTGAAACAGGACCGCTTCGCCGCAGCCGCGGCGAAGCGGCCTTTTGCGTAGGGGAGAGGGCATCCGCCGGTGTGCGGCGGCTGTCCGGTATCTGTCCGGCGGGAACGGACGGAGGATGGCGCTCCCTTGCGGGTGGCTCTTTCTATTCGACAACACTTTTGAACTAAAATTCCGGAGAAGGGGGAACGACGGCGTCGGATCGACCATTTTTCCGCCGGATGTATTGACAGCGGAGCTGAGTGTGTTAAAATGGTGTCAATCGGTGTTTTGCACAAATTGCTGCCGTGAAACATGGGTTAGTTATTACAAACTGAACAGAAGAAGGTGCATATATCCTATGGAATGGACAATGACAGCCAATGACCCCGGCAGAGTCTGTCTCATGCAGGGGAACGAGGCCATCGTGCGGGGCGCGGTGGAGGCGGGCATCAACTTTGCCGCCTCCTATCCCGGCTCGCCCTCCTCCCAGATCCTGGGTATGCTGGGCAAGATCGCCCGGGAGCGGAACTTCTACGCCCAGTGGGCCACCAACGAGGTCTGCGCTCTGGAGGCCTGCATCGGCACGTCGCTTGCCAACGCCCGGTCCATCTGCATCGTCAAGCAGAACGGCCTTCTGTGCGTGGCGGACGCGCTGCACTGCGGCGCTCAGCACGGGGTGAAGGGCGGGCTGGTCATCGTCACGTCCGATGACCCCAGCGCCCATTCCTCCACCAACGAGTTCGACTCCCGCTTCATGGCGGAGTCGGCGGACCTTCCCATGCTGGAGCCCACCAATATGCAGGAGGCCAAGGACATGGTGCCCTATGCCTTCGAGCTTTCGGAGAGGCTGCGGCAAATGGTCATCATCCGCCTGACCACCCGGGTGTGCCACGGCCGGGGCAACGTGACTCTGGGCCCGCTGCCGGAAGCGCCCCACGAGATCCAGAGCGTGGGAGAGTGGGACCGGATGGTATGCGTCAGCTACCGCCACACCCCCATGTTGGAGACGCTGGACGGTTTGCGGGAGGCCTTTGAGGTCTGCCCCTTCAACCACTACACCGGCCCGGAGCATCCGAAAAAGCTGATCGTGGCCGGCGGCACCGGGTGCCTTTACAGCCAGGAGGCCCTGCGCCGCCTGGGCGCGGCGGAGGAGACGGGTGTACTGTCCCTGGCGACGCTGTGGCCCCTGCCGGAAACGCTCATCGCCCGATACCTTGCCGACGCCGAAGAGGTGCTGACGGTGGAGGAAGTGGACCCCTTCCTGGAGCGGAACCTCCAGGCCATCGCCGGAAAGAATGGCTATCGCATCCGCTTCTCCGGCCGGGGGGACGGGGCCCTGCCCCGCATTGGGGAGCTGACGCCGGACCTGGTGCTCTCCGCTGTCAGCGGCCTGACGGGCAAGCCCATGCCGCCTCGGCCCAAGGTGTCGGAAGAGCCGCTTTTGGAGCGGGATCTGAACTTCTGCGCCGGCTGCCCCCACCGGGCCACCTTCTACCTTTTGAAGCGGGCCATGCGCAGGGCCAAGGACCCGGGCATCGTCATCGGGGACATCGGCTGCTACATCATGTCCGGCCAGGAGGCGGGACACTATGCCTACCAGGCCTGCAACTGCATGGGCTCCGGCGTGAACCTGGCGGAGGGCCTGGGCCAGCTGACAGCTTACTGCCTCAAGCAGCAGGTGGTCACCATGTGCGGCGACTCCACCTTCTTCCACTCCATCCTGCCCGGGCTGGTCAACGCCAGCTATCACAATTCCAATATGCTCCTCATGGTGCTGGACAACTCCGCCACCGCTATGACCGGATTCCAGCCCCATCCCGGCACCGGCATCACCGCCATGGGGGACGCCGTTCAGCCCATGCAGATCCGTCCCGTGTGCGAGGCTCTGGGCTGCAAGGTCACGGAGGCGGACCCCTTCGACGTGGAGAAGACCGCCGAGATCCTGGAGGATCTCCTCCGCCAGCCGGGGCTGAAGGTCCTCATCATGAAGCAGCCCTGCGCCACCCTCATGACCAAGAGCCGCCGGGGCAAGGTCAAGGTCTGGGTGGACCAGGACAAGTGCGTCGGCGACGGCTGCGGGTGCGACAAGTTCTGCTCCCGCGTGTGGGGCTGCCCCGGCAACAGCTGGGACTTTACCAAAAACAAGGCGGCCATCGACCCGGTCAGCTGCGTCGGCTGCGGCGTGTGCGCCAAGCTCTGCCCCGCGGGGGCCATTCAGGTGGAAGGCGGTGACGCGAAATGAAGGAGCTGAGATACGATCCGCTGAATATCGTCATCTGCGGCATCGGCGGCCAGGGCAACGTGCTGGCAAGCGAGGTGGTGGCCAGCACCATGAACGATCTGGGCTACAGGGTGGCCGTGGGGGAGACCTACGGCGCGTCCCAGCGGGGCGGCAGCGTCATGAGCCATGTGCGGGTCTCCAAAGATTTGGACATGGGCGTGCTGATCTCCGCGGGAGAGGCCCACTTCATCATCGGCTTTGAGCCGCTGGAGACCCTGCGCATCGCCCGGCAGTACGCCGGTCCCCAGACCCGCATCATCTACGATCCCCGCCCCATCTATCCCCAGGGCGTGCTGCGGGGCACCCAGACCTATCCCGACCTTGCGGCGCTGCGGGCGGAGATCCGCTCCCTGGGCGCCGAGGCCCACGAGGTCCCCGCGGCGGACATCGCCATGGCCTGCGGCGACTCCCGGGCCGCCAACATTGCCCTTTTGGGGGCGTTCAGCCGCCTGCCCGGCGCGCCGCTGGACGAGACGGCCCTTTCCGCCGTTTTGCAGCAGCGCTTCCAGGGCACGGTGCTGGAGATGAATGAAAAGGTCTTCGCCATGGGCTGCGCCGCCATGGACGAGAAGGGGAGGTAAGGCATATGGAGAGAACCATTCGCGTCCGGTTCCTGCACCCGGAGACCAGAGAGACGCTGATGGTGGACCTGCCGGCGGACATCCGCATCGGCGCGCTGAACGGCGTGCTCTATGACCACAGCTTCGTCTATCCCCAAAAGCCGGGCTACGGCTTTGTGATCTGCGGCCACCTCTGCGGGGCCGGCCACACACTGGAACAGTACCTGACCCCACAGGCCGGGGAAGTGGAGATCCAGGTTTTCGGGATGCCGCAGATCATGGTGTAAGGAGGAGACGGACACATGTTCAGTACATTTGCATTGGATACCCAGGTCCTGCAGCGGGACCTTTGCACCGGCTGCGGCGCCTGCCAGGGGCTGTGCCCCTATTGGGACTCCGTCCACGGGCGCACCGTCTGCTATTTTGACTGCGAGCGGCTGGACGGCCGCTGCCAGCGGTTCTGTCCCCGGATGCCCACGGACCTGGACGCGCTGCGCCGCAAGGCCTTTCCGGAGGAGACCATCCTGCCGGAGATCGGGCCCTTCCGGGGCTTGTACCTGACCCGGGCGGCGGACGAGACCATCCGCGCCGGCGCTCAGCACGGCGGCACCGTCACCGCGCTGATGGAGCTTGCCCTGCGGGAGGGACTCATCGACGCGGCCCTCCTGACCCGCGCCCAGGGCACGCTGGACCCCGCCGGGGCCCTTGTCACGAAGGCGGAGGAGGTCCGCTCCTGCTCCGGCAGCAGCTTCCAGATCCCGCCCTCTCTCGCGGCGCTGAACCGGGCTTTGCGGGAGGACCGGTACCGCAGCATCGGCGTGGTGGGCACTCCCTGCAAGACCCTGGCGGTCTACAAGATGCGCCACGACCCCCTGCCGGAAAACGACAACCATGCCGGGAACATCGGCCTGGTGGTGGGCCTTTTCTGCGGCTGGGGCCTGGACTGGGACGGGATGCGGGAGCTCACCGGCAGATACGCAGACCCCGCCGCCGTCTCCCACATGGACATCCCGCCCAGCAAGTACCACTCCCTGGAGATCACGGCGGAGGGGAAGACCACCTCCGTCAACTTGGACGAGGTCATCCCCCTGGTGCGCCCCGCCTGCCGGGCCTGCGCCGATATGACGGCGGAGTTCGCGGACCTGTCCGTGGGCGGTGCCCGCAGCGCCGACGGCTGGGATGTGGACAAGAAGTGGAACCAGGTGGTGGTGCGCACGAAGAAGGGGCAGGAGCTTTTGGAGCTGGCCATAGCGAAGGGCGTGCTGGAATGTAAGGACGTGCCGGAGAGCGGGTTGGACAAGCTGAAAAAGGCGTCCCTCGGCAAGAAGCGCACCGCAGTGCGCACCCTCCGGGAAAAGGACGGCACACTGGGCTATCTGGAGCCCTGCGGCCAGATGTTCCAAGATCTGTAAAGGAAGAAACATAGACAGCAAGGGAAGCCCTATAGACAGCGAAACCGCCGGGGAGAGCGCTTTTGCGCCCTCCCCGGCGAGCCTTTTCGGAGCGGGATGCCCGGCGCTTTGCGGGGGCGTTGACTTTGGGGTAAAAACCCACTATAATGGTTCTCATTGAAGCGGCGGCCCAAAAATCTGGACTGCCCCGCACAGTTGACCGCCCTGGCGCGTCCGGGCGGCGGGCGGGGCGGACATGCGCCGCTGCCGATCAGGAAAACAGGGCGGCGGCCCGAAAGGGGACGCGCCGCGGAACGGAGGAGCACCATGGCGGACAAGACCCACTATCTGGAGACGGGGTCCACCAGTCCCTATTACAACCTGGCCTTTGAGGAGTATGTTCTGCGCAGCCGGAGGGAGGGGGAGTACCTGCTCCTCTGGCAGAACGACAACACCATCGTCATCGGCCAGAACCAGAACGCGGAGGCGGAGATCAACCGGGCCTTCGTGGAGGAGAAGAAGATCAACGTGGTGCGCCGGTCCACCGGCGGCGGCGCGGTGTACCATGACCTGGGCAACCTGAACTACTCCTTCATTGCCGACGCGGGCGACGCAGAGCGGCTGACCATGGAGCGCTTCACCCGCCCCATTGTGGAGGCCCTGCGGGGCCTGGGGCTGGACGCGGAGGCCTCCGGCCGAAACGACATCCTGGTCTCGGGCCGCAAGGTCTCCGGCACGGCTCAGCGGGTGATGCAGGGCCGCATCCTGCACCACGGCACCCTCCTCTTCGACTCGGACAGCAGCATGGTGGCGGGGGCGCTGAACGTGGACCCGGAGAAGTTCAAGTCCAAGAGCGCCAAGTCCGTCCGCAGCCGCATCGGCAACATCCGCTCCTTCCTGCCGGAGGACATGGACCTGCCCGCCTTCTGGGCCTATTTGAAGCAGGCCCTGGCAGGCAGCGGCCTGAGCGAGGAGACGCTGACGGAGGCGGAGCTCTTTGCCGTCCGGGAGCTGGAGCAGTCCAAGTACGACACCTGGGAGTGGAACTTCGGCCGCTCCCCCAAGTACACCATGGCCAACAAGCGCCACTTTGACGGCGGCAGCTTGGAGGTCCGGGTGGCCGTGGAGGCCGGCAGCATCACCGACATCGTATTCTATGGCGACTTCTTGGCAGTGGACTCCATGGAGCAGGTGACAGAGGCCCTGCGGGGCTGCCCCTTCCGCTCGGCGGACGTGGGGGCGGTGCTGGATACCTTCCAGCTTCCCTTGTACTTCGGCGCCATCACCAAGGAGGAGATCCTGGATACCCTCTTCCACGTGGACTGAACCGGCGCCCCCCGGCGGGACCCGTTTTGAAGGTTTAGAAAAGAGAGGGCCGGAGCAAACGCTCCGGCCCTCAAGCTGTCAGTAGTTGAACTTGTCGATGGTCACATCGTCGCAGAACTCCGTCTTGAGCTTTTGCAGCTGGGCGAAGATGGCCGTCTGGCAGTG
>JAFUGI010000062.1 GCA_017469475.1 Oscillibacter sp. | reverse complement strand
GATTCGAAATCCGGTAGGTCGGTTCCGCCGGCGCGGGGGTTCAAATCCCTCCATCTCCGCCAGTTCGGAAGAAACTGCGCTCTGCTTACTCCCGCCGCCGGGCCTTGCCCTCTGGCGAGAGTTCACAACGCTCCGTTCTTCCTCGCGTTCGCCCCGCAAACCAACGAAGTGTTTGCGGGGCAATTTTTGCACACTGAAGGCTGCATCTTTTTTGTCAACACAAGACGCATCCTTGCGCCCTTTTGCGTTTCGTAAAATATCGTTTGTATCACCAGGCTGCCTGGAGAGAGGATGTGGTTTTGTGGCGGACGAGCTCCGATCGGGCGTCATGATGGCGCTGCCGCTCATGTTGCAGCTGATCGGCCTGACCTATTCTGTGTTGATCGACCCGTATATCCTGAAAAAACGCAGGAACATTCTGCTGCTGAACGTCGTTCTGATGGTGAGCCTGATTGCAACGGATCTGGTCTCCACGCTTCTGGTCGTTGCGGTCAATAGGCCCCTTCAAAGAACGCTGGTGTCCATCTTCGGATACGTGGTCCGGCCGCTGGTCATCCTCCTATTTTGTTATATCGTCAGCCCCGACAAACGCTGCCGTGCATCTTGGGTGCTGGTCGCGCTGAACACGGGCATTTATCTGACGGCGCTGTTTTCACCGCTGGCGTTTTCCATCACGCCGGACAATTCCTTTCGTCGGGGGCCGCTGGGTTATGCGAGCCATATCATATGCGGGCTTTTGCTGCTGAACCTCCTGTTTTTGACCCTTCGGGAATATGGGAATAAGGGAAAGATGGAGGCGCTCATCCCCATTTTCAATGCTGTGGTCGTCATCGCCGCCGTGGCGCTGGATACCTTCATCATCCACACGCAAAGCGGGATCACGATGCTCTCGATCGCCATGGTGAGCTGCTCGCTGTTCTATTACATATGGCTTCATTTGCAGTTCGTGCGCGAGCATGAGGAGGCGCTGATGGCGGAGCAGCGCATCCAGATCATGATGACCCAGATCCAGCCGCATTTTCTGTACAACACTCTCTCCACGATCCAAGCTCTCTGCCGCAAGGACCCCGAAAAGGCGTTTGACGTGACGGAGAAGTTCGGCACCTATCTCCGCCAGAATCTCGCCTCCCTCCGCCGGACCGAGAGGATACCCGTCTCCAGGGAATTGGAGCACACAAGGATCTACAGCGAGATCGAGGAGATCCGCTTCCCCAATGTCCATGTGGAGTATGATATTCAGGATGCGGACTTTCTCCTTCCCGCGCTGACCATCCAGCCCCTTGTGGAGAACGCCATCCGCCATGGCGTGCGGATCAGGAAGAGCGGCGTCGTGACGGTATCGACGCGCATCGCGGACGGCTGCCACGAGATTGTCATCCGCGATAACGGCAAGGGCTTCGATGCGGCACTCGTCGAGAGGGCGGATGAGACCCACATCGGTATCTGCAACGTCCGGGAGCGGGTGGAAAAGCTGTGCGGCGGCACACTGAGGATCGAGAGCGTCATCGGGGAGGGGACGGCAGTCACGCTCCGGCTCCCGATGTAGTGCTGCTTTCTGCCCCGTCTGATCGGCGGGCAGGATTTTGACTTTTCCAAAAGCGCGGGTGTTTGTTGGACATTTGTTGGACGGTCCGTGATACGATGACCGCAGAGCGGTCATTATATTTGATTGCAAGCATATATCACAACGCCGCCTGCGGCGGCTGTGATACCTATATCATTTTCCATATAATCGGTCATTTGCTACGGAAAAAGTGCTGCGGACAAAACAGCTTGCAGCAGATCATGGACAGGAGGAACTGACATGAAGAACAAAATCGCGCTGATGCTTTCCGCGCTGCTCCTTGCGGGCATGCTGGCGGGCTGCGGCACAAAAACCGCAGACCCGGCTCCGGATACTCCGGCGCCGGCTGAGGAGGTGCCGTCGGGCGCGTATTCCCCGGACGGCAGCGTCATTTTTGAAAAGGACGGCCTGAAGGTCACCACCGCCGGTTTGGACACCGACCTTACCTCCATTGCGGATATACCCATTATCTGGGTGGATATTGAGAACAGCGGCGGCGAGGACGTGTATCTCGGTGTTGATAACGGCTCTGTGAACGGCTTTATGACGACAGTCGTGCTGATTGAGTTTTACGACGAGGCGGTTGACGGCTACATCGGCGGCAGTTCGGAATTCGGTGTGGCCGTCCCCGCCGGGGAGGGCGTGAGGCGTGCGCTTGGCTATTATGGGGCGGACATTCCCGGGGTCGATCCGGATACCCTCGCCGAGATGGAGTTCTCCTTCACCACCGCCGAGGACGAATATAGCTGGCGCAATTATGTCTCCGAGCCGGTCGTCATCAGGACCGGCGAGACGATGGAGGATGTGGATCTCTCCGCCCTCGGCACCGTGGTCATCGACGATGATAGAATGACCGTCGTTTTCGGCGAGCAGGATTATGACGACTGGTTCGGCCCCCAGTTCACCGTTTATGTGGAGAATAAGACGGATCAATGGATCGGCCTTTACCCGGAGAGCGCCGAGGGCGACGGCATTTCCTGCGACTATATGTACGGTGCTGCCTATATCGCACCGGGCAAGAAGGCTATAAGCGACATCAGCTTTGACGGCGAGCTGCGGGAACGGAGGGGCGTTGAGACCCTCACCCTCCATTACCGCTATTGTGAGGCGGACAGCAGCGAGGGACTGGATCTCGCCGATCCCGTGGCCCTCGACCCCATCACCGTGACCTATCCCCCGCAGGTGTGGGGCGAGTATGAAAACGGCGGCCTGACCTTTGAGGTCAAGCCCAAATACAACGATCTTGTCACCGTGGAGACCCCGCAAAATGACCCTGACGGCACGCTCTTCACCGTCTCCGAGACCGCCTCGCTGGAAGCGGGCGGCTATGAGGGCGCGGGCTGGCTCCGCTCCATCGCCCGGGTGGGTGAGGACAAGCTTCACGAAATGCTCTGCTATGATATGTCCGGCGCGAACGTGTTCGCAATGGACGAGGACGGGAACTATTATGTGAAATACTACCCCACGGACGTCCGCTTTGAACGCGCCACTGTGGAGGAGATGCAGCGCGATCAGGAGCAGTGGACCATGCTCAACGAGTGGGCGGACAGCGCGGTGGACAGCTTTATGAAGGCCAACGGCCTGGAGAGCAAGTCCTTCAGCAACACGCCGGTCGACATGTACCTGGCCCGCGCCGCGTGGGACCGGGATGTGAACGCCGCCCTCAGCACCACGGAATACGGCCCTGTGGGGATCGCGGGCGTGGACGGCACGCCCTACGCCGAGCAGGTCATGGGTGGCTGGTTCTGGGAGGCCGACATCGACGAGGCGCCGGACGGCGAATCTGTCGTCCTCAATTTCCCGGATGAGGGCGTTCGCCTGGACTTCTTCTTTGCGCCGGGCGCCTATGTTCGATTGGACATGGGCGATCATGAAGAACTCTATGAGTCGGTCCTCTACGATGCGACCGTCGCCCCCGCGGAGATCATGCGGGGCTGGTATTACGCCGCCTGCGAGAAGGCGGGCGTCAAGGGGGCAGACGCCTCACTGAACGGCTTTGTGGGAACGTGGTACGAGAAGATCGCGGGACGCGGCGAGATCGTGATCTCCCGGAGCCTGGCTCCCGGCAGAGCGAACATCGTGGTAAGATGGCCGGAGAGCGCAAGCGTTGTGGATACCTGGGAGATGACGGCAAAGCTGGAGGACGGTAAGCTCGTCTATGAAAACGGCGAGTGGGAAGTCGTGGAGTTTGACGATGCGGGCAATGACTGGGTCAAGGATTCGAGCTACGACGAGAGTGGATATTTTGACCTCGATGATACGGGCGATCTGAACTGGCACGATGACAACGCCGAGCGCGGCGGGGACAGCGTGTTCATCAAATAACGGGGAGGGCAAACGATGATCTCATTACGGGGACCGAAGCTGAAGCTCTTTGCGGGGATATTGGCGGTGATCTGCTTTGTTGCGGGAGTGTATAGTACTTTTTTCCACTCCCAGGGCTTCATCAAAACCACCGCGACCATCGTGGACGTTGAGCGCGACAGCGGCACCGACGATGCGTCTGACACGTACACTCCGATCGTTTCGTACACGGTGAACGGCAAGACCTATACCGGGATGCTGGATCAGGCCAGCTCCCAATACAAGGTCGGCCAGACCATCCGCGTTCTCTACGATCCCAACGATCCCACGGTCGTTCACGGCGGCAGCGGAATGGGCATCTATCTCATGGTCGTGAGCGCTGCGATCCTTGCGTTCATCCTGTTCTCCTCCGTGAGGGAAAAGCAGAGCCAGAAAGAGGCACAGGAGCTGCGGGAGCAGAGCGGCCGGACGGGCTATGCCCCCTCCTCGCAGGGGGAGGAGCGGGAGGTCTACTTTCTCACTGACCTCGGCACGCCGAAGTACGGCCACCGCATCGAGGATGGGGACAGGCGGGTGCTGTATGAGGCCAAGATGACGAAGTTCACCTTGTCGGCCCCCTTCGGCTTTGATTTTATCGACCACGAGCACGGCACGGTGACGCCGCATCTGGTGGGCCACACCGAGGACAGCCAGTGGAACAGCCTCATTTTTGACGATCACCACACCTTTGAGCTGGACGGCGTGGACGTGTGGAAGCACCTGAAGGAAAACGGCATCAGTGGCGAGACCGCGTTTGACAGCGGCAGCGGCCGGCTGATCGGGATGGTTTACCGCATCCTCAGAGACGGCGTGGAGATCGCCCGGGCCGAGAGCACCAGCCAGTACCCCCATGAGGAGGACGCGGCGCAGCACAAGGTGGCGGGAGCGCTGCCTGTGCAGGGCTTCTTCCGCATCTGGACACGGGAGGAGAACCTCGAGCTGCTCTTTTTGACGCTGATGGCCTTCGCCCGCACCGACGCCAGCGACGACAAGGGCGGCAACAGAGGCGCCCTCTTTGGGACCATCAAGCATATGGGCAAATAGGAACCGGAAGCGAAGAGGATGCCGATCGCGAAGACCAGGGCCGGGAGGACTGCCCGCAAGGTAAATGCCTGGCGCGGATCTTCGCGGCGACCCTGCCCGGCCCAGCGGTGGGCGGGAAGCCGGCCCTTTTTTTTGACGGACCGTTCCGCTAAACGGCGTTCAAGGGAGTGATGACGATGAACATACTGTGCGTAGACGACGAGCGGCTCGTGTTGGAGCTCACGGTCTCCCTGTGCCGCCAGCTGCCGCAGGCGCCGGAGGTCACGGGGGTCACATGCGCCGCGGCGGCGCTGGACTGGCTTGGAGAGAACGCGGCGGACATTGCGATCCTGGACATCAATATGCCCGATCTGGACGGGCTGACGTTGGCCGCGAGGATCAAGGAGCTGTGCCCGGACACGGCCATCATTTTCCTCACGGGCTACGAGCAGTACGCCGTGGACGCCTTTCGGCTGCACGCCTCCGGCTACATCTTAAAGCCGGTCAGCGCGGAGCGTCTCGGCGCGGAGATCGACTACGCGAGCTTTGTGCGCCATCAGCAGCGACCCTATGAGAGCGCGCATGTCTTTGCGCGGACCTTCGGCGAGTTCGACCTCTATGTGGACGGAAAAGTCGTCTCCTTTCCCAGAGCCAAGGCGAAGGAGCTGCTGGCGTACCTCATCGACCGCCAGGGGGGCAGCGTCACAAGGGCGAACGTTTTCAGTGTGCTTTGGGAGGACGCGGAGTATGACCGTCCTATGCAAAAGCAGCTGGACGTCATCATCCGCTCCCTCCGTGCGACCCTGGAAGACTATGGGATCGGCGGGATCTTTGAGTTGCATCAGGGCTCCATGCGGATCGTTCCCCAAAAGCTGGAGTGCGACCTGTACCGCTTCTTCGGCGGCGACATCGAGGCCATTGACGCCTATCGGGGGGAGTATATGAGCGCCTACTCCTGGGCAAGTCTCACCGAGGCGTATATGGACAGGATGAACGGACGGATCTGAAGGGGCGGGCTGCATGGAAGCATTACGAATGAGAGAGAAGGAGCCTGCCGATGAACGCCCCTGAAACCGTCAAGCTGCATACAAGGCCCGGCGGAACGTATACGCCGGGGCGCTTCCGGGAAGAAGCCATCGCGTTTTTGCGGACCTTTATGAACGAACAGGACTTTGGAACGATCATGCGCAGCGCCGAGGGACAAGAGCGCCCCTATGTTGCCGCGAGGATCTATCTGAGCCCGGCCAATTGGGAAAAGTACGTTTGGATCGAGCAGCACGGCTCGCTGGACGGCTTTTCCGCTCGAGAGGAGTGAGGAGGCAGCCGCCCTCGCGTCATCAGGCCGGAGCTTTGTCCATGAGTCCACCTCTATTTTGGCGGCTCCGTCACAGTGGGGGCGGAGGGAAAAGGACGGGTGTGTGAGCAAAAGCGGACCCGGAGAAGCAGCCATGCTTCTCCGGGTCCGCTTTGTGTTTTGCGGCGCCTGCAAGTTCGTTTTTAGAGGGGTTGAGCGGCGGCCCCGCCGGCGCGTCAGGCCCCCAGCAGACACTGGTCAAAGGCGAAGAGGGCCTCGTTGATCTCAAAAATGTCGTACTTCCCCTGCTGGATGAAATACTCCACGATGATGTCGAACTTGCTGCTGTGGGAGAGGGCGAAGCCCGCCTTCATCAACAGCTCCCGGGTCTCGGGGAGGGGCAGCTCCAGCGCCACGGCGAAGGCCAGGGCCGTGGGCTTGCTGGGCCGGTAGTGGATGTCGCCGCGGATCTTGGAGAACAGCCGCCGGTCGATGTTGGCCTTTTTGTAGCACGCCGCGTCCGTCATGCCCCGCTCGTCGATCTTGCGCAGCAGCATCTGGGAAAAGCTCTCGTCCAGCTGGCTCAGGGCGTCGGTCAGCCCCTTTTCGGCGGGAGGGGTGCCAAGAACGGCCCCCTCCTCGCACAAGACTTCTTCGCACAGGGCGGACGCCGCCTTGGCGGCTCTGGGGCGCGCCGGCGGGCGGGCCCCCGGTAGGGTGTCGGAAAAGGCTTCCTCCCGGCAGGTCTGGATGTACCGGGCCAGGGGAGGGAAGAGGATCTCCCCGGCGAGGGCAGCGCTGCGCCTGTGGAGGACCAGCGTGACCGCCATATCGCGGCGGAGCAGGAACTGCCCGATGGCCTCCACCGCTATCCTCAGCGCTTGATCCTTGGGATAGCCGAAGACGCCGGCGGAGATCAGGGGAAAGGCCACGCTCTCGCAGTCCCGCTCCGCCGCCAGGGACAGGGAGGCGCGGTAGCAGGAGGCCAGCACCTCCGCCTCGCCCTTGCTGCCGCCGTGCCAGACGGGTCCCACGGTGTGGATCACATACCGGCAGGGGAGATCGTACCCCGCCGTCACCTTGGCACAGCCCGGCTCGCAGCCGCCTAAGCGGCGGCACTCGGCCAGAAGACCCGGCCCAGCGGCAGCGTGAATGGCGCCATCCACCCCGCCGCCGCCCAGCAGCGAAGGGTCGGCGGCGTTGACGATGGCGTCCGCCCGCAGCGCTGTGATGTCTCCATAAGTAAGCCTCAGCGGCATAAGCGTCCCTCCTTGACGGCGCGGCGGTTTCCCTTCGGCCGCGGCTCTTGATGCGCCTTTGCAGCGCGGATCTCGCAGGCGTGACGCTCGGCCGCGCCTTGCGATCTGCGCTTATTCTATCACATCCCGGCGCTGCCGGACAATCCCCGCAGGCGGAAAACCGCGGCAAAAAAGCCACCCCCGTGCCCGGCGCACGGGGGTGGCTTTCTCAGGTGTTGTTTCCCGGCAGCTGATCCAGGGAGGCGAAGGTGAAGCCCATCTCCTCCCACTTGGTCAAAAGGTCATCCAAAATGGCGGCGTTGGTGGCCGAGGTGGAATGGAGCAGCACGATGGCCCCGTTGTGGATGCGGGGCAGGAGCTTGGCGTAGGCCTGCTCCGCCGTGGGCTGGTCATCCACATACCAGTCCACATAGGCAAGGCTCCAGAAGACCGTCTGATACCCCAACGCCTGGGCCTGCTTCAGATTTTCCAGGTTATACTTGCCCTGGGGCGGCCGGTAATAGTGGGAGAGGGGGACGCCGGTGGTCTCCTGATACAGCTCCGCCAGGCTCTCCAGCTCCTTGCGGAAGGACACCTCGTCCGCGATGGCGGACATGTCCGGGTGATGATAGGTGTGGTTTCCCACGATGTGGCCCTCTGCCGCCATACGACGCACGATGTCCGGCGCGGTCTCCACCATGTTGCCCACCACGAAGAAGGCGGCGGGAGCACGGTGCCGCTTGAGGGCGTCCAGGATCGCTTCGGTATAGCCGTTTTCGTAGCCGCAGTCGAAGGTCAGGTAGATGACCTTTTTGCCGGTGTCGCCCAGATACCAGGCGTCGTATTGGGACAGCTCCTCCTGGGAGACATTCCCCACCGGGGACTGGCCCTCCGTGGGGAAGGACAGCCCCCAGTTGTCCGCGGAGGCCGGGACCGCCGCGGCGGAGGAGGCGGGCAGGGCGCGGCTGCTCCGGCCCCGCAGGTACAGCAGGGCGGCCAGGAACAGGCAGGGCAGGAGCAGAAGGCACAGAGAAAGGGCACGGCGGATACGGGACATGACAAGACCTCCTGATGCGAAGTAGTGGAGGTAGTATGTCCCGGAGCCGTTGAAAAATCCGCTTCGTCCTGCTATATTGAAAGGGATCGAGCCGCAGGGGAGGAATGGATATGGACCGGGGGGATCGCAGGCGCGTGACACTGGCGCTGGTGCTGCTGGGGGTCTTCGCGGCGCTGTACTGGCACCTCTCCTCCGTGCCGGAGCTGGTGCCGGCGGAGGACATCCCCGCCTATGACGGCCGCCTGGCGGTGGAGCTGGAGCGAAACCGGCCGGGCTTTTCCCGGGAGGAGCTGACGGCGGAGCCCTATGAGACCTACAGTCCGCTGGACGCCCTGGGCCGCTGCGGCGCCGCCCAGGCGTGCCTGGGGCCGGAGCTGATGCCCGACGCGCCCCGGGGCGAGATCGGCATGATCCGCCCCAGCGGCTGGCAGCTGGTGAAATACGACTTTATCGACGGGAAGTATCTCTACAACCGCTGTCACCTCATCGCCTATCAGCTCACCGGGCAAAACGACAACGAGCAAAACCTCATCACCGGCACCCGCTGCCTCAATGTGGAGGGGATGCTCCCCTTTGAAAATCAGGTGGCCCAGTACATCCGCTCCACCGGGAACCACGTCCTCTACCGGGTGACGCCGGTATTCCGGGGACGGGAGCTCTTGTGCCGGGGCGTCCGGATGGAGGCCCGGTCCGTGGAGGATGGGGGGAGGGGCGTCTCCTTCCACGTGTTCGTCTTCAATGTGCAGCCCGGTGTAGAGATCGATTATGCCGACGGAGAAAGCCGCCTTGCGGAGGCGGGAGATCCCTGAAGGAGACCGAAAAAGACCCCCGGCGGAGCTGCGGCTCCGCCGGGGGGTTGGTACAAAGGGGAATGGCTCAGATCACGCCCTGGGCCATCATGGCGTTGGCCACCTTCTGGAAGCCGGCGATGTTGGCGCCCACCACCAGGTCGCCGGGAACGCCGTACTCCACGGAGGCGTCGTAGATATTGTGGAAGATGTTGACCATGATGTCCTTCAGCTTGGCGTCCACCTCCTCGAAGGTCCAGGAGTAGCGCATGCTGTTCTGGCTCATCTCCAGGCCGCTGGTGGCAACGCCGCCGGCGTTGGCCGCCTTGGCGGGGGCAAACAGCAGTCCCGCCTGCTGGAAGACGTGGATGGCCTCGGGCCGGGAGGGCATGTTGGCACCCTCCGCCACGGCGATGGCGCCATTCTTCACGATGATCTTGGCAGACTCCTCATCGATCTCGTTCTGAGTGGCGCAGGGCAGGGCAATGTCGCAGGGGATGGTCCAGATGCCGCGGCAGCCCTCGGTATAGGTGCTGCCGGGGACCTCGGCCGCATACTCCTTGATGCGGGCGCGGCGCTTGAGCTTGATGTCCTTCACCACGTCCAGGTTGATGCCGTTGGGGTCGTGGATGTAGCCGTTGGAATCGCTGAGGGCCACCACCTTGGCGCCCAGCTGGGTGGCCTTTTCGGTGGCGAAGATGGCAACGTTGCCGGAGCCGGAGATGACCACGGTCTTGCCGGCAAAGCTGTCCTGCTTCATGCACTTGAGCATTTCCTCGGTCAGGTAGCAAAGACCGTAGCCGGTGGCCTCCGTGCGAGCCAGGGACCCGCCGAAGTCCAGTCCCTTGCCGGTGATGACGGCGGCGTCATAGCTGTCCCGGATGCGGCGATACTGGCCGAAGAGGAAGCCCACCTCCCGGGCGCCCACGCCGATGTCGCCGGCGGGCACGTCCACGAACTGGCCGATGTGGCGCTGGAGCTCCGTCATGAAGCTCTGGCAAAAGCGCATGACCTCATCGTCGCTCTTGCCCTTGGGGTCAAAGTCAGAGCCGCCCTTGCCGCCGCCCATGGGCAGGCCGGTCAGGCTGTTCTTGAGGATCTGCTCAAAGCCCAGGAACTTCAGGATGGACAGGTTCACGGAGGGGTGGAACCGCAGACCGCCCTTGTAGGGGCCGATGGCGGAGTTGAACTGGATGCGGTAGCCCCGGTTGACATGGAGGGCGCCGTTGTCGTCCACCCAGGGCACCCGGAAGGCCACCATGCGCTCCGGCTCCACGAACCGCTCGATGAGGCCGGCCTTCTCGTACTCGGGATGGCGCTCGACGACCTTATCCAGGCTCTCCAAAACCTCGAACACGGCCTGCTGGAACTCCGGCTGATCCGGGTCGCGGGCGATCACCTGGTCATAGACCCGCTGCAAATACGCGTTGTTCAACATGTACATTTCCCCCAATTCAGTGTGGTCATAGGACCCACAAATTACAGTATTTATTATACAGAGGGAGCGGAATTTTGTATAGAGGATTTTTTCTGAAATCAGGAGAAAAGTAATACCTTCCGCCTTACGAATTTCACAAAAAAACAGCCCTTCTGCCAACAAAAAGACAGAAGGGCAAAAAATTGTTTTTCACTCGAAAACTGTATGTTTATACCCTTTCTTCGGGCATACATACCCGCCATTTCCCGGCGCGCTCAGCGCATGGCGGCGCGCAGAGCGTCGGTGACGGCCCCCTCAAAGACCCGGTCGGCGTGGCCGTGGAGCGTCTCCAGCGCGGCGGCGGCTAGGGTGCACTCGACCCGGTCCCCCATGGAGAGGTCCAGGTCCAGGATGAACTTGGTCTCCGGGTCCTGGGCGGCGCTGGGGGAGCCCATCTTGATGTGGCCGGGCCCGGCGTGGATCTTGGCCCGGCAGCTGGAGTCCAGCTGCAGCGTCATGTCCGCCCCGCAGGTGAGGACCTGGTCCTCCCGCAGATCCTCCGCCCCCAGGGGCCCCAGATAGGCGGGGGCGATGAGGGCGGACCAGGGCCGGTCTGTCAGGGACAGGCGGTCACGGGAGATGAGGTTCACGTACCGCAGCCCCACCCGCTGGAAGTAGGCGGGCTTGTAAAGCTGGATGAAGGCCGCCAGCGGCCGGTCCAGATGGCGGGCAAACTCCTCCCACCCCGGGTAGCGCAGGGTGGACAGGGCGATGAAGTCCCGGGTCATGTTCAGCTTCCAGCCCCCGTCGGCGGAGAGGAAGTGATAGTTGGTCACCGGCTGCTGCCGCTCCACCTGCACGTTGGGTCCGCCCAGGCCTGTCACCTTGGGGGCGGGCTGGTCCTGCCGCCGGGCGTACTGGGGAAAGGCATCCCGAATGGCCTCCTGAAACTCCGCCGGCTCCGTCTGGTTGATGGAGAGGATGGTGGGGAAGCGCAGCTGGCAGATGACCTCGTGGACCGGGGCGTGGGCGTAGTGGGTCCTGGCACGGTCGGACAACAGCATGGAAACCGTCTCCTTTGCATTGGGATGGGTCCATTGTAGCCGTTCCCGGCCCAAAAGTCAATGCGCCCTACAGATAGAACCGGTGGCCGCCGATGGTGGTCCAATAGGTGCGGTTGTCGTTGATCCACGCCCCCTGGGAGAGGGCGGGGGCGTAAAAGAACATGGCCTCGCCGGCGGTATTCTCCCCGTCCAGCACCCGCCGGGCCGCCTCCACGGCCTGGGCCGTGGGCGGCAGGAACACGGTGCCGTTTTCCACCGGCTCGAACTGCACGGCGTCCCGTCGGTCGAAGATGACGTCGGGGATGGTGTCGGGATACTCGCCGCTTTTGACCCGGTTGCACACCACGTTTCCCACGGCGATCTGTCCCCGCATCGGCTCGCCGGCGCTCTCGGCGCTGATGATGTGGGACAGCCAGTACAGGTCCTCCGCGTCATAGGGGGCGCCGGGGGAGGTGACGGCGGCGCCCTGGAGTCGGCGATCCCAGAGGACCCGGCCCCCCAGGGCCTCCGCTACCAGCCGCAGCGGCACGTAGGTCCGCCCCCTCTCCACGTATACCCACCCGGAGAGGACCTGGCCGTCCACGGTGACGGTGCCCGCCGCCGGGTCTGCGGTGAGGCGGTGGGCGTCGGACGCGGCCACCGCCGTCCGGGAGGCGCTGTCCCAGCGGAGGGTCCAACCGCCGAAGGCGTCCAGCAGGTCCCGCAGGGCAGCGTAGGTCACGCCGTCCTCCAATCGGGAGACGGAGGGGAGCTCCGTTCCGTCCACCTGCACCTTCACCGTTCGGGCCGCCCGGGCCGGCAGCGTCAAAAGCGCCGCCGTCAGCAGCAGCCAGGGCCAAAGTCGTCGTTTCATGGGGCACCGTCCTTTCTCCGGGTGAGATGTTCTGCCGGAGACCCCTCCGACAGATATTGCCAATCCCAGCATACCGGAAACCGCCGCCCCCAGGCAACCCTCAAAACCTGGAGAAAATGGGGATGATTGGAAACTGAGAAAATGAAAACACATCATTGTACATCACAAAAGAATCCTACTGCCGCCAGGGTTTGCGGGGTTGTGCCGCCGCAGTGATTTCCCGTACTTAGGGAACCAGAAGAATCATGAAATTTTGGTTTCATTTTTGACCCGCCTTGCCTTTTTAGTCCAGATGTGTTATGCTCTCCATAGACCTGAGGGGAGGGAGAGTATGGACCATCAGGAGGAGCCGAAACAAAGGGAAAAACACTCCCCGTTTTCTTTGCGGGAAGACCAGCCTGCGAAGGAGAAGCCCCTGCCGCAACACGATCCCAATCAGAAAGGATGATTGTTATTACCTGGGTCTATGAGTTGATCGAACACATTCCCGACATTTTGCAATATATCGCGCCCGGTTTCATCACGATTTGTCTCTACCGATTCATATCCTGTACCGACCGGGAATTTGATGCTGCGTACCACTGGACGCTTCTGGAGAGCGTGGTCATCAGTTACTGCTGTCATGTTGCGCTGTTCTGGGTGCCGGCGCGATACATGGTCCCGTCTGTTTTTCTTCTGAGTATCCTGGCAGGATTCGCAGCGGGGAAGTGGGTCCATTCCAAATCATGTGACCGGCTCTTGAAAGCCCTCGGCATCCACCGCACGACGCACGCAAATATCTGGTTAGACGCTCTGCCGTCCGGGACCTTCCTGCGTATCTGGCCGGATGATTCCGGAATGAGTTACCTGGGACAAATGAAGTACATGGAAGAGCATGAGCGGGAGCCGCTCATCGTTTTGCAAAAATACCAGATTTTGGATGAGCACAGCAAAGTGGTCCTGGACTATACGGAGGACCCCAGACGCATGGTGATGCTTAATCTGAAGGGGTTCAGGCAGGTGCGTTTGGAGCACTATTGATGCGGCTGACTGGCTGCTGATTATCAGGAAAGGAGCGTTCCTATGGGTGCGTTTTTTACGTTTCTCTTTTTGGTTATCCTTTATGGGATCTACCATGCGACCATCAAAAGAGGGATGCGAAAGGAAGAGGAGAAATATTCTAACGAGCATATTTCCATACAGAGGATGTGGATCTTGTCCTGGTTCTATTTTCAAGAGGTTATGGAGGAGGTCTATGCTTGTCTGACGGCCAAAGGCTTCTCCGGGGAAACACCTTATACCGATCGATTCATGGCCATGGGAGAGATGATGTATGGCCGCCGTCCCGCGCAGGAGGCAGTTCGCCGCGCCGTCGTGCTGATGCAGAGCAAGGGATGGGATGTCATGATCCATGACGATGTGAATGACCTCATGCGCAAAAATGATTTTCAATTGAAAATCGCACCCATTAATATGCCTGCAGAGGAGTGTGCAGAACACATTTACTATTACAGTTTGCCTGACCAGATGCCGAAAGGTGGTTTCAATGGTGGGCATGAACTCACATGGTGCAGTGTACCATATAGCTCTGTTGATTCCCCTGTATTTGCCAATGAAGAACGTATTGCGAAGGAATCCCTGCGTGGGATCATCGTCCACAATGAGGACGTGACAGAACTGGAGGATCTTGATCCACGCACGATGTTGTTTCAACAGCAAGGGACAGAAAGTTGGTGCTCATGGGCGCCAATTATTTACTTTAACGATGACCGCGATCGCAAATACTATCAGCGAGAGATCGATCTTCTGCGTATCAATCACATCGACCAAAAGTATCCGCTGGACATGTATGGTAAGAAGCCAGACCGTTTCACGCTATCTCGGCTCGTACCGGAGGAAAAGTATAAAGAACTTGGACTGATGGACAATTAAAAATCGAAACCGCTTTTGAACGGCCGCCCGTAAGGGCGGCTTTTCTCTTGCCCATATCTGCCCTGCGGACACAAAAGTCGGGGCGCACCAATCGATGCGCCCCGTTGCGATCCATATCTTACCCAACCTTTGCAGCAAGGCGGGCTGCTACGGCGTCCAGGAACTCCTCACTGGTGACGGAGCGGGCGGGGAAGCCCGGCTCCGCCAGGCCCACCAGGTCGCCGGTCATGATGCCCGCGTTCAGCGTGTCGAAGCAGGCCTGCTCCAGCGCTGCGCCAAAGGCGGTCAGGTCTGCCAGCCCATCCAGCTGGCCCCGCTTTTTCAGAGCACCGGACCAGGCAAAAATGGTGGCCATGGGATTGGTGGAGGTCTTCTCCCCCTTGAGATAGCGATAGTAGTGGCGGGTGACGGTGCCGTGGGAGGCCTCAAACTCCGTGGTGCCGTCCGGCGAGACCAGAACGGAGGTCATCATGGCGAGAGAGCCGAAGGCGGTGGCGATCATGTCGCTCATCACGTCGCCGTCATAATTTTTGAGGGCCCAGATGAAGCCGCCCTTGGAGCGGATGACCCGGGCTACCGCGTCGTCAATGAGGGTATAGAAATAGGTCAGGCCCAGGCGGTCGAACTCCGGCTTGTAGACCTGCTCGTACTCCTCTTCAAAAATCTCCTTGAAGGTGCCGTCATAGACCTTGGAGATGGTGTCCTTGGTGGAGAACCACAGGTCCTGCCGGGTGTCGATGGCGTACTGGAAGCAGCTCTTGGCAAAGGCCCGGATGCTGGCCTCCGTGTTGTGCTGGGCCTGCCAAACGGCGCCGCTCTTGACCGTCTGGACGGAGAGGCTCTTCTCCGCGCCGCTCTCGCCCCGGAAGGTCAGCGTGGCCGTGCCCGGCTCCTCTGTCCGCAGGTCCACGGCCTTGTACATGTCGCCGTAGGCGTGGCGGGCGATGGTGATGGGGGCGGTCCAGGTCTTGACCACCGGCTTCAAAAAGGGCAGGACGATGGGCGCCCGGAAGGCGGTGCCGTCCAGAATGGCGCGGATGGTGCCGTTGGGGGACTTCCACATCTCCGTGAGCTGGGGATACTCCTCCATGCGCTGTTTGTTGGGTGTAATGGTTGCACACTTTACAGCAACGCCCAGCCGCTTGGTGGCGTTGGCGGCGTCGATGGTCACCTGGTCCCCGGTCTCGTTGCGGTGGAGGAGGCCCAGGTCGTAGTACTCTGTCTTCAGATCCACGAAGGGGAGGAGGAGCTTTTCCTTGATCATGGCCCAGAGGACACGGGTCATCTCGTCGCCATCCATCTCCACCAAGGGGGTGGTCATTTGGATCTTTTCCATCATAGATTCTCCAGTCTGCCGGGGAAGTCCGGCGGAAATTTACATTTGATCGACGCGGTTTGCGTAGTAGTTCATCAAACAGCCGTCCAGCAGGATGGCCTGCTCCTCCACCGTCAGCCCCCGGACGTGGAGCAGCAGCGGCGCGGAGGTGCCGTCGGCACGGAGCACGGTGGCGGGGATGTCCTCCGCCCCGGTGCGGATGGCCTCCCGGATGTGGGGAACAAATACGCAGTCCCCGGCCTCATATGGAAAGGGGATCTCCTTGTCAATGGTGAAGGGCAGGATGCCCCAGTTGATGCAGTTGGAGCGGTAGCGCTTGGTGGCGAATTCATAGCAGATGTTGGCAAAGCCGCCCAGCACCTTCTGGCAGGAGGCCGCCTGCTCCCGGGCGGAGCCGTCGCCGGGCTTGTTGGCAAAGACGCAGGAGCCGAACTGGGTGGTTTTGACCAGGGCGTCGGCGTCGCCCACCCGGGCAAGGAGGGCACGCAGCGCCTCCGGCGCATCGCCGGCCAGGCGCCGCTCCTCTGCCTCCGCTACCGCCTTGGCCCGACCCACATAGGCCGGCTCCCGGCGGGAGAGGGTGAACTCCGCCAGGCGCAGGGGGTTGGAGCGGTAGGACGACGTTTCGCCGGAGGGGATCAGCTCGTCGGTGGTGGTCACGTCGTCATGGAGCACCGCGGTAAGCTCCACCAGGAGGTTTTCCGCCAGAGGCTGCATCCTGGGCCAGTCGGTGATGTTGGGGCCCATGCGCAGCTCCTCGGAGGAGTCCGCGTGGCCAAAGCCCTGATAGACCCGGCGCTGGTACACGCCGCCGTCGAAGTGGTAGGGGTGAGCCTGGGGAACATAGTCCACCTCCGTCGCGGGGGTGATGCGGCCGCCGTTGCGGGCGGTGGCGGCGATGGAGCGGGCGTCCATCAGGCACACGCCGGCAAACTGACCCTCGGCGGGCTTGGACCCCTCCCGGTTGGGGAAGTTGCGGGTGGTGTGGCGCAGGGACAGCCCGTTATTGGCGGGCACGTCGCCGGCGCCGAAGCAGGGGCCGCAGAAGCTGGGCTTGATGATGGCGCCGCTTTCCAGCAGCTCCGCTGTGGCGCCGATGCGCGTCAGCTCCAGACTGACCGGCACGCTGGTGGGATACACGTCCAAAGTGAAGTACCCGTCTCCGCAGCTCTGGCGGCGCAGGATGTCCGCCGCCTCGGTGATGTTGTCGAAGAGGCCGCCGGCGCAGCCGGCGATGACGCCCTGGTCCGCCCAGACGCCGCCGTCGTGGATCTTGTCGGTCAGGTGGATCTGCGCCTTGGGGTAGCGCTTGCGGGCGTCCGCCTCCACCCCGGCAAGAAGGTCCCCCGCATTGTCCAAAAACTCCCGGATGGTCCAAGCGTTGGAGGGATGGAAGGGCAGGGCAATCATGGGCTCCACCCGGGAGAGGTCGATCTCGATCCACTTATCGTAGAAAGCGCCGTCCTCTGGCCGCAGCTCCCGGTATTCCTCCCCCCGGCCATGGGTGCGGAGGAACTCCTCCGTCTTTTCGTCGGTGGTCCAGATAGAGCTGAGGCAGGTGGTCTCGGTGGTCATCACGTCGATGCCGTTGCGGTAGTCCATGGGCAGGCCCGCGATGCCGGGACCGGCGAACTCCAGCACGCAGTTGTTCACAAAGCCGGAGGCGAAGGTGGCCTTCACCAGGGCGATGGCCACGTCGTGGGGCCCCACGCCCCGCCTGGGCGCGCCGGTCAGGTACACCAGCACCACCTTGGGGTAGGGCACGTCCCAGGTGTTTTTCAGCAGCTGTTTGGCAAGCTCCGGCCCGCCCTCGCCCACGGCCATGGTGCCCAGGGCGCCGTACCGGGTGTGGGAGTCGGAGCCCAGGATCATCTTGCCGCAGCCGGCCATCTGCTCCCGGGCATAGGAGTGGATGACGCTCTGGTTTGCGGGGACGTAGATGCCGCCGTACTTTTTTGCGGCGGAGAGGCCGAAGACGTGGTCGTCCTCATTGATGGTGCCGCCCACGGCGCAGAGGCTGTTGTGGCAGTTGGTCAGGGCGTAGGGGATGGGGAACTCCTTCATGCCGGAGGCGCGGGCCTGCTGGATGATGCCCACATACGTGATGTCGTGGGAGAGCATGGCGTCGAAGCGGATCTTCAATTTTTCCGGGTCGCCGGAGGTGTTGTGCGCCTGCAGGATGCGCCAGGCCATGGTGCGCTGCCGGCCCTCCGCCGGGGAGAGGGGTGCGTCCTCCGTGGGGACGCCCTGGGAGTAAAACACGCCGTTTTCGTGTAAGGTGATCATGGGAACGGCCTCCTGTCTCCTGCGGGGAAGGCCCCGCGTTTTTCTTGCCATTGAATATACCACACGGCCTCGGAAATGAAAAGCTGTTTTGCAGGAAAATGCGGCGAGACTTGCAAATTTGTGAAACCAAACAAGAAACCAACGGGAAAAAGAGGAGCGTTTCAGCGTTTTCTGCAATGAAACGGACCACGCTCCTGCAAAAAGAAAAAACCGGCGGCCGCACCGAAACGTGCGGCCGCCAGGCACGGTCTCAAAAGCCCTGGATCAGGATGATCAGGATCAGGATGGGAAGGACGAACTGGAAGTAAGGCTTGAGCTTGGGGGACATGCGAAGCCCCTCGCCGGTGTTGACCTCGGAGAGGTACTTGTCAAAGCCCCAGCCCCAGCGGCTCACGCAGAAGAGGAGGTACACCAGAGACCCCAGGGGCAGCAGCAGGTTGCTGACCAGAAAATCCTCGCTGTCCAGCACGTCCCGCCCGCCGATGAGGTGGACGCCGCTCCACACGTTGTAGCCCAGCACACAGGGGACGCTGGCGATGAGGACGAACACGCAGTTGATGACCACGGCCTTTTTCCGGCTCCAGCCGAAGTTGTCGATGCAGTTGGCCAGAAGGTTTTCAAACACAGCAATGACCGTGGAGAAGCTGGCAAAGGTCATGAACAGGAAGAACAGCGCTCCCCACAGCCGGCCGCCCGCCATGCTCACGAACACCCGGGGCAGCGTCAGGAAGATGAGAGCGGGGCCCTGGTTGGGCTCCACGCCGAAGCTGAAGCAGGCGGGGAAGATGATGAGGCCGGCCATCAGCGCAACGAAGGTGTCCAGTGCGCAGATGCGCACCGCCTCGCCGGTCAGCGTCTGCTGGCGGGACATGTAGCTGCCGAAGATCTCCATGGCGGCGATGCCCAGGCTCAACGTGAAGAAGGACTGGTTCATGGCGGCGGTGATGACGCTGCCGAGGCCCGCGGCCCGAGCCCGATCAAGGTCCGGCAGGAGGTAGAACTTCACACCCTCCATGCTGCCGGGCAGGGTCAGGCTGCGCAGGGCCAGCACCAGGATCAGCGCCAGAAGGCCCAGCATCATGACCTTGGTGATCCGCTCCAGCCCCTTTTGAAGGCCGAAGCTGCACACGAGAAAGCCTGCCGCCACGGTCAGGACCATCCAAAGGCCCATCTCGCCTGGAGAGGCGAGCATGGCGCCGAACACGCCGTCCACCTCGTCGGGAGACAGGGAGGAGAAGGCGCCGGTGAGGAACTTTACGAAATAGCCCAGCATCCAGCCGGATACGGTGGTATAATACATCATCAAAAGGTAGCACCCGGCCACGCAGAACCAGCCGTGGATGTGCCATTTGCTGCCCTTGGGCTCCAGCGCCTTGTAGCTCAGCACGGCGCTTTTCCGGCTGGCGCGGCCCACGGCCAGCTCCATGGTCAAGACCGGCACGCCCATGATGATGAGGAACAGCAGGTAGAACAGCACGAACACGCCGCCGCCGTTGACGCCGGTGACATAGGGGAAGCGCCACACATTG
>JAFUGI010000061.1 GCA_017469475.1 Oscillibacter sp. | reverse complement strand
TGGCAGCGGACGGCCTGCCATGCCGATCCGCCGGAAGAAGCCGGCCCTTTGTGAGTTTCTGCTTTTATCCTACTCAGATTTCCCGGGCTTGTCAATCGAAAGCCGGGCGGCACAGAGCGCCGTCGCTGCCCGCAGAGCGGCAGAGAGGAGATTCCGGAGAGAATCACAGGCAAACAACAGCAATTTAGTGGGTAAATCTTGCTGTGGATTAGGCGAAATAGCCAAATTTAGCCCCGATTTTCTTACATACAAATTTGACAAAGGGGAAACAAAATGTATTTTATTATACAATTTCACTGTTGGAGCATTTGGTAAAATAAAATCATGGATCATACTGGCCCGGTATGCGAACCGGTATATCAAAAAGGAGGCGTTGCCATGAAGAAAACCATGATAGGACTGATGAAGGAGGCCCCTGTCAAAGGTGATTATGTACTCCGGACCGATCTGCCCGTTCCGGAGATCGGAGACGATGAGGTGCTCATCAAGGTCCACTGCACCGCCATCTGCGGCACCGACCTGCACATCATGGAGTGGGACAGCTGGTCGGAAAAGCACGTCAAGGCTCCGCTGATTCCCGGCCACGAGACCGCCGGCGACATTGTGGCGGTGGGCAAAAATGTGAAGGACCGCAAGGTGGGGGACCGGGTCTCCTGCGAGTCCCACATCGCCTGCGGCCACTGCTGGTTCTGCCAGCACGACATGGCCCAGATCTGCGCCAATATGCGCCTTTTCGGCTGCAATGTGGACGGCGCTTTTGCCGAGTACGCCAAGATCGATGCCGCGTCCACCTTCCTGCTGGCGGACGATCTCTCCTATGAGGCTGCCTGCATGTTTGAGCCCATGGGCGCCGACATCCACGGCGTGGAGGCCGCAGAGGTCGAGGGGAAGGTGGTCCTAGTCAGCGGCTGCGGCCCCATCGGGCTCACGGCGGTCAGCGGCAGCAAGACACTGGGCGCGAAGATGGTCATCGCCTGCGACCTCTTTGACGACAAGCTGGAGATCGCCCGGCAGATGGGCGCGGACTACGTGTTCAACAGCGGTAAGGTGGACCTTCCCGAGGAGGTGCGCAAGCTCACCGGCGGCATGGGCGCGGACGCCGCCATCGACGTCACCGGCGCCGGTCCCGCCATCATCAGCAGCATCCGCTCCGTCCGTCCCGCGGGACGGGTGGTCGGCGTGGGCCTGCCGGGCAAGCCCGTAGCGCTGGACCTTGCCAACGACCTCTTCTACCGGGAGGTAGAGCTCACCGGCATCTCCGGCCGCAAGATCTGGCAGACCTGGGAGGATTTTGCAAAGGTCATGAGCGGCCCCTACTACAAGCTGGAGCAGGTTATGGGCGGCCGGTACGCCCTCAAGGACTTTGACAAGGCCCTGGCGGATATTCGCGGCGGCGCCCCCGGCAAGATGCTGGTCTATCCCAACGAAGCGGATATGTGAATGAGGGGAGGGGACGGCGATGAAAAGCGCAGAAGGCACCTTCAAAAAGCTCTATGCCATCCGGTTCGAGCCGGGTGAGGATGTGATGGAGAGCCTCCAGTCGTTCTGTGAGGCCCATGATCTGAAAAACGGCGTCATCGTCTCCGGCATCGGCAGCCTGGAGGGGTGCAGCTTTTTCGACCCCTCCGAGATCCCCGGAAAGCCTGGGCTGTACGAATATGGTGCCCCCATCGAAAAGCCCAGCCCCATCGAGCTCATCTCCATGGGCGGCATCATCTGCACCGACGCGGAGGGCAAGCCCTCCCTGCACATCCACGCAAGCTTCGCGGACGAGGCGGGCAACGGCTTTGCCGGCCACTTCAAGGCGGGCAACCGCGTCCTCACCACGGTGGAGCTGGTGGTGGCGGAGATCGAGGGCATTGCCATGACCCGGGCCATCGACCCCCTGCGGGGCGTGCCCTGCTTCACGCCGGTGCAGCTGTAGACCCTTGTAAACCTTCAGGAGGCTTCCTGAAAATTTCAATGAATATATGGAGGTACGTATGGACTACGCAAAGGAATTTCTGGAAAAGATCCACGAGGATCTGCTGAAAACCAGAATGCTGGAAGAGAAGCTGGTCGAGACCTATGCCGAGGGCAAGGTGCCCGGTCATATCCACAGCGGCGTCGGCCAGGAGGCCAGCTACGTGGGCGTCCTCGCTACCCGGAAGCCGGGTGACTACTTCAAGATCGGCCACCGGGTCATCGCCGCAACCTGCATCCTTGGGAACCCCCTGGACAGCTTCTTCGGCGAGTGCCTGGCCAAGAAGACCGGCAACGCCGGCGGCCGCGGCGGCGT
Source organism: Oscillibacter sp. (assembly GCA_017469475.1). Classification (GTDB taxonomy): domain Bacteria; phylum Bacillota; class Clostridia; order Oscillospirales; family Oscillospiraceae; genus Oscillibacter. The sequence goes on along the minus strand of JAFUGI010000061.1, from coordinate 2,017 downwards.
GAACCACACCGGCCGCCTGCAGGACGGCGTTCTGGGCATGTCCGGCACCCTGGGCTGCGACGCCGGCATTTCCGTGGGCGCGGCGCTGACCATCGAGGCCAACGGCACCGACAACGTGTCTTACTTCTTCGTGGGTGACGGCGCGGCCAACCGGGGCCCCGTCTCCGAGGCCATGACCCTGGCCGCCGACTGGAAGCTGCCTGTGGTGTTCGTGTGCATCAACAATGGCTACGGCATCTCCACGCCCACCACCTTCTCCTCTCCCGTTCCCAACGTTCTGGCGGACCGCGCCGTGGGCTACGGTATGCCCTCCGTGGTGGTGGACGGCACCGACGTGCTGGCTGCCTATGAGGCCGCTAAAAAGATGGTGGAGTACACCCGCGCCGGCAACGGCCCCTCTGTCATCGAGTGCAAGTGCTACCGCTGGAGAGGCCACTTCGAGGGCGACCAGTGCCCCTACCGGGACGGCACCGTCACCGAGCAGGAGATCGCCGAGCGGGACTGCCTGAAGAACTTCGAGCAGGTCCTGGCGGACAGCGGCGTCATGACCGCCGAGCAGTTTGCCAAGATGCGTGCGGACTTTGACCAGGAGATGAACGAGTCCATCGAGCGCACGCTGGTGGCGCCGGAAATGACCGCCGACGAGATCTACGACTATCTTTACGTTTGATTGGGGAGGACGAAGAATATGAAAGTCACTTACGCAAAGGCGATCGGCGACGCCCTGAAGGAAGAGATGCGCCGGGACAGCAAGATCCTGCTCTTTGGCGAGGATGTGGCGGAGTTCGGCAACATCTTCGGCATCACCCGCGGCATGCTGGAGGAGTTCGGCCCCAAGCGCATCCGCAACACCCCCATCACGGAGACCGCCATCATCGGCAGCGCCATCGGCGCGGCGGAGACGGGCCTGCGCCCCGTGGCCGAGCTGATGTACACCGACTTTACCACCGTGTGCTTCGCGGAGATCTTCCACTGCGTGGCCAAGTGGCGCTATATGCACGGCCCGGAGTATAAGCTGCCCCTGGTCATCCGCGCCGCCTCCGGCAGCTCCAACGGCGCCGGCTCCGAGCACTCCAACTGCGTGGAGAGCCTGTTCATGCACGCCCCCGGCCTGACCATCATCACCCCCTCCTGCGCCTATGACGCCAAGGGTCTTTTGAAGTCCGCCATCCGCTCCGACAACCCGGTGCTCTTCTGCGAGCCCAAGCTCCTCTATCAGAGCAAGCAGGAGGTGGACGAGGCCGAGTATGAGAGCGACTACACCATCCCCATCGGCCTTGCCGACGTGAAGCGGGAGGGCACGGACGTGACGCTGGTGGCCGTGGGCCTCATGGTGCCCCGGGCTTTGGAGGCCGCGGAGAAGCTGGCCGCCGAGGGCATCAGCGTGGAGGTCATTGACCCCCGCACCATCGCCCCGCTGGACAAGGACACCATCTTCGCCTCCATCCGCAAGACCCACCGCGCCGCCATCGTGGAGGAGAGCAACAAGACCTCCGGCATCGGCGCCGAGTTTGCCGCCATGTTCCAGGAGGAGCTGTATGACGAGCTGGACGGCCCCGTGGCCCGCATCGCCGCGCTGGATGTTCCCATGCCCTACAACATCCCCATGGAGCACTACTCCATCCCCGATGTGGAGCGCATCTGCGCCACCATCCGCGGCATGTTCTGATCGGATCTGGGAAAAATCATGAAAAGGAGGAGTCAGATCTGAGGTCGGATCTGCACAGAATCAAGATATGAGTGTTGAAGTTGTAATGCCGAGAGCCGGCTTGACGATGGTGGAGGGCACCATCAGCAGCTGGAAGGTGGCCGAAGGCGCCCAGGTCAGCAAGGGCGACGTCATCATGGACTTTGAGAACGAGAAGAACGTCATCGACTACGAGGCGCTGGATTCCGGCATCCTGCACATCCTGGCCCAGGAGGGCGAGACGGTGGAGGTGGGCAAGCCCATCGCCGTTCTGGCGGCGGACCAGGCGGAGTATGCCGCACTGACGGGCGCCGCTGCCGCTCCCGCCGC
>JAFUGI010000060.1 GCA_017469475.1 Oscillibacter sp. | reverse complement strand
TGGATTCCTGGCTGAACGGCTCCTATCCGGAGGAGCCGGAGGCGCCGGCGCCCCGCAGCCCACCGACGAAGGCCCCCAGCCGCCCGAGTCGTCCGCAGGAGGACGGCGCTGTGTTCCAGGCCCTGCTGAAAAGCGACTCCTTCCGGGAGTTGATCCGCCAGAGCGTGCTGGAGGTCCTGCGATCCCCGGAGGGGCAGGAGCTTTTGGGAAAGGCCGCCCGTGCTGCCCAGGACCGGCGCTGAGGCCTCAAAAAGCGCATCCCGCCGCGGCGGGATGCGCTTGCGTATGGACCATCGGCGCACCAAGGCGGGGCAAAGGCCGGCTCTGCCGGATCGTCAGCCCAGGAACATCTGGGTCCAGTAGTTCCCCTGGGCCACATACCCCACGCCGATCTGGGTGTAGGAGCCATTTAAGATGTTGGCCCGGTGACCGCTGGAATTCATCCACCCGTCCACCACTGCCTGGGGTGTGCGGTAGCCCATGGCGATGTTCTCCCCGGCGGCGCGGTAGCTTAGGCCGAAGGCGCGCATCATCTGGAAGGGTGAGCCATAGGTGGGACTGGTGTGGGAGAAGTAGCCCAGGTCGTGCATGTCCTGGGACTTGTAGCGGGCCACCCGGCTCAGCTCCCAGTTCTCCGTGAGGGTGGGCAGACCGTACTGGCGGCGGATCTCGTTGACCAAGCGGACCACCTCCGATTCATAGCTGGCCGTGGTCCGGTCCGGCTGGGGGACGGTCAGCACCTGCCCCGGGTAGATGAGGTTCGGGTCCTTCACCTGGGGATTGGCCGCAATGAGTTCGCTGACGCCTACCTGGCAGCGAGCTGCGATCTTCCACATGGTGTCCCCCCGGACCACTGTGCAGGAGCCGTCTGCCGCCTGGGCCGGGGCCGTCAGCAGCGCCGCCGTCAGGGCGGCCAGACACAGTGCGCTTTTGATTCGGTTCATTCGGATACCTCCGTTTCCAAAGTGGTATCCCTGCAAGGATCGTTTTGATTGTAACCAATTTGTAACTATTTTGCAAATGCAAGTTTTTCCAGCGCTCCGGCGCTGCGGAAGAGAAGGAGGACTCCCATGTACGACGAGCTGACAGAGGTGGACATCCGCAAGATGCAGGAGGAGATCGACCACCGGGTCCGGGTGCTGCGGCCCCAGCTGATCGAGGAGGTGCAGACCGCCCGGGCCTTCGGGGACCTGAGCGAGAATTTTGAGTATAAGTGCGCCAAGCAGGCGAAAAACCGCAACGAGAGCCGCATCCGCTACTTAGAGCGCATGATCCGCACCGCCAAGGTCATCACGGTCCGCCAGGACGCGGAGACCGTGGGCCTTTTCGACAAGGTGACGGTGTACCACGAGCTGATGAAAAAGGAACTGGAGCTGCGAATCGTCACTACGCTGCGCCAGGACGCCCTGAAGGGCCTCATCAGCAAGGAGTCCCCGGTGGGGCAGGCCCTGCTGGGTCACCGGGTAGGGGACCGGGTGGAGGTGAGCGTGGGCCCCGGCACCCGGTACGCCATGGAGATCCGCTCCATTGAAAAGGGGACGGATGACGACTCTCTCTCCATCAGCGCCTACTGAGACGGGCCGCAGCGGGACGAGGCGGGGCGAAAAGGTTACAAGTTCCCGGGAAAAAGTTACAGACCCTGGGGGAACCTGTAACCGTTTCGGGGCAAATTGAGACAAAAAATTCACCGTATCTTCACGCATTTTCCGCCCGCTTCCACTATACTGTTTTCGGCAAACGGGGCCTGAGCCCCGGATTCACGCCGTCGGTCCGTGCCGGCGGGCGTTGCGGCCGCTGCCGCAGGAAAGGAGTTGCCGATGACGCATGTTTCCTGGATTTCCCGCCACCGGCGCGCTCTTGGCCGGTGCCTTCTGGCGCTGACGCTGCTGCTGGCCATGGTCGGCGGCGCGGCCTTCGGCTTTCTCACCTATGTGCTGGCCTCCGCGCCGGAGCTCAGCGAGGTCAGTGTCTCCCCCCACGGCTACCGCACCGCCGTGCTGGATGACGCTGGCGAGGTCATGGTGACCCTGGCGGGGGAAGAGTCCAACCGGGTGTATGTGACGCTGGACCAGATCCCCATCCACCTGCAAAACGCCTTCATCGCCATTGAGGACGAGCGGTTTTACCGCCACGGAGGCATCGACCTGCGGGGCATCGCCCGGGCCCTGTGGCAGGATGTGACCACCGGGTCTTTGTCCCAGGGGGCCAGCACCATCACACAGCAGCTCATCAAGAACAACGTCTTCTCCTCCTTTACGGAGGAGTCCACCGCTATGGACAAGATCACCCGCAAGCTCCAGGAGCAGTATCTGGCGGTGCGGCTGGAAAAGAGCACCTCCAAGGCGTGGATCTTGGAGAACTATCTGAACACCATCAACCTGGGCGGCGGCACCTGGGGGGTGCAGACCGCGGCGCTGCGGTACTTCGGCAAGGAGGTCTCCGACCTGACGCTGTCGGAGTCCGCCGTCATCGCCGCCATCACCAAAAGCCCCACCGCCCTCAACCCCCTCAAGCATCCGGAGGAGAACCGATCCCGCCAGCGCCTGGTGCTCGCCGGGATGCTGGAGCAGGGCATGATCTCCCAGGAGGAGCATGACGCCGCCCTGGCGGACGATGTGTATGCCCGCCTCCAGGAGACCGATACGGGAAGTGAGATCCCCATTTTCTCCTACTTTGAGGATACCGTCATCTCCCAGGTAGCGGAGGATCTGCAAGCGGAGCTGGGCTACTCGGAGACCGACGCCTGGCAGGCCATTTACCGGGGCGGCCTCACCATCGAGACCACCCAGAATACCGCCCTGCAATCCATCTGCGAGGAGGAGATCGACCGCACGGACCGCTACGCCACCGACGCCCAGGCCACGCTGGTGCTGCTGGACGGCGCCACCGGCGCGGTGAAGGCCATCGTGGGCGGCCGGGGCGAAAAGACCGCCAGCCTCACCTGGAACCGGGCCGTCTCCAGCGTGCGTCAGCCCGGGTCCACCATCAAGGTGGTGGGCGAATACGCTGCGGCCCTGGAAAGCGGCGCCGTCACGCTGGCGACTGTTTACGACGACGCCCCCTATACATACTCCAACGGCACCCCCATCCGCAACGCCAGCGGCAGCTACGGCGGGCGCACCACCGTGCGGAAGGCCATCGCCGCCTCCACCAACACGGTGGCGCTGCGGTGCTTCCAGGAGGCGGGGATGGACGCGGTCTGGACCTGCCTGGAGGACTTTGGCTTTTCCCATCTGGACGAGGACGACCGGGTGGAGGCCCTGGCCCTGGGCGGCACCCACGGGGGCGTCACCAATCTGGAGCTGACCGCTGCCTACGCCGCCATCGCAAACGGCGGTGTGTACAGCGAGCCCTACTGCTACACCCGTGTGCTGGACCGGGAGGGGCACGTCCTGTTGGAGCATACGCCCCACCAGCGGCGTGTCCTCAGCGAGACCACCGCCGCCCTGCTGCGCCGGGCCATGGAGGACGTGATGACCGCCGGCACCGGCACTGCCGCCGCCTTTTCGGGACAGGCCCTGGCCGGCAAGAGCGGTACTACCTCCGACCTGCGGGATCTGTGGTTCGTGGGCTTTTCCCCCTCCCTGGTGTGCGGAGCCTGGAGCGGGTATGACGATTTCTCCCCCCAGGACAGCAGCGCCTATGTCAAGTGGCTGTGGCGCTCCGTGATGCAGCGGGCCCACGAGGGGCTGGAACGCCAGTCCTTCGACGGGCCGGGGACCCTGGAATCCCGCACCATCTGCACCAAATGCGGGAAGCTGGCGGTGGAGGGCCTTTGCAGCGAGACCGTGCAGGGCAATATGACGCTTTTGGAGTGGTTCGCTCCGGGAACGGCCCCCACGGAGCGGTGCGACTGTCACGTGGCCGTGGAGCTGTGCGAGACCTCCGGGGAGGTGGCCGGGTTCTACTGCCGGGAGCGGGAGCGCCGCGTCTATTTGAAGGAGGGCACCGCCGGCACTGCCGACGAGACCGCCGTGGCGCCGGAGGAGCGCTGCTCGGAGCATCTCCATTGGTGGGGCTGGATGTTCCCCGACGGGGACGGCGCGGCGGAGGACGAGCCGGCTGAGCCCCAGACACCCGCCCTGCCTCAGGAACCGGCGTCAGACTACCGCTGGTGGGACTGGCGCAGCTGGTTTGGCCACCCTTGATGAAGAGCGAAAGCGTCCCCGGATGGGCTACCATCCGGGGACGTTTTTTCCCTATTCCACCGCCAGCGAGGCCATGACGGCCTTGTAAAAGTCCATGTCCGCGCTCTCCGGTGTGAGCGCTGGGTCATACACCTGGGTGCCGTCGGTTAGAGGAATGCGGTAGAAAATGCCGCTTTCCGCGAAGAGGAACCAGTAAAGCCGGACGTCGGTCTCCTCGTTGCGGTATTCCAGGAGGTAGGCCCGGTGCCCCGGGGCGTACTCGAAGCTGTCATAGACTGGCATCTCCTGGCCGTAATGGTAGCCGAAGATCCCCTCCGTCGCAAAGGCGCCCATCAGGCGGCAGGAGCGGCCGTCCAGTGTGGCGGTGGCGTCGAAACTGACCTGGTGGACCAGGGGCTCCTGATCCATCACGGAGAAGATCGTCAGGGAAAGGTCCCCCCCGTGGGGGATCGGGACGCCGGTGGTCTTTGTGAAGGCGGCCTCGTCGGGGAAGAAGACCCGCTCGCCGCCGTAGGTGTACTCCCGGGGGATGGCGGAGCCGTCGTTGGCGGGGCTCTCGGCGTAGGCCGCGTATGCCTCCCGGTTGAAGGGAAGGGGCGGGAGGTCATACAGGGTGACCTCCTGGGCAGTACGCCCCGGGGCCTCGAGAGCCGTGACGCCGTGGGCGGCGAGGTGCCAGGCGGCCAGAGCCGTCACTCCCAGGGCCAGTGCCGCCGCCAGGGCCAGGGCTGCGGAGCGTGTGAAAAAGGTTCGCTTCATGGGTGGTTCCTCTCTTTCCGGCGCGGCTGCCGCGGCCAGAATGTTCTCCAGCACGCGCCGACGGACCGCGGAAGAGGGCAGCGTCGCGTCCCACGCTGCGCGAAGGTCATGTGAGCTCATGGCAGTCACCGCCTAACATGGTTTTCAGCTGCCGCCGCGCCCGCATGAGACGGGTGCGGACGGTGGCGTGGGGACAGTGGAGCAGCGCGGCGATCTCCTTGGCGCTGTACCCCTCGTAGTAGTGGAGATACACCGCCGTTTTCCACGCCTCGGGCAGGGCCAGCACCGCCTCGGTCAGAGGGGACAGAGCCATTTCCGGGGCCGGGATGCCATCCTCCATGGGGACGTCCCGCCGGTGGGAGCGCTTGAGGGCGTCCCGGCAGAGGTTCGACGCCACCACGATCAGCCACGCCTTTTCATGCTCCTCCGAATCGAAGCGCTGTCCGCTCCGGATGAGCTGCAAAAAGGTCTCCTGCACCATGTCCTCGGTGTCCGGGGTGTTTTTCATAAAGGAGAAGCACACGCGCCAGACCGTGTCCGCATGGCGGTGGTAGAGCGCTGTGATCTCCTCACCCGTCCGCTGTGAAGATCCCACGTTGTCCATCACCGCCTTTCATATGGGATACGACCGGGGACGCGGGATCGTTTCACCCGGCGGAAATTTTTTTTGACTGCCCGGGGATGTGGGGCGCTTGCGCCTTTGGGGCGGAAGGGTCCTTCAAAAAACGGGCGCTCCGCCCTTCGGGCAGCGGGCGTTTGTGACGCTCATGGTTGGGCGGAAGGGGCGAAAAAAAGAGAGGAGTCGGCGCTCCTCTCTTTTCCATTGGTGTCGCGGGGCCGAAAGGCCGCGGCGCTTACAGGTGCAGCACCCGATCCCGGATCTCCTGGGTGCGGCCCTGGTTCCAGAACTGGGTCCCGATGTAGCCGCAGGTCCGCCGGGCCACATTCATCTTGTTCTGGTCGGTGTTGCCGCAGCGGGGGCACTTCCAGATCAGCTTGCCGTTCTCCTCGGCGATCTGGATCTCGCCGTCCCAGCCGCACACCTGGCAATAGTCGCTCTTGGTGTTCAGCTCGGCGTAGATGATGTTGTCATAGATGAACTTCATGACCTCCAGCACGGCGTCCAGATTGTTCTGCATGTCCGGCACCTCCACATAGCTGATGGCGCCGCCGGGGGAGAGGTGCTGGAACTGGGCCTCGAACTTGAGCTTGTCGAAAGCGTTGATCTCCTCCGTCACGTGGACGTGGTAGCTGTTGGTGATGTAGCCTTTGTCGGTGATGCCCTCGATGACGCCGAAGCGGCGCTGGAGGCACTTGGCAAACTTGTAGGTGGTGGACTCCAGAGGTGTTCCGTACAGGGAGAAGTCCACGTTGCTCTCCGCCTTCCACTTGCGGCAGGCGGCGTTCATGGTCTCCATGACCTGCAGGGCGAAGGGGGTGGCCTCCGGGTCGGTGTGGCTCTTGCCGGTCATGTACTTCACACACTCGTAGAGACCGGCATAGCCCAGGGAGATGGTGGAGTAGCCGTTGTAGAGCAGCTTGTCTATGGTCTCGCCCTTGTTCAGCCGGGCCAGGGCACCGTACTGCCACAGGATGGGGGCCACGTCCGACACGGTGCCCTTGAGCCGCTCGTGGCGGCACAGGAGGGCCCGGTGGCACAACTCCAGCCGCTCGTCGAAGATCTTCCAGAACTTGTCCACGTCGCCGCCGGAGGACAGAGCTACGTCTGGCAGGTTGATGGTCACCACGCCCTGGTTGAACCGGCCGTAGTACTTGTGCTTGCCCGGCTCGTAGTTCTTGGCGTTGGCAATGTTGCCGATGCCCGCGTCGGTAAAGCGGTCCGGCGTCAGGAAGGAGCGGCAGCCCATGCAGGTGTACACGTCTCCCTTGAGCTCCAGCATCTTCTTGGCGGAGATGTAGTCGGGCACCATGCGGCGGGCGGTGCACTTGGCGGCCAGCTTGGTGAGGTACCAGTACTTGGAATCCTCGTGGATGTTGTCCTCCTCCAGCACGTAGATGAGCTTGGGGAAGGCCGGCGTGACCCACACGCCCTCCTCGTTCTTCACGCCCTCATAGCGCTGCTCCAGCGTCTCTTCGATGATGAGGGCCAGGTCGGCGCGCTCCTGCTCATTGCGGGCCTCGCCAAGATACATGAACACGGTGACGAAGGGGGCCTGTCCGTTGGTGGTGAGGAGGGTGACCACCTGGTACTGGATGGTCTGCACGCCCCGGCGGATCTCGTCCCGCAGGCGGTTTTCCACCATCTTGGAGATCTGCTCCTCGCTGGGATGGGCGCCGATCTCCGCCATCTCACCCTCCACCACCTTGCGGATCTTCTGGCGGCTCACGTCCACGAAGGGGGCCAGGTGGGTCAGGGAGATGGACTGCCCGCCGTACTGGTTGGAGGCCACCTGGGCGATGATCTGCGTTGCGATGTTGCAGGCGGTGGAAAAGCTGTGGGGCCGCTCGATGAGAGTCCCGGTGATAACGGTGCCGTTTTGCAGCATGTCCTCCAGGTTCACCAGGTCGCAGTTGTGCATGTGCTGGGCATAGTAATCCGTGTCGTGGAAGTGGATGATGCCCTCCCGGTGGGCCTCCACGATGTCCGCCGGCAGCAGCACCCGCTCGCTCAGGTCCCGGGAGACCTCGCCGGCCATGTAGTCCCGCTGGGTGGAGTTCACCACCGGGTTTTTGTTGGAGTTCTCCTGCTTGGCCTCCTCGTTGCAGCACTCGATGAGGCTGAGGATCTTCTCATCCGTGGTGTTGCTCTTGCGCACGAGAGACCGGGTATAGCGGTAGGTCACATAGTTCTTGGCCACCTCATAGGCGCCGTGGGCCATGATCTGATACTCCACCAGGTCCTGGATCTCCTCCACAGAGGGGGAGCGGTTCATCTTCAGGCAGCTCAGCTCCACAAACTCCGCAATGCGCTGGATCTGCATGGGGGTCATGCGGGTGCTCTCCTCCACGCTGTTGTTGGCCTTGGTGATGGCATCAACGATCTTGCTGAGGTCAAAGGTGACCTCGGTTCCATTTCGCTTGATAACGGTCATAATGGCTCCCTCCCGGTATGGCCTGCGGACGTGGTCCGCGTCTCTTTTTCGTAAGCTCCCGCCCTCGCTCCGGCGCGATCCGCCTGGGGGTCATGCGCCAGGAAAAACACTAAATATCGAAAGCGATTTTATGATAGCACACAATATCTTGTGACGCAAGACCTTTTTTGTCCTATTTCGGAATTTTTTCAAAAAGGGGGAGCTTTGGTGGGAAAAACCGGGAAAAGGAGCCCCTTCCACCAAGGAAAGGACCCTCATAAGTGTAGGATCTCATAGATGCCCCGGGCCACGCCGTCCTCGTCATGGCGGGCGGTGACGCGGTCCGCCGCCGCAAGGCAGGCGGGCGACGCGTTGGCAACGGCGATGCCGCAGCCGGAGAAGGACAAAAGCTCTGCGTCGTTGTCCCCATCTCCAAAGGCGGCGATCTGGGCGGGGGTCAGGCCCAGGCGCTCTGCCACGTACCGGACGCCGGTGTGCTTTCCCCCGCCGGCGCGGGAGACCTCGATGAGCTGGGGGACGGAGGAGGTCAGGTAGAGGTCCGGCAGGGCGGCAAGGGCGTCCCACAGGCGGCGGCGCACCTCCGCCGGCCCCACCACCAGGTCCAAACTCTCCAGCTGATCCCGGTGGGCGCGGAGGAAGGCCGTCAGGTCCTCCACGGGCGTCCGGGTGGCCTGGACATAGGGGATGGCCGCCGCCGTGGCCCCAAAGCGCACCGGGTCGGCAACATAGGCCGCCTCGGCGTAGGCCGTCCCGTCCACAAAGACCTCCAGCGCACCGCCGAAGCCCTCCGCCAGGCGCAGGATGTCCTCCACGGACCGGGGCGTGAGAAAGCGGCTGAAAAGCCGCTTCCCGGTAGGGATGTGATACACGGCGGCGCCGTTGGAGGTGACGGCGTATTCGATGCCGGGCACCGCCGTCACCTCCCGGGGCAGGGAGGCAAAGCCCCGGCCGCTGGCGATGACCACATGGACCCCCTTGGCGATGGCGTGCTCCAGAGCGGCCCGGTTCCCGGGGGAGAGGTGTCCCTCCCGGTCCAGTGTGGTGCGGTCCAGATCCAGAGCGATGCATCGAAGGTCCATGTGGCTACTTCCTTTTCTATCAGGTTTTTTTATGATCCCGCAAATTTCCCGGGTGCGCCGCGTCCGAAGACGCAAAAATGGAATGGTTTTCATTTATGATACCACAGATGCCGCCGCGGCGCAATCGCGGATGCGGCCATGGCGCGATCCGTGGTTGAAGACGGCGGGAAATGGGTGTATACTGCAGAAAAAAGCGGCGCCGCCCGGCGCCCCACAGGAGGAAGCGTTTATGGAGCGGCATCCACTTTTGGCATTTCTCAACAACAGCCCCAGCTGTTACCACGCGGCGGCCCAGGTGGCCGCGGCCCTGGAGGGGGCGGGGTATGTGCGCCTGCGGGAGGAGCGGCCCTGGACCCTTGCCTGTGGCGGACGGTACTATCTTTTGCGGGAGGGCAGCGTCATCGCCTTCCGGGTGCCCCGGGGCGCCTGGCGGGGCTTTCTCCTGGCGGCGGGGCACAGCGATTCCCCCACCTTCCGGGTGCGCCAGGAGGTCCCCTCCGCTGGGAACTGCCTGCGCCTGGGGGTGGAGCCCTACGGCGGCGGCATCTGGCGCAGCTGGCTGGACCGGCCGCTGACCGTGGCGGGACGGGCTGTTGTCCGGCAAGGGGATTCCCTTGTCACCCGACTGGTTTATGTGGATCGGGACCTGTTGGTGATCCCCAGCGTCGCCATCCACATGGACCGGGAGGTGAACAAAGGAACAGCCCTCAAGCCCCAGACGGACCTTCTGCCTCTCTTCGCCCTGGGAAAGGAGCCGGGGGCCTTCTCCCGCCTCATCGCGCAGACCCTGGCCGTGGGGGAGGAGAACATCCTCTCCACGGACCTGTTCCTCACGCCCCGGGCCCCGGCCACACTGGTGGGCGCAGAGGAGGAGTTCGTGGCCGCCCCCCGGCTGGACGATCTCCAGTGTGTGTTCGCCTGCCTGACCGGCTTTTTGGCGGCGGAGGAGGGGGAGAGCCTGCCGGTGCTGGCGGTCTTCAACCACGAGGAGGTGGGCAGCGCCACCCGCCAGGGGGCGGACTCCACCCTGCTTTCGGACACGCTGGAGCGGATCGACGCTGCGCTCGGCCGGGGAGAGGAGGCCCATCGCGCCGCCCTGGCGGAGAGCTTCCTGGTCTCGGCGGACAATGCCCACGCCGTCCACCCCGCCCATCCGGAGTATGCGGACGCGGCGGAGGCGCCGGTGCTGGGCGGCGGGGTGGTCCTCAAGTACAGCGCCAACCAGCGCTACACCACCGACGCTGTGTCTGCCGCCGTGTTTGGGGAGGTGTGCCGCCTGGCCGGCGTGCCGGTGCAGCGGTACGGCAACCGGCCGGACCTTCCTGGCGGGTCCACCCTGGGCAACATCAGCATCAGCCACCTGTCGGTCCCCAGCGTGGATGTGGGCCTTCCCCAGTTGGCCATGCACAGCGCCTATGAGCTTGCCTGCCTACGGGATACCGACGCCCTCTCCCGGGCCATGGCGGTGTACTTCTCCCGGAGCCTGCGCAGAACGGAGGCGGGCATCACCCTGTGAGCGCCGCAGGCAGCAAAGCAGTTAAAAGCATTTGAAGACAGGAGGTGTAAGGGAATGAAACTTTACTTCAAGCAGCGGTTCTTTTCCTGGTTTTCCAGCTATGATATTTACGGCGAGGACGGCGAGACCGTCTACACCGTGGAGGGGCAGCTGGCCTGGGGGCACTGCCTCCACATCCTGGACCGGTACGGCGACCACATTGCCACTGTCCGCCAGCGGCTGTGGACCTTCCTGCCCCGGTTCGACCTGTACGTCCGGGAACGGTACATCGGCTGCGTGCAAAAGGAGTTCTATCTCCTCACACCCCGCTACCGCATCGAGTGCGACGGTTGGCAGGTGGAGGGCAGCTTCACGGAGTGGAACTACACCGTCCGGGATGGGAACGACGCCCTGGTGGCCACGGTCTCCAAGGAGCTCTTCCGCCTGACGGACACCTACCTCATCGACGTGGTGCAGGAGAAGGACGCCCTCCACGCCCTGATGCTGGTGCTGGCCATCGACGCGGAAAAGGCCTCCCGCAGCCAGTGAGGATGGCGCAACCGGGTGACGATTGCAGAAGGCTGCGA
>JAFUGI010000059.1 GCA_017469475.1 Oscillibacter sp. | reverse complement strand
GTCCTGGGCAGCGACCACTGCCCCGTGGTGCTGGAACTGGAGGAGTGAGGCGGCGCGGGCCAGCGCCGGCGAAGAACAGGGAGAAGACAAATCAGGAGCCTGCGCCCTTTTGGGCGCAGGCTCCTCTCAGACTGCAAACAAAGCCCTGCGTGCGCATGGTCCAAGCCCGACCGCCTTTGCCGGGGCAAAACCGCCCCGGGACGGCGCGTTATCCGATGGTCTCCAGCTCCGCCTGCCACAGGGCCCAGGCGGCGTCGGAGGGCATCCGCCAGTCTCCCCGGGGGGACAGGGCCACGGACCCCACCTTGGGCCCGTCGGGCACGCAGTTGCGCTTGAACTGCTGGGTGAAGAACCGGCGGTAGAACACCCGCAGCCACTTGGCGATGACCTCCCGGCTGTACTGTTCGCCCAGGGCGTACACCGCCAAGCGATACACCTTCCGGGGCGAGAAGCCCCAGCGGAGCATGTAGTACAGGAAGAAGTCGTGGAGCTCGTAGGGCCCCACCAGGTCCTCCGTCCGCTGGCTGATCTGCCCCTGGACGGCGGGCAGCAGCTCCGGGGAGACGGGGGTATCCAAAATGTCCTCCAGCACCTCCCGCAGCGCCTCGTCCCGCTTTTCGTTGTCCCGGGCGAGATAGGCCACCAGATGGCGCACCAGGGTCTTGGGGATGGAGCAGTTCACGGCGTACATGCTCATGTGGTCGCCGTTGTAGGTGCACCAGCCCAACGCCAGCTCGCTCAGGTCCCCGGTGCCTACCACCAGTCCGCCGGTCTTGTTGGCGATGTCCATGAGCACCTGGGTCCGCTCCCGGGCCTGGGCGTTTTCGTAGGTGACGGAGTGGTCCGCCATGTCGTGGCCGATGTCCCGCAGGTGGCTGCGGACGCTGGCGGAGATGTCCACCGTGCGAAGGGAGGCCCCCATCTGCTCGGCCAGGATGACGGCGTTGTTCCGGGTGCGGTCCGTGGTGCCGAAGCAGGGCATGGTCACGGCGATGATGTCCGTCATGGGCCGGTCCAGCATCTTCATGGCAAGGCCCGTGATGAGCACGGCCAGCGTGGAGTCCAGCCCGCCGGAAAGACCCACCACCGCCGTTTTGGACCCGGTGAGCTCCAGCCGCTGCTTGAGACCCAGGGACGCGATGAGCAAGATCTCCCGGCAGCGCCGGTCCCGGTCCTCCTTCCCCTCCGGCACGAAGGGCATGGGAGAGACATACCGGGTGAGCTGAGTCTCGCCGATCGTCAGCGTGAAGTCCCGGGCGTACCGGCCGCCCGCCTCCCCGCCCGGGAGCATCTGGGTCCGGCGGCGCTCATAGGCCAGGCGCTGAACGTCCACCTCCGAGATCAGCAATCCCCCGTCGAACCGGCGCTCGGAGAGGAGGGTGCCGTTCTCGGCGATCATCTGGTGGGCGCCGAATACCACGTCGGAGGTGGACTCCCCGGCGCCGGCGCTGGAGTACACGTACCCGCACAGGAGCTTGGCCGACTGCATGGTGACCAGCTGGCGGCGGTAGGCGTCCTTTCCGATGATGTCGTTGCTGGCGGAGAGGTTGCCGATCACCGTGGCCCCCGCCCGGGCCATGCGCACGGAGGGTGGCTCCGGCGCCCACAGGTCCTCGCAGATCTCAAAGCCCACCGTCAGCTCCGGAAGATCGGCGCAGGAGAACACCTGGCCCGCGCCGAAGGGCACCGCCTCCTGGCCCAGCAGGGTCAGGTACTCCGCCTCCTCCGGCGCCGGGGCGAACTGGCGCTTTTCGTAAAATTCGCCGTAATTGGGCAGATGGGCCTTGGGGACCACGCCCAAAATGGTTCCTTTCTGTATAATGACCGCGCAATTATACAGTTTGTTGTGGACCCGCAGAGGCATGCCCACCGCCGTGAGCACCTCCAAGTGGCGGGTGGCCTCCAGCACGGTGGCCAGAGCCTCCTCCGCACCCCGCAGGAGCGTGTCCTGATAAAAGAGGTCGCCGCAGGTGTAGCCGGTGAGGCCCAGCTCCGGCAGCACCAGTACCTTCACGCCGGCCTTGTCGGCGGAGCGCATCATGGTGAAGGTCTGCTCGGCGTTATAGTGGCAGTCCGCCAGGCGCAGCTTGGGCGTACCGCAGGCAACGGAGATGAATCCATCCTTCATGGAAAAACCCTCCCATTGGAAATTTCCCACCTATTTTACACCGCCCCGCGCCGTTTTACAAGGGGGCCTTGCGCCTTTGGCTGGCGGGAAGGCCCCTGCGGGGCGGGGAACCTTTCGCAGGGCGCACAGGGTTTACAAATTGTTCACAGCAAGCTCATAATTCCGCAAAAATTCTGCGGTATCGTAACAATCAGCAAAGGGTCCTCCCAACCCGATGCGTTTTCTCCCTCCTAAAACACACACGGCAAAAGGGACCGCCTCTGGCGGTCCCTTTTGCTGCGCGTGGCGGCGCGGAGCGTGGAATGGCGGTCAGGCAGAGGGTGCCTCCTCCAGCTCTTTTAAAAACGCCTGAAACGCCGGGTGATCCCAGAGAAAGTCATACTCCGGGCCGGCCTTGAGTTCCGAGAGCAGGGCCGGGAGAAACGGCTTCCCCACGTCCTGGACCGCCCCGTGGGCAATGCGGTCCAGCAGCGGGGAAGCCGACGCGACCCACGGGGTATTTGCCGCCGCCATCAGGTCCCGGACCGCCGTGAGGCTTGCCTGCTCGTCCTTCTCGTGGAGCGCGATCTGCAGGCGGGGAACAACGGCGCCATACTGCCACAGGCCGAAAAGCGGGACCATCTTTTCGATGATCGCGCCGATTTGGCGGGCCCTCTCCGGCCGGCCGCAGCCAAGCTCCACATCGAGGAGCTTCAGGCAATAGGTCTGAACGCTTGAAAGAGCCTGCAGCAGCCGGCTCTCCAGAAGGACGGCCGCTTCGTCGGGCTTTCCCTGATGGAGCAGGATGTTCGCCTCATAGGCCGCCCGGTCGAATTGCTGTTTGGGAAGCCGCTCCAGCAGGGCCTCAGCCCGGTCATAGTCTCCCGCCTCCATGGCCTTCCCCAGAAGGACCGTGGCGGCGGCGGTTCGGATGTCCTCGTCTGCGCTCTCCGCGGCCCGCTCCAGCCATTGCAGGATCAGCTCCTCGTATTGCCGCTTCTTCTCCGCCTCCATGGGAGAGAGAATCAGGGCGGCATTTAAGATGTTGGCTGCCGAAAGGAGCAGGTTGTCGCTTTTGGGGTATTCCCGGAGCTTCTGGACCGCCATGGCAAAGGCCCTGTGGGGGTCGCTTTGCGACAGGAGCGCAAGCTCCCGGGAAAAGGCTGCCGCCTCCACATCCGTCAGCGTCTCGTGAAAGGAAAAGAGCGTGTTCAGGTCGACGCCCAAAAGCCTTGCCAGGGCGGGAAGCAGGGCGACATCCGGGAGAGCGGCGCCCCGCTCCCACTTGCTGACGGCAGGCGCGGAGACGCCCAGGTCGTGCGCAAGCTGCTCCTGGGTCAGGTTGGCGGCCTTTCGGTAGGTTCGGATCTGTTCGCTGATCTGCATAGCATCGACCTCCTTGCGCTTCTATGATCCCCTATCCGCTCACGAACGCCCGCCGGGATGAGCGCGAGCTCTCAAATGCGAACGATGTTTTGCGTTTGAGGATAGTATACTCCGAAAAGGCCGGTTTTCCTATGGAGGGATCGTTTCATTCCGCGGCCGTTTTTGAAACCTCCGGTTTATTTTTGCAAAAGGGCGGGGCGTGTTGACCGGGCGCGTCTTTCACAGTCCCTTGGCCTGGGGAGGGGTGTATCTGCCAGGGCCAGGCGCTTCCGCCGGGCGTATCTGCCGGGGGCGGGGCGCTTGTCGATGGAGATCGGTGGGCCCACCCCCAGCCGGTCCGCGCAAAGGGGCGCTGCTCCCG
>JAFUGI010000058.1 GCA_017469475.1 Oscillibacter sp. | reverse complement strand
GGGTGTTGGCTCTTTTTTGGCGCCTTTTCTTTTGGACCGTGCACGGCCCATTTTCTTTTCGGCAAGACGAAAAGAAAATGGGGGGTGCATTCTTTGCGGCAATCTGCCGCATTCCTCCGCACCAAACTGGTGCGCTTTTTCCACCAGCTTTGAAAAGCCGGCTCCCCCGCCGGTTCCTGGCGGTTCTTTGCGGTGAACCACCGCACTTCCCGCACCGAGTCGGTGCCTTTCCCGGCTTTGAAAAGCCGCCACTCCCCCCCCCTATGCCAGCGGCAGCGTCAGCTCCGCCTTGAAAAGGTCCCCGTCCACCGACAGGGAGAAGGTGCCGCCCTGGAGCTCCGTCAGGCTCTGGGCGATGTTCAGCCCCAGGCCGCTGCCCTCGCCGCCCCGGGCGCTGTCCCCCCGGACGAAGCGCTCCAGCAGCTCCTCCACCGGCACGTTCAGCCGCTCCCGGGAGATGTTTTTGAAGGTCAGGACTACCCGGCCTGCCTGCTCCCAGGCGTCGATGTAGAACCGGGTGCCGCTCTGGGCGTATTTGCAGGCGTTGGAGAAGAGGTTGTCCAGGACCCGCCACAGCAGGGTGCCGTCCACCCGGGCGCACAGGGCGGAGGCCGTGCCGCTGCGCCGGTCCTCCGGCAGGGTCAGCACCGTGTCCAGCCCCGCCGCCTCCAGCCGCTCGCTGTACTCCCCCACCGCCTGGAGCAGCAGCTCCCCGATGTCCCGCCGCTGGGCGTTCACCGGCAGGTTCCCGGTGGACGCCTTGGACATCTCCACCAGTCCCTCCGTCAGGTGCTTGAGCTTTTGGGACTGGCGGTCCAGCACCGCCAGATACTCCGCCGTGTGGGTCCCCTCCGTGTCCCGGCGCAGCAGGTCCACGTAGTTGATGATGCTGGTGAGGGGGGTCTTGATGTCGTGGGACACGTTGGTGATGAGCTCCGTTTTCAGCCGTTCGCTTTTCAGCTGCCGCTCCACTGCCGCCGCCATGCCGGCGGAGATGGCGTTGAGGTTTTCCCCGTGGCGCTCAAAGTCCCGGAACATCCAGCGGGTCTCCACCTTGGCATCCAGGTCCCCGGCGGCCAGGGCCTCCCCCGCCCGCTGGAGGCGGCGCATGGTCAGGGCGATGTAAAGGACCGTGGGGAGGACCAGGAGCTTTTCCAGAAACCAGCAGACGAACAGGGCGTCCGCATCGTAGCGGAAGGCCGCGATGGCCCACAGCTCCGCAAGGGACAGCAGCAGCAGCGCCGCCGCCGTTTTCCACACCAGGGGAATGGCCGCCGCGCCCCGCAGTACGCCCCGGCACAGGGCGCCCACCGTCCGCCACGCCCACCGCAGCACCCGCAGGCACCCGCGCAGAACGTGACAGCACAGGGTATTTTGCCACCACCGGCCCAGCTTCAGCCGGGTACACACGGTCATCCACGCCCCCAGGGCCGCCGCGGCGGCGGCCGTCCCCACGGCCAGCAGACTGCCGGCGTAGAGGGGGAGGGCGGAAAAGGGCGCTATGTGGAGCACCTCCTGGGCCATGAGGACCAGCAGGGAGAACAAGACCAGGTCCAGGCACAGGTACACATCCAGGGGGATGCGCTCCTGCCAGCCGGGATAGACCCCCTCCGCCCCGCTGCGCCGCCCGGCGGCGCGGGCAAGGTAGATGAGGAGCCCGAGCTCCGCCGCCGCCCCCAGGGCCAGGAGCCACGGGGCGCGGCGGTGCAGGGCAAAGAGCCGTTCTGCCAGGCCCGCCGCCCAGAAGATGCCGTCCTGGACCGTCAGCTCCTCCGCCACGGCGCTCTCGATGGAAAAGCCCGCCGCGGTATCGCCCTCGTCCCAGTCCCAGCGCACCGAGAGGTCCCAGAGGAGGTGATCCCCCGGTGCGATGTTGGAAAAGAGCGCGGCGCCGCCGGTATCATAGAGGGTGAAGCGGTAGTTGGTGGCGGCGGAGTCGGTCAGATCGTCCCACAGCTCGCCTTCCGGGCCAAAGGCGCTGTACGCGTCCGCCACCAGGTACATCCGCTCCTGGACGGCGGAGCGGACCAGGTCCGTCTGGTACAGGTCCGCCGTCCCCGCCCACCAGCCGTTGGCGTAGGCGGTCACTGCCGCCGCGCCCCAGATCAGCATGGCCGGCACCAGGGCCACGGCCAGCAGGAATGCCCCGGCCTTGACCCAGAACCGGCAGGCCCAGTCAGCGTGCTTCATGGCGGGTATCCTCCATTTTGTATCCCAGGCCCCACACCACCTTTAAGTAGCGGGGCTCCGAGGGGTCGATCTCCAGCTTTTGCCGCAGGTGGCGGATGTGGACCGAAACGGATGTCTCCGCCCCCAGGGCGTTCTCCTTCCACACCAGCTCGTAAATCTGGGCGGAGGAGTAGATGCGCCCCGGGTGGCGGATGAGCAGGCGCAGGATGTTGAACTCGATGGGGGTCAGGGCCACGCCCTCCCCGTCCAGCGTCACGGTCTTGGCCTCCTCGTCCAGGGTGATGGGGCCCACGGTGTAGCGCCCGGCCCCCTCCGGCGCGGCCTGGGCGCCCAGGCGGGTGTACCGCCGCAGCTGGGAGCGGACCCGGGCCACCACCTCTGCCGGGTCGAAGGGCTTGGTGATGTAGTCGTCCGCGCCCACGTTCAGGCCCAGCACCTTGTCGCCGCTCTCGCTTTTGGCGGTCAGCAGAATGATGGGCACGTTGCTGCGCCGGCGCAGCTCCGCCGTGACGGCGATGCCGTCCAGCTGGGGCATCATGATGTCCAGCAGCACCAGATGGAGCTCGTGCCGGGCGGCGATGTCCAGGGCCTGGCGGCCGTTTTCCGCCGTGAAGAGGCAGTAGTCCTCTCCGGAGAGATAGATCTTCAGCGCCGAGACGATGTCCCGCTCGTCGTCGCAGATCAGGATGTTGTACATATGGGGTCACCTCGTGGATGGTCGTGTTGGCCGGCAATCTTCGCCGATACCCCTGATTGTAGCAGTCCGGCCTTAAGATGAACAGAGAAAAATTCTTAAGAATTTCCGAAGATTGGTCCCATACGACGGCATCCTTCGCAGGGAATTGAAAATCTTCAAAAACCTTTAAGAAAAACCGCCGCCCGGCCTTAAGCTTTGTCTGCTACCGTGAAAGCATCCCAAAGGAAAGGGCGGAAAAACACCATGCAGATCCTGCTCCTTGTGCTCTCCCTGGGGCTGAAGCTCTTCGGGCTGTGGTTCGGCGCCACGGCCCTGCTCTTCTGGAAGCGCCCGGCCCCCATTCCCCGCCGCGCTCCCCGCACTCGCTTCGCCTGCCTCATCCCCGCCCGGAACGAGGAGGCGGTCATCGCCGCGGCGGTGGAGAGCCTGCGCCGCCAGCGCTATCCCGCGCCGCTGTTCGACATCTACGTGATCCCCAACAACTGCACGGACGACACCGAGTCCGCCGCCCGGGCGGCGGGGGCCGGGATCTTTCGCTGCTTCGAGCGCGTCACCTGCAAGGGGGACGCCCTCCGGGAGGCGGTGGACTGGCTCCTCCCCCGGGGGTACGACGCCTTTTGTGTCTTCGACGCGGACAACCTGGTCCACCCGGACTTCCTGGCCCGGATGAACGACGCTCTCCTCTCCGGCGCCGGAGCGGCCAAGGGCCGCATGGCGGCGAAAAACCCCGGCGACGGGCCCATCGCCGGGTGCTGCGCCGTGTATTTTGCCCTCTTTGAGACCTTTTTCAACCGCTCCCGGGCCAATCTGGGCCTGTCCGCCAAGTTAGTGGGCACGGGCTTCGCCGTCCACCGGCGGGTGCTGGAGTGCCTGGGGGGCTGGCGCACGGAGACCATCGCCGAGGACGCGGAGCTGGCCGCCCAGTGCGCCGCCATGGGCGAGCGGGTCCTCTGGGTGCCGGAGGCCGTGACCTACGACGAGGCGCCCTTGACGCTGCGCCTCTCCCTGCGCCAGCGGCTGCGCTGGTGCAGCGGCATCATGTCCGCGGCGGAGCGGTGGCTCCCGGCGCTCCTTGCCTCCCGGGCCTGCCCTCTTCGCCGGTGGGACATGGCCCTCTTCCTCTGCGCCCCCTTCGCCCAGGCCCTCTCCCCCCTGCCGGCGGTGCTGTGGGGGGTGTGGGCCTGGCAGCAGGGGGCTCTGGGGACCTGTTTTGCCGTGGGGGCGGCGGGGCTCCTTGCGGGGTACGGGGCCCTGGCGGTCCTGGCCGCCGTTCTCGCCCGGCGGACCGGAGGCTGCGCCGCCGGAACGGTTTGGCTCTTCCCCCTCTTCATGGCCAGTTGGCTTCCCCTGCAGGCGGTCTCCCTCCTCCACCGAAGCCGCGTCTGGCGTCCCATCCCCCACGGCCGCCCCATGAGCGCCCGCGAGACGGTGCAGGTGTAAAACACGGGCAGTCCCCTGAGGTAAAAAATCGCCCCGCGCCGGTTGACAGGGACGGGGGCTGCGGCTAAACTGGAAACAGAAACCAGTGCGGACCGCCGTCCGCATGGGAACGATCTGGAAAGGGAGATGGAGATATGGACGTTTTGCTGGGTACGTTTGCCGCGACGCTGACGGCGGTGGTGATCTGGTATGTGCTGCAGGCCATTGCCCGCTGGAAGCTGTTCGGGAAGATGGGGGAGGCCGGTTGGAAGGGGTTCATCCCCCTGTACAGCGATTACATCCTGTTCCGGGACTGCTGGGACGCGGTCTACTTCTGGGTGATGCTGGCCCTGGCGGTGCTGGCCAGTATTGTGGAGAGCACCGGGCGGATGGACTGGCTGGTGAGCCTGCTGGGCCTTGCCAGCTGCATTTTGACCATCGGGGCGCTGTACAAGATCGCCCGGGCCTTCGGCCGAGGGATCGGCTTCACCCTGGGGCTGATCTTCTTCAACCCCATCTTCCTGCTGATCCTGGGCTTCGGCCAGGACGAGTACCTGGGCCCCCAGTGAGGCGGCCTGGCGGGAAATCAGAAGAGATATGGTCAGCTATGAGCAGGCCCTCGCCATTGCCCGGGGGCTGAAGTCCTCCGTCGACGCCTGCGATGAGTACACGGACGCCTTTTCCTTCAAGGCGGAGGCGGACGGCCGGGCCATCGGCCAGACGGAGTATTTCGACCATTCTCCGGCGGAGCATATCCGGGAGTTCCCGGTGCCGTAAGGCCCGGCGGGCGCACGGGCCGAAGACGTGAACATGTTGACAAAGGGGGAGGCCGTCCTGCGGGACGGCCTCCCCTGTTCCGGGTGGAGCAGGAGCTTCGGCCCTGTCCGGAACTTCGGAAAGGCAAAAAAGGAAGCCGTTCTGTATCAGAACAGCTTTTTGCGATAATGGATTTTTCCGCAACAAAAGGACTCATCTTCCGACATAGAAAAATCGTTCCGCAAACCAACGGAGTGTTTGCGGAACGAAAAGGAGGAGCGACGGAGTGAATGGGCGGTGACTTTTTACAAAAAAAGTCGCCGCGAACGATACGCAGTCCGCGACGACGTGGAGCGGGCAACGAGGCTCGAACTCGCTACCTCCACCTTGGCAAGGTGGCGCTCTACCAGATGAGCTATGCCCGCAAGCACAGGGAGTATTGTAGCAAAAGTGGAAACGTCTGTCAAGACTCCCGCGCCAAAAATTTTTCCTAAACGGAAAATTCCCGAGGAGGGGCTGCTGTCACGCCCCGCTCTCCGCCCCTTCGGCGGGCTCGGTCAGCGGCGCCTCCGCTCCATCGCCGCCGGCTTCTTCGCTGCCTTCCGCCATCAGGGCTTCCCCGTTCTCTGACAGGGCCTCGCCGTCCACCGGCAGGGCTTCGTCGCTCTCGCCGCTCTCCTCCTCCGGCTCGGGCGGCGGGTCCAGGTCAAATTCCAGCAGGCCCACCGGCCCCTCCGGGGGATAGTAGCTCACGCGCCACATGGGGGTCTCCGTCAGCTCCCGCTCCTCCCGCAGCTGCACCATGAGCTGCTCCGTCAGGTCCTGGCTGCCCGGTCCCCAGTAGCCGATGCGCACCGCCAGCTCCGTGTCGCCCCGGTCCAGCGCCGCCTCCAGCAGGCTGTACAGCGCCTCCGCCCGAGTGGCGTTGACCACCGCTTGGAGCTGCTCCGCCGTCCGGCGGTAGCCGATCTGGAGCTTGGCCTCGTAATAGCCCCGCTGGGGCTGGGCGGCGGAGGTGATGTACTCCACCGCGTAGGCCCCCAGGGGCGTCTGCTCCTGGATCTCCACAGCGGCGGACTCCAGCGCGTCCGCCACGGCCAGGTCGTCCCCGAAGTTGTACAGGCGCAGCGTGGCGCCCTCCGTGTGCTGGCCGATGAGCAGCAGCAGATCGTTCACGATGTCCTGATAGGTCTCCGCCCGCAGCGTGCCGGCGGCCTCGCTCTCCCAGAACTTGCTGCTGTGGGGCTCCGCCGAGGCATAGCGCCGCTCCAGCAGGGGGGCGCACCCCGTGAGCAGGCACAGCGCCAGGAAAAGGGCCAGCAGACGCAGCTTCATGGGAACGCCTCCTCTCCGTTGTTTGGCGGCTCGCCGCCTCAGTAGCCCAGGTCCTCCTTGATGAGCAGGACCTCCATATCCGTGCCCAGCATGGGCTCCCACAGCACCACCAGCCCCCGGCAGATGCGGCCGGGGCTCTTGCAGTCATAGCACCGGTCGCCCTTGGCGGCGCAGGGGGTCCTGGCCCCCAGGCGCTGGGCGTTTTTCGGCGCGGCGATGTTCCGGGCCCGCCAGAGGGCCGCCTCATAGGTGGGGGCCAGCTTGTTCTGCCCCACCAGGAAGTACACCCGCCGGTGGCCGAAGAGGGTGGCGGCCACCCGGTTGCCGGAGCCGTCGATGTTGATGAGCTCCCCCGTCTCCGCCAGGGCGTTGACGGAGGTGAGGTACACGTCGCCGCTCATGGCGGCGGTCCGCTCCCCCTCGCCGCCGGTCCAGTGCCAGTGGACGGTGTTGTGGGTGGAGAGGCTTTCGAAAAGGCCCAGCTCCCGGACCGTCACGGACCCGCCGATGCCAACGCGCACGCCGTCCACAGCCTCGTTGAGATAGGCCGCCGCCTCGGCGCCGCTTGCGAAGGTCCGAACGGTGAAGCCCCGGTCCTCCAGCTGCTTTTGCACGGTGTCGAATGTCATTCAAAGCGCCTCCTTCCGCACGTCTCCAAATCCCTCGCCCAGGACCTCCCAGGCGCTGCAAACGATCATAAAGGCCCCCGGGTCCAGATCCCGGACGATGTGGCGGATGTCCACGATCTCCCGCTGGCGGAAGGCCACCAGCAGCACGTGCTTTTCCCGGGCGGTGTAGCCGCCGGACCCGCGGAGCACGGTGACGCCCCGGCCCTGCCGGGTCAAAAGGGCCTGGTTCAGCTCCTCCCACCGGTCGGAGATGATGAAGGCCGCCTTGGCGGTGTCCAGCCCGTAGAGCACGGCGTCCAGCGTCCGGGAGGACACGAACAGCGCCACCGCCCCGCACAGCACCGCCTCGATCCGGCCCAGGACCACCGCCGCCAGGGCCAGCACCAGTCCGTCCGGCACCAGGGTCAGCGCCCCCATGGGGAGCCAGGGCAGGCGCAGCTTCAAAAGCCGGGCGGCGATGTCCGTGCCGCCGGTGGTGGCCCCCTGGGAGAAGACCAGCCCCAGGCCGAGACCCATCAGCGCCCCGCCGCAAAGGGCGGAGAGCAGCGGCTCCAGCGCGGGGAAGTCCGCCAGGGCAGAGAGGGCGTCGATGGCCAGGGAGCTGAGGGCCATGGAGTAGAGGGAGGAGAGCAGCAGCTCCCGCCCGATGAGGCGCCAGCCGGCGAAAAACAGCGGCAGGTTCAAAAGGATCACCACCGTGCCCACCGGCAGGACGGGGAAAAGACGGTGGAGGATCTGCCCCAGGCCCGTGACGCCGGCCATGGCCGCCTGGCCGGCGGCGAAAAAGGCGTCGTAGGCCAGGGCGTAGAGCAGGGACCCCAGGGTGATGACGGCGTATTTTTTCAGTGCAGCGTTCATAGTGCCTCCGGAAAAACAGGGCTGCCTCCGCCGGGAAACGGCGCCGCCGGTCCCCCGGCGGCGCGTGGAGCGGCGCTCTGCCTCGGCGACGCCCCTTACAGGGTCAGCTGCTGCTCCTCCGAATCCTCCTGGCGCAGCAGGGCGCCGGCGGCGGGGACGGAGCGGACCCGGTAGCGGCTCACGTTGGCGATGGCCGTCTCCTCCACCGGGCAAGCGGTCTCCAGCCGGTATTTGGGTTTCAGGTTCATCACCGCCACGCCCTGGGAGGAGCGGGTGGTCTTGGGGGCCAGGAGCGCCGTGTGGAAGATCAGGCAGCGGGGCTCCGTGGAGTATACCGCCAGCTCCCGGTCCCCGTCCAGCCGGCAGATGCAGGCAAGAGGCGCCTTGTCGGAGTAGGCCCCCGTCAGCTTGCGGCGGTTGGAGGTGGTCTGGTAGGCGGTCAGGGCGACGCGGGCCGCCTTGCCGTTGGCGAAGAAGAACAGCAGGTGGCCGGAGTAGTCCCCGGGCAGCACGGCGTAGACCACGCTCTCCCCGGCGTCCATGCCCAGCTTGCCGGGGAGATAGTCTCCCAGGACGCTGGCCTTGGCGTCGTCGAACTCGGTGAGGCGGGTCTTGTAGACCTGGCACCGGTCGGTGAAGAACATGATCTCCGCGCCGGAGGTGGTCTCGAAGCTCTGGCGCAGGCCGTCCCCCTCCTTGAACTTCTGCTCGCTGTTCATCCGCAGGGACTGGGGGGTGATCTTTTTGAAATACCCTTCCCGGGAGAGGAACACGTGGACGGGGTACTCCTCCGCCGGCGGCTCCTCCGCCGCGGCGGCGCTCTCGTACTCGTACAAAATGGCGGTGCGGCGGGGCTCGCCGTACTTTTTGGCGTCCGCCGTCAGCTCGTCGATGATGAGCTTTTTTACCCGCTGGGGGCTTTTCAGGGTGTCCTCCAGATCTTCGATCTCGTCCTGGAGGGCGGCGGTCTCGTTGACCCGCTTGAGGATATACTCCTTATTGATGTTGCGCAGCTTGATCTCCGCCACGAACTCCGCCTGGATCTGGTCGATGCCGAAGCCGATCATCAGATTGGGGATGACCTCGGCTTCCTCCTCCGTCTCCCGGATAATGCGGATGGCCTTGTCGATGTCCAGCAGGATGCGCTTGAGCCCCTTCAAAAGGTGCAGCTTGTCCTTGCGCTTTTTCAAAACGAAGTAGATCCGCCGTCGGACGGACTCCGTCCGCCAGGCCGTCCACTCCTCTAAGATCTGGCGCACGCCCAGGACCCGGGGGCTCCCGGCGATGAGCACGTTGAAGTTGCAGGAGAAGGCGTCCTCCAGGGGGGTCTGCTTGAAGAGGCGGGCCATGAGCTTGTCCGGGTCGGTGCCCCGCTTCAGGTCGATGGCGAGCTTCAGGCCGGAGAGGTCCGTCTCGTCCCGCATGTCGGCGATCTCCTTGGCCTTGCCGGCCTTGATGAGCTCGGCCACCTTGTCCAAAATGGCCTCCACCGTGGTGGAGTAGGGGATCTCGTAAATTTCGATCAGGTTCTCCGCCTTCACGTACCGCCACCGGGCCCGCACCCGGACGCTGCCCCGGCCGGTCTCGTAGATCTCCCGCAGGGCGGCGGCGTCCCATAAAAGCTCGCCGCCGGTGGGAAAGTCCGGGGCCAGCAGGGTTTCCGTCAGGTCGCAGGCGGGGTTTTTCAGATAGGCGATCTCCGTCTCGCAGACCTCTTTCAGGTTGAAGCCGCAGAACTGGGAGGCCATGCCCACGGCGATGCCGCTGTTGGCGGACACCAGGATGTTGGGGAAGGTGGTGGGCAGGAGGGTGGGCTCGGTCATGGTGGCGTCGTAGTTGTCCACAAAGTCCACGGTGTCGGAGTCGATGTCCCGGAAGAGCTCGGCGCAGATGGCGGTGAGCTTGGCCTCCGTGTACCGGGGAGCAGCCCAGGACATATCCCGGGAGTAGCATTTGCCGAAATTGCCCTTGGAATCCACAAAGGGGGTCAAAAGGGCGCCGTACCCCCGGGAGAGGCGGACCATGGTGTCGTAAATGGCGGCGTCGCCGTGGGGGTTCAGGCGCATGGTCTGGCCCACGATGTTGGCGGACTTGGTCCGCCCGCCGGAGAGCAGGCCCATCTTGTACATGGTGTAGAGGAGCTTCCGGTGGGAGGGCTTGAACCCGTCGATCTCCGGGATGGCCCGGGAGACGATGACGCTCATGGCGTAGGGCATGTAGTTGGTCTCCAGCGTGGTGGTGATGGGCTGCTCCACCACGGCGGCCCGAAGGCCCATGACGTTGGGGTTGTTGACCTTGGGCCGGTTCTCCGCCGGCTGTTTTTTCTTCGGCATAGGTTCGTCTCCTTTGCTGCCCCTATGGGGCAGGGGATGCGGTGATTCACCGCAGGAATGCACCGCCGACCAGCGGTGCGGGGGGTGTGCCCGACCCCGGGCGCGGGGGTGCCGGCTTCGCAAGCCGGCGGGAAAGCGCCTGGCCCCAGGCACAGAGGGGCCTCGGCTTTTCCAAAGCCGGGAGAAATGCGCCGTTATCAACGGCGCCTGAAAGTGCGGTGGTTCACCGCAGAATGCCCTGTCCAGCTTCAAAAGCTGGTGGAAAAACTCGACCATGGTGGTCGAACAGCCTCCACCCCCCTCTTTCTCCGAGTGCGGAGAAAGAGCGCGGTGGCCGTGGAGAAAGAGGCACCAGGGGCGGGATTCCGAATTTCCCGCCCCTGGACCCCACCTTAAAACGGCCAAAGGAAGGGCTGCGGCCCTTTCACCGTCGTGGCATTGCGATTCCCGGCCCCTTGGTGGGGCCGCCAATCGCGCCACTTC
Organism: Oscillibacter sp.; assembly: GCA_017469475.1. GTDB lineage: Bacteria > Bacillota > Clostridia > Oscillospirales > Oscillospiraceae > Oscillibacter. Next base: position 2,849 of record JAFUGI010000058.1, on the reverse strand, counting down.
CTCGAAAGCGGCTCGCTGCATCCGCCACAGGCGGCGCTTCGCCGCTTTCCCTTTGGAAACTCACCCAAAGGGAAGGGGCCTCTGCGTTAATAGCAAAGGGAGCGGTAGCGGGAGTAGGAGCAGGGATGGTTCAGTGACCATCGGAAAGACGCTGCCACGCCCCCAAGTTGCGGCATAAGGGTTGGATATTTTGCCACGGTATAGCGCAGTCGGATGAAGGCTGCTAGGTCTTCACCGCACCGGTTTCGGCCACTCCCGTATTTGTCCAGCCGTAAGGCTGGACCCAGGCGCTTTTCTCTTCCACCGGGCGCGGCGCAGAAGGTGAATTGCCGCGAAGCGGCAAGAGAAGCCCCTCTGGAGGGTTCTCTTTTGGCAAGACAAAAGAGAATGGGGGGGCGCATTCCTGCGGCGAAGCGCCGCATTTCTCCGCACCGCTGGTCAGCGGTGCATCCCCCACGCCTGGGGACAGGCGCACCCCCGCACCGGGTCGGTGCCTTTCCCACCAGCTTTATAAAGCCGGTCAAGGCGCCCTTTCCCGGCTTTTTCAAAGCCGCCCCGTTACGACACGTCGATCATTTCCAGGTACTGATACCCGTTTTCCGCAATGTGGTCCTTGCGGCCCTGGAGATTGTCCCCCAGCAGCAGGTCGAACACCGCCGCCGTCCGCTCCACGTCCTCCGGCATGACCCGGATGAGCCGCCGGGTCTCCGGGTTCATGGTGGTCAGCCACATCATGTCCGGGTCGTTTTCGCCCAGGCCCTTGGAGCGGTCGATCTTGACCTTCTTCCCCTCCAGGTCCTTCAAAATGTCGTTTTTCTCTTTGTCGGAGTAGGCAAACCAGGTCTTTTCCCCGCAGTTGATCTCAAAGAGGGGGGTCTCCGCGATGTAGACGTACCCCTCCCGAATGAGGGTGGGGGTCAGGCGGTAGAGCATGGTCAGGATCAATGTGCGGATCTGGAAGCCGTCCACGTCGCCATCGGTGCAGATGACCACCTTGTTCCACCGCAGGTTCCCCAGGTCAAAGGCCGCCAGGTCCTTCACGTGCTTGCCCGTCACCTCCACGCCGCAGCCCAGCACCCGGATCAGGTCCGTGATGATCTCGCTTTTGAAGATGCGGGCGTAGTCCGCCTTCAGGCAGTTGAGGATCTTGCCCCGCACGGGCATGATGCCCTGATACTCCGCATCCCGGCTGAGCTTGACGCTGCCCAGGGCGCTGTCGCCCTCCACGATGTAGATCTCCCGCTTTTCCGGGTCCCGGGACCGGCAGTCTACGAACTTCTGGACCCGGTTGGCGATGTCGATATTGCCGGAGAGCTTTTTCTTGATGTTCAGCCGCTGCTTCTCCGCGCTCTCCCGGCTGCGCTTGTTGATGAGCACCTGCTCGGCGATCTTCTCCGCGTCGAAGTGGTTTTCGATGAAGTAGATCTCCAGGTTGGAGCGGAGGAACTCCGTCATGGCCTCCCGGACGAACTTGTTGGTGATGGACTTTTTCGTCTGGTTCTCATAGGAGGTCTGGGTGGAGAAGTTGTTGGACACCAGCACCAGGCAGTCCTCCACATCGTCCCAGGTGATGCGGCTCTCGTTTTTCTGGTACTTGTTCTGCTCCCGCAGATACTTGTCGATGGCGGAGACGAAGGCGGTCTTGGCGGCCTTTTCGGGGCTGCCGCCGTGCTCCAGCCAGGAGGAGTTGTGGTAGTGCTCGATGACGTTGACCTTGTTGGAAAAGCAGCAGGCGGCGGAGAGCTTCACCTTGTACTCCGGCTTATCCTCCCGGTCCCGGCCCCGCTTTTCCGCCTGCCAGAAGACGGGGGTCGTCAGGCTCCCCTCCCCCGCAAGCTCCGCGACGTAGTCCACGATGCCGTTCTCGTACAAAAATTCCGTGGTCTCGAACTGGCCCGGCGCCGTCTCGTCCAGCAGGCGGAAGGTGATGCCCGCGTTCACCACCGCCTGGCGTTTCATCACGTCCGCGAAATACTCCGTGGGGATGGCGATGTCCGTGAACACGTCCAGATCCGGCAGCCACCGGGTCCGGGTGCCGGTCTTTCGGGCCTGGTTTTTGGGCAGGGGGGTCTTCTCCAGCTCCCCCACGATCTCGCCCCGCTCAAAGTGGAGCCGGTACTCCAGCCCGTCCCGCCAGACGGTCACGTCCATGTAGCGGGAGGCGTACTGGGTGGCGCAGGCGCCCAGGCCGTTGAGGCCCAGGGAGTACTCGTAGTTGTCGCCGGAGGCGTTGTCGTACTTGCCGCCGGCGTACAGCTCGCAGTACACCAGCTCCCAGTTGTAGCGCCCCTCCTTCTCGTTCCAGTCCACGGGGCAGCCCCGGCCCGCGTCCTCCACCTGGATGGAGCGGTCGGCGAAGCGGGTCACGGTGATGACGCGGCCGTGCCCCTCCCGGGCCTCGTCGATGGAGTTGGAGAGGATCTCGAAAACGGCGTGCTCGCAGCCGTCCAGTCCGTCGGAGCCGAAGATGACGCCGGGGCGCTTGCGCACCCGGTCCGCCCCCTTCAGTGAGGAGATGCTCTCATTGCCGTAGTCCTGTTTTTTTCCTGCCATAGTGCCTCCCAAGGCGGCCGCCGGAGAGCGCCGCCCGAAATGTTCCGAAATCAGTCCATAATAAAGTCAGTATAGCACAACTTTTTTCCCGGTTCAAGCGCTGTCCGCCGGGGCGATCCGACCGATTTCCCCCGGCGGGGCCTTGCGGCGGATCGCCGCCCTGGGGTATACTGAAAAAAACGGCCCCCCGGGGCCGGAGGGGAGGAACGTATGCGGCAAAGGCTGTGCTTTCTCGCCGCGGCGGCGGCGCTGGTGCTGGCAGCGTGGTGGGCCCTGCGGCCCCGAGGGGCGGCGCC
>JAFUGI010000057.1 GCA_017469475.1 Oscillibacter sp. | reverse complement strand
ATCCGCTCACGAACGCCCGCCGGGATGAGCGCGAGCTCTCAAATGCGAACGATGTTTTGCGTTTGAGGATAGTATACTCCGAAAAGGCCGGTTTTCCGATGGAGGGATCGTTTCATTCCGCGGCCGTTTTTGAAACCTCCGGTTTATTTTTACATAAGGGCGGGGCGCTTGTCGATGGAGAGCGGCGGGCCCACCCCCAGCCGGTCCGCGCAAAGGGGCGCTGCTCCCGATGGAAAAAAGGGCGCCCGCCGGATGCTCCGGCGGGCGCTTGGGAAAATAACGCTCTTTTGTCAGAAAGCTGCCTATGCGCGGACAGTTCCCGCAGGAAGCCGCCTCTTGTGCGGGGCATTTCCCCCGTGAGGACGCCTCCTCTGCTCTGCCCTTCGCCCGGGCTCACCGCTTCTCTGCCAGGGCCTTTTGCAGCCAGTCCTTGCCGTCCACGAAGCGGGAGACGATGAAGGACACCACATAGTCGCCGGCGGCGTTAATCATGGTGGCCGGGGGGTCCACCAGGTTGCCGATGGCCACCAGGATGGGGAAGGCCAGCTCCATCTGCTGGGGGAAGAAGATGGAGCAGATGATGTACTCACCGATGTAGCCGCCGCCGGGCACGCCGCTCATGCCCACGGAGGACAGCACCGCCACCAGCACCACGGGAATCAGCTTGTCAAAGCCCATGGGGGTGCCGAAAACGCCCAGCACAAAGGCCACCTTCAAAACGCAGGAGAAGCAGGACCCATCCATGTGCATGGTGGCGCCCAGGGGCAGCACGATGTCGCTGATGTCCTTGGAGATGCCGGTGTCCGCCGCGGCCTCCATGTTGGTGGGGATGGTGGCGACAGAGGAGCAGGTGCCGAGAGAGACGATGGCGGGCTTGGCAATGTGCTGGAGCATGACGCGGATGCCGTCCTTCCCGCCGCCGAACCAGGCGAAGAGGGGCCAGGCCGTGAAGATGTAGATGAAGCAGACGGGATAGTACAGCGCCAGGGCCCGGCCGTAGCTGCCGGTGACCAGCTGGGGCCCGTAGGTCGCCACCAGGTCGGCGAAGATGGCAAAGAAGGCGATGGGCGCGTAGTAGGTGACGAGCTGCACCAGCTTGAGCATCACGGCGGTCAGGCTCTCCAGGAGCTTGGCCACCGGGGCGCCCGCCTCACCGCTCAGGTTCACCGCAAAGCCGAAGAGCAGGGAGAACACGATGAGCGGCAGCATGGCCCGGCGGGTCAGAAGACCCACAAAGTCGCTGGCGGTGAAGATGTTCACGATCATCTGAGTCATGGTGGCGTACTCGCCCATCTCCTCGGCGGGGATTTCCGTCCACGCGGCGGTGACCGGCGGGAAGATCTGCACCAGGATGAAGTAGATCACTGCGGCGATGGCGCCGGTGATGACAAAGGTGGCCACGGTGACGCCCATGATCTTGCCCGCCCGGCGGCGGTTTTTCATGTTGGCCACGGCGCCGGCGATGGACGCGAACACCATGGGCACCACGATGCAGAACATGAGGTTGATGAAGATGCTGCCGAGAAACGCGATGCTGTTGCCAAAGCCCGGCGCCAGCGCGCCCACGATGGCGCCGATCACCATGGCTGCCAGCATGATGATCATGAATCGGTAATTCTTTGCCACAGATTTTGCTTCCATATGGTTCCCTCCTACTTGTTTCACTCACACAGATCTTGCAAGGGACAGGTCCTCGTCCGTGACCTCGCCCTTGGCAACGATGTTGGTGGGCCCTGTGAGATACAGGGCCGTGATGCGGGAGCCCTGGCGCTCCGCGTCGATGAGGAGCCGCCCGCCGGTCATGTCCACGGCCACCTGGCGGCCGGACACCTTGCCCCGCAGAGTCAGCACCGCCACGGTGGACCCGGTGCCGGTGCCGCAGGCGTAGGTGAAATCCTCCACCCCCCGCTCAAAGGTGCGCTCATAGACGGTGTCCTCCCCGATGAGCTCGTAAAAGTTCACGTTGGCCCCCTTGGGGAAGGCGGGGTGCCAGCGGAGCTTGCGCCCCAGCTCCCGCAGGGCGTGCTCCTCCGCGTGGCGCAGATCGTGGTAGGGCACCACCGCGTGGGGAAGGCCCGGGTCCCCCAGCTCCACGTAGGAGCAGGGGTAGGTCACGCCGTCCACCACCACCGCCGCGTCCAGTCGGACGGTGGTGGGGTCGTTGAGCCGCACCCGGTAGCGCCGGGCGTCGATGCGCCGGCCCGTCACGATGCCGGCGGTGGTCTCCACCGTCTGGGTCTCGCCGGCAAGGCCGGTCTCATAGCCGTACCGGCAGATGCACCGGGCACCGTTGCCGCACATCTCGCCCACGCTGCCGTCGGAGTTGAAAAAGCGCATCCGGTAGTCGCCGCCCTCCGTGGGGGCGTCCACCACCATCAGCCCATCCGCCCCGATGGAGAGGTGCCGCTCGCACAGCGTCCGGGCGATGGCGGGCAGCTCCTCCGCGGGCAGATGCTCCGTCAGGTTGTTGAGGATGATGAAATCGTTCCCCGCGCCGTTCATTTTCCAAAAGCGCACGGGCCTCGCCTCCTGTTCAGCATATAAGTAGAAACATTGTAGCATACTTCCCGCCGCCGCGCCAGTCCCTTTTGGGCAGTTTCAAAAATTTTATGTCACCTGAACAAGTCGCCGGAACGGGCGGCAAAGTCTTTGCCTTTTTTCGCCGGCTGTGGTATCCTGATGACAGGGCGCCCGCCGGGACACGGGGCGGCGTTCGGAGAGGGGGAAGCGCGCCATGCCAAGAAAAAACGCCCGGAACACCCGGGGCCGGATCATCTCGGCGGCCTGGAAGCTCTTTTATGAGCAGGGCTACGAGGCCACCACGGTGGAGGACATCGTCTTCGAGTCCGAGACCTCCAAGGGCTCCTTCTACCACTATTTTGACGGCAAGGACGCCCTGCTCGGCACCCTGGCCTACGTGTTCGACGAAAAGTACGAGGAGCTCCAGGAGACCATGGACCCGGACCTGAGCGCCACGGACCAGCTGATCTACCTGAATCACGAGCTCTTTGCCATGATCGACGGCGGTATCTCCCTGGACCTGCTGGCCCGGCTCCTGGCCACCCAGCTGCTGGCCCGGGGAGAGAAGCACCTGCTGGACCGGAACCGCACCTATTTCAAGCTCCTGCGCCGCATCGTGGCCCGGGGACAGGCGGCGGGGGAGCTGCGCGCCGACCGCACCGCCAACGAGATCGTCAAGGCCTACGCCATGTGGGAGCGGGCGCTGATGTACGACTGGTGCCTCTCCGGTGGGGAGTACTCCCTGGTCGCCTACAGCGACAGCGTGACCCCCATGTTCCTGGCCAGCTACCGCGCCCCGGCGGCGGATACATGAGATTTTATTTTTCCGTCATAAGGGAGTTCTCAAATATCGTACAGCGAAAAAATAACGATATACCAGAGAAAAATCTGATAATTTGCAAGCGCCGTATAGACTGTATTCTATACGGCGTTCTGTATTTCATTCTGGTATAAAGTGTGGTATGATACCACCCATCGAGTATTTAGGAAGGGGAACATACCATATGACAAGCGCGCAATTTCTGATCGTCGCCACCATCGTGGTCTATCTGATGGCCATGGTGTTCGTGGGCGTCTACTTCAGCCGCAAGGGAAGCGGCGAAAACTCCGGCGAGTTCTTTCTGGGCGGCCGCAAGCTGGGCCCCATCGTCACCGCAATGAGCGCCGAGGCCAGCGACATGAGCAGCTATCTGCTCATGGGCCTGCCCGGCCTTGCGTACCTCTGCGGCGTGGCGGAGGTGGGCTGGACCGCCATCGGCCTGGCCGTGGGCACCTATTTGAACTGGCTCATCGTGGCCCGGCGCATCCGCCGCTACTCCGCGACCCTGGGGGCCATCACCTTGCCGGAGTTCTTCTCCCTGCGCTACCGGGATGAGAAGAACGCCCTCTCCTGCATTGCGGCTCTGGTGATCCTGATCTTCTTCATCCCCTACACCGCCTCCGGCTTCAAGGCGGTGGGCACCCTCTTCAACAGCCTCTTCGGCGTGGACTACCACATGGCCATGATTGTGGGCGCCGTCATCATCATCGCCTACACCGTTATGGGCGGCTTCATGGCCGTTTCCACCACCGACCTGATCCAGAGCATCTTCATGTCCATCGCCCTGGTGGTGGTGGTGATCTTCGGCATCCAGCAGGCCGGCGGACTGGACACCGTTATGGAAAACGCCCGGGCCCTGCCCGGCTACCTCCACCTGACCCAGGGGTACGACGCTGCCTCCGGCACCGCCGCCTCCTTCGGTCCCTTCCCCATCGTGTCCACCCTGGCCTGGGGCCTGGGCTACTTCGGCATGCCCCACATCCTGCTGCGCTTCATGGCCATCGAGGATGAGGAGAAGCTGACGACCTCCCGGCGCATCGCCTCCGTGTGGGTGGTACTGTCCATGGCCATCGCCGTGTTCATCGGCATCATCGGCTACAGCGTGTCCGTCGCGGGGAAGGTGCCTTTCCTCGCCACCTCCTCCGACTCTGAGACCATCATCATCCAGATGGCGGGCCTCATGAGCCGGCACGGCATCGTGCTGGCCCTGGTGGCGGGCGTGATTTTGGCAGGCATCCTGGCCGCCACCATGTCCACCGCTGACTCCCAGCTCCTGGCTGCCGCCTCCAGCGTCTCTCAGGACCTGATGCAGGGCTTCTTCCACGTGAAGCTGAGTACCAAGACCTCCATGCTGGTGGCCCGGCTCACCGTCATCGCTATCGCCGTCGTGGCCGTGTTCCTGGCCTGGGACCCCAACAGCAGCGTGTTCCGGGTGGTGTCCTTCGCCTGGGCGGGCTTCGGCGCAGCCTTCGGGCCCACAGTGCTCTTCGCCCTGTTCTGGAAGCGGTCCAACAAGTGGGGCGCCCTGGCCGGCATGATCGCCGGCGGCGTGATGGTCTTCGTGTGGAAGTACGTCATCGCCCCCATGGGCGGCGTCCTGGCGGTGTACGAGCTGCTGCCGGCCTTCATCGTGGCCTCCGTGGCCATCGTGGTGGTGAGCCTTGCCACCGCTCCGCCGGACGCGGAGGTGGAAAAGACCTTCGACGCCGTGCGGCTCAAGTAAGACCCGGCACTTCCCCCCCTCTCCGCGGGTGAAAGCTCGCGGAGAGGGTTTTTTCGGCGAGCGGCGGGGGCGGGGTCTTCTGTGGCCTCCGGGGCAGGTCGTAAAGACGGCGGCTCCGGCGGGCCTGGGGCTGATGAAAAATGGAAAAAATATGGACTTCTACTTGTGCCTTCGGCGGCCGGGACCACAACATGCTGTGGCCCCTTGAGGAGCGGCAAAAATTTTTGCAAAAAAGGAAAATTTCCCCTTGACAAGAGGGGGTGAGTCTGGTATTTTAAGAAAGCTGTTTGGCGGGCGGGCCGGATGGAGGCCGCGGAAGTCATCGGACAGCCGGAAAAGCGGGAACGCTGGACCGGGAAAAAGATGAAAAAAGCGGTTGACAAATGAAGGCGCGGTTGGTATAATAGCAATGTTCCGCCGGTCGGCGGCGTGTACCTTGTAAATTAAACAACGTAACGAAAAGAAAGCACCAGACGGAACGCTTCCCTGTGAGAAATCACAGAGGGAGCGGCCAAACGTCCCGGTCTCGGGGT
>JAFUGI010000005.1 GCA_017469475.1 Oscillibacter sp. | reverse complement strand
CGAGAAACGGCGGCGGAACGTCGCGGATTTCTCCGACCAGGAGCACGAGGCGCTCCGCCTGCTCGTAGGAGAGGACGGCGGACCGGCGCAGCTGGCGCGCACCGTGTCGGAGCGCTACCGCGAGATCATGGTCGACGAGTATCAGGATACCAACGAGGTGCAAAACGCCATTTTCCGCTCCGTCTCCCGCCGGGGAGAGAACCTTTTCACTGTGGGGGACGTGAAGCAGAGCATCTACCGCTTCCGCCTGGCGGACCCCACCATTTTCCTGGAGAAATATCACCGCTTCGTCTCCTATGAGGAGGCGGAGGAGGGACAGGAGCGGAAGATCCTGCTCTCCAAAAACTTCCGCTCCCGACGGGAAATACTGCACGCCGCCAACGACGTGTTCTCCGCCATCCTCTCCCGGGAGATGGGGGAGATGGACTACGGAGAGGACGAAGCGCTCCACTTCGGAGCGGCTTATTATCCGGAGCGGCAGGACTGCGCCGTGGAGTTCCATCTGGTATCCGTGCCGGGGAAGACGGAGGAGCAGGACCGCCCGGTCAAAAAGCTGACGGCAGAGGCCCGGTTCACGGCCCGGCGCATCCGGGAGCTGCTGGACCAGGGCTTCCCCGTGACGGACGGGGACGGGACGCTGCGCCCCTGCCGGCCGGAGGACATCGTGATCCTGATGCGCTCTCCCGGCGCCAAGGCGGCGGCCTTTGCCCAGGCCCTGTCGGAACAGGACGTGCCCTGCTCCTTTGAGGAGGCCGGGGACTTTTTCCACACCATGGAGGTCGCCACCGTGCTGGCCCTTTTGGAGGTGGTGGACAACCCCCGGCAGGACGTGCCGCTGATCTCCGTGCTGCGCTCGCCCCTCTTCGGCTTCACGCCGGACCGTCTGGCGGAGGTGCGCAGCCGCTGCCCGGAGGGGGATTATTACGACGCGGTGGCCGCGGACGAGGGAGAGGACTGCCGCCGATTTCTGGAGACGCTGCACGCCTTTCGCCGGGCAGCGCCTGATCTGAGCGTGCACCGGCTGCTCTGGCACATGTACCACACCCTGAACGTTCTTGGCATCTTCGGCGCCATGGACGGCGGCGAGGAGCGGCGGGAGAATCTCATCGCCCTGAGCCGCCATGCCGAAAGCTTTGAGAGCAGCGGCTACCGGGGGCTCTTTGCCTTCGTGCTCCAGCTGCGCCGCCTCATCGACTCCGGCCGCTCTCCCGCCACCAAAACGGGCGGCAGCGCTGCCGGCGTGCGCCTTATGAGCGTGCATCGGTCCAAGGGGCTGGAATTTCCCATCGTGATCCTGGCGGACCTGGACCACGCCTTTTCCCGGCAGGACTTCACCTCGCCGGTGCTGGTCCATCCCACCCTGGGTCTGGGGCCCCGGTGCGTGGACCTGAAGCGGCGCATCCAATACCCCACCCTGGCCCGCCTGGCCATCGAGGAAAAGCTCCGGCGGGAGAATCTTGCGGAGGAGCAGCGCATCCTGTACGTTGCCATGACCCGGCCCAAGGAGAAGCTGATCTTCGTGGACGCCATGTACCGTGCGGCGCCGCGCCTGCAAAAGCTGGCGGCGCTCAGTGCCTGGCCGGTGCTGCCGGAGACGGTGGCGGCGGGGAAGTCCTTTGGGGATTGGCTGCTCCTCACGCTGCTGTGCCGGCCGGAGGCGGCGGAGCTGCGCACCTTTGCGGGCGCGGCGGTGGAGCGGCTGTACGCCGGAGAGGGGACACCCTGGCAGGTGGCCATCCACGACGGGGAATCGTTTCGCGCTGCGCCCGTCCCCGGTGAGGGCCAGGCGCCGGAGAAGACCCGGGCGGCGGCATTTGACCCGGCACTTTTATCCTTCGTCTACCCCTACGAGCGGGAGACGGTTCTTCCCGCCAAGGTGACGGCTACCCAGCTCAAGGGCCGGGTCCTGGACGGGGAGATCGCGGAAAACGCCGCCTACACCCCTTACCTCCGCCCCCTGTCCCAGCCCAAATTCCGCTGGCAGAGCCATGGGCTGACGCCGGCGGAACAGGGCACCGCCACCCATCTGGTGCTGCAGTACCTGGACCTGAGGGGAGCGGATGCCGCCGCCCAAGTGGAGTCACTGCGCCGGCGGAGCCTGCTCACCGACGAGCAGGCCGCGGCCGTGGACACCGGGGCGCTGGACCGCTTCCTCGCCTCGCCTCTGGCGGAGGAGATCCGGCGGGGGAGAAATGTGCGGCGGGAGTATCCCTTCACGCTGCTGGTGCCGGCCTCCGCTTATGACCGAGAGGTCCGGGCGGAGGACCAGATCCTGCTCCAGGGCGTGGTGGACTGCTGCTTTGAAACGGAGGCGGGCATCACGGTGGTGGACTTCAAGACCGACCGCGTCTTTCGCACGGAGGATGTCCGCCGCCGGGGGGAACATTACCGCCCTCAGCTGGAGGCGTACAGCCAGGCGCTGGAGCGGGTCCTGGAGCGGAAGGTGGTCCGGCGGGTGCTGTACTTCCTGGCTCCAGGGGAGGCGGTGGAGCTTTAAGGCGCCGCGCTCTCCGGCGAGGAGGGAAGGCGATCTGCTGATCTGACCGGCCCACGGCGTGGGCCGAACGGAGACCCAACGGAAAAATACGGCGGAAAAATACCGAAATTTTTCAAAAAAACGGTTGACCGCAGGGAGCTTCCTGTAGTATAATCTTCATTACCTGTGAGAAGGGCTTTTGTTTTCATGCGCTTTTTTCGCTTTTCAGGCCATGGGCAAGGGCGCCTGACCGAAGCAGGGAGGCAATCGGTATCGACAGGATACCAAACATAAGGAGGTGCCGTTAGATGCGCGTAAAAGTCACTTTGAGATGCAACGAGTGCAAGCAGAGAAACTACAATACGATGAAGAACAAGAAGAATACCCCGGACAAGCTTGAGCTGAATAAGTATTGCCCCTTCTGCAAAAAGCACACGCTCCACAGCGAGACCAAGTAAGGGCGAATCATAGAAAGGGCGTGTAGACGTATGGCAGAAGAAACCAAGAAGAAGGACCGCGGCGCGTGGTTCCGCGAAATGAAAAGCGAACTGAAAAAGGTCGTATGGCCCAGCCGGAAGACCGTGGCAAAGAACACCGGAACGGTGCTGCTCTGCTCGCTGCTGATCGGCGCCTGCATCTGGATCTTTGACTTTGCGGCCCAATCCGTCGTCAAGATCATCCTGACCGTGTTCGGCGCGTAAGGAGAGCAGGTATGGCAGAGAGCGCGAAATGGTATGTGATCCATACCTATTCCGGCTATGAAAATGCCGTCAAGACCAGCATTGAAAAGTTTGTCACCGGCCGCAATATGGAGGATATGATCCTCCGCATGGAGATCCCCATGGAGACCGTGACCGAGGTCACGGAGTCCGGCACCACCAAAGAGGTGGAGCGGAAGGTATTTCCCGGCTATGTGCTCATCAAAATGGTCATGACGGACGATACCTGGCATCTGGTCCGCAACATCCGCGGCGTCACCGGCTTCGTCGGCTCCGCCAACAAGCCCATCCCCCTGACGGAGGATGAGGTCTATGCCATGGGCATGGAAAAGCACGAGATCGTCGTGCAGTACAAGGTGGGCGACTCCGTGCGGATTGTGGACGGCCCGCTGGCCAGCTTCACCGGCATCGTGGAAGAGATCGAGCCGGAGAAGAACCGGGTCAGCGTGATGGTCTCCATGTTCGGGCGGGAGACTCCCGTGGACCTGGAGCTGGATCAGGTCGAGGTCCAAAGCTGAAAGCGCAGGCCGGAGCATTCCGGCAGATCAAGTGGGAGGGGCCCATCCGGCCCCGCCAAAGACGGGCATCCGCCCGCCACCACATTATTCATTTAGGAGGTGCTACTCCGTGGCACAGAAAATCACTGGTTATGTAAAACTGCAGATCCCCGCAGGCAAGGCAACTCCCGCTCCTCCCGTTGGCCCCGCTCTGGGCCAGCACGGCGTGAACATCGCCGCCTTCACCAAGGAGTTCAACGAGCGGACCAAAGGCGACATGGGCATGATCATCCCCGTGGTCATCACTGTCTATGCCGACCGTTCCTTCTCCTTCATCACCAAGACGCCGCCCGCGGCCGTTCTCATCAAGAAGGAGTGCAATATCGAGTCCGGCTCCGGCGTGCCCAACAAGACCAAGGTGGCCACCATCTCCAAGGCCTCCATCCAGAAGATCGCTGAGATCAAGATGAAGGACCTGAACGCCGCCAGCCTGGAAGCCGCCATGAGCATGATCGCCGGTACCTGCCGCTCCATGGGCGTTGTCGTCGGCGACTGAGACCAACCATAAGCCGAGCGGCTGACACGGCCGCTCCATACAGTGGGAGGATTTGATTCCGAAGAACCACTATGAGGAGGAAGTAACATTGTTTAGAGGCAAGAAATATCAGGAAAGCGCCAAGCAGATCGACAAGTCCGTGCAGTACGAGGCGGCGGACGGTCTGGCGCTGATTTGCAAAACCGCCAGCGCCAAGTTCGACGAGACCGTCGAGCTGCACGTGAAGTTGGGCGTGGACTCCCGGCACGCGGATCAGCAGGTCCGCGGCGCCATCGTCCTGCCCCACGGCACCGGCAAGACCGTCCGGGTGCTGGTCTTCGCCAAGGGCGACAAGGCCGACGCCGCCCGTGAGGCCGGCGCGGATTACGTGGGCGATATGGACCTGGTGGAGAAGATCCAGAAGGAGAACTGGTTCGACTTTGACGTGGTGGTCGCCAGCCCTGACATGATGGGCGTGGTGGGCCGTCTGGGTAAGGTCCTAGGCCCCAAGGGCTTGATGCCCTCTCCCAAGGCCGGCACCGTGACGCCGGACGTGGCCAAGGCCGTCAAGGAAGTCAAGGCCGGTAAGATCGAGTACCGCCTGGACAAGACCAACATCATCCACTGCCCCATCGGCAAGGTGTCCTTCGGCCCCGAGAAGCTGGTGGAGAACTACAACGCCCTTATGGGTGCCATCGTCAAGGCCAAGCCCGCCGCTGCCAAGGGTCAGTATATCCGCAGCTGCGTGGCCGCCTCCACCATGGGCCCCGGCGTGAAGATGAGCACCGCCAAGCTCGTCTGATAAGCGGTTTTATCTGCCTGGCCTCGCCGGTGATCCGCGCACCGGCGAGCGCCGTCTGGCGGCGGCCATCGCCCTTTTGGGGCTGGACCTCGTCGCGGGGCAGACCGCCTTGCAAAACAGGGAAGGGCCGCCTTTGGCGCGGCCAAGCGGAGCTCAGATGGGTCTTGTCCGCGAATTTAGGGCGAGACCCGCTGAAAAAATGATATTTGAGTGTTGACATTTGTGCATCACTTGAATATAATAGCAGATGCGTTCCAAAGACAGCAGGTGGGGGAGACCCCGTAAATCCTGCCGAGGGCGGCAAATCGAAAGAATTGCTATCCGTCCTTGTGTCTTTGCGGCACAAGGGCGGTTTCCTTTTGAACGCACCGATGATTTTTTGGAGGTGAAATCAAGAATGCCTAACGCAAAGATCTTGTCCGAGAAGCAGGCCATCGTCGCCCAGCTGACCGAAAAGATCCAGAAGGCCACCGCCGGTGTGATCGTCGATTACAAGGGCATCACCGTGGAGGAGGACACCGCGCTGCGCAGAGAGTGCCGCGAGAACGCCGTGGATTACGCCGTTGTCAAGAACACCCTGCTCCGCTTCGCGTTCAACAACACGGGCCTGAGCGATCTGGACGACCTGCTCAACGGCACTACGTCCCTGGCTCTGTGCGATGACCCTGTGGCTCCCGCCCGCGTCATGGCCAACTACGCCAAGAAGCTGGACGGCAAGTTCGAGATCAAGGGCGGCTTCATGGACGGTAAGAGCGTGGATTTGGATACCATCAACGCTCTGGCTTCCATCCCCCCGCTGCCTGTCCTGCAGGCGCAGTTCCTGGGCACCATGCTGGCGCCCATCACCGGCCTGGCCGTCGTTCTCAAGCAGATCGCCGAGAAGAACGGCGCCCCCGCCGAGGAGGCTCCCGCCGCGGAATGATGCGGCACCCATCCATTTTTACAAATTCACTTATTTAGGAGGTTACCACAATGTCTGAGAAAATCACTGCCATGATCGAAGAGATCAAGGGCCTGACCGTTCTGGAGCTGAGCGAGCTGGTGCACGCTCTGGAGGAGGAGTTCGGCGTTTCTGCCGCCGCCATGGCTGCTCCCGCCGCCGCTGCCGCTCCCGCCGCTGAGGAGAAGACCTCTTTCGACGTGGTTCTGGCCGGCTTCGACGCCGCTTCCAAGATCAAGGTCATCAAGGTCGTCCGCGAGATCACCGGTCAGGGCCTGGCCGAGGCCAAGGCGACGGTCGAGAACGCTCCTTCTACCCTGAAGGAGGGCCTGACCAAGGAGGACGCCGAGGCTATGAAGAAGCAGATCGAGGACGCCGGCGGCAAGGTCGAGCTGAAGTAAGCTGCTTTTCACCATCCATAAAAGCACCCCCTGTCCTGTGGGACAGGGGGTGCTTTTGCGTGCAGGCGTCGTTGTGTGTGCAAGAGTGCTTTCGTCATGTCAGCGTGAACTCTGCCGCCAGGAGAAAGAGATCCTCCTCTTCGGACCAGAAGCTCTTGACTACCCGGTAGTGTCCGGCAGGGAGGGAGCCGTAGTCGCTTCCCCAACTCAGCTCCTGACGCACCGTCTCGTCTCGGAGATACCCCACCGCCTCCGCGGTGGTGACCAACTCCCGCTGACGCTCCAAAACGTACCAGACGCCGTCTGCCTCCTGCTGGAGGCTATAAACGGCGGCGTTGCCGCTGTAGATTTCTGCCTCCGCTGTGCGCATAATGGCCAAAGTGACGCCGCCGGCGCTGGGGTCCTCTGCGGCCATGGTGATGCCATGCGCCTCGTCGGCGATCACGCCGTCAAAGGCGTCGCCCCGCTTGGGGCCACGGGAACAGGCGGAGAGCAGCAAGCAGACAGCAGCCAGTAAAAGAAAAGTCCTCTTCATGGGAATACCTCCTTTGCAAACGTTAGGGCACCGCATGGGGCGGCCCCTGTTTGGATAGACGAAGCGGGAGGCGGAAAAGTTCCGCCTCCCGCCATTTATATGGGAATGGGGCCGTATTCTGTTACCGAAAATCCATCCGACACCGGTGTGTCTTCAGAAGAACCGGCACAGGAGGATGGGCAGAAAAACGGCCGGTACCATGTTCATCACCTTGATGCGGGTGAGGCCCAGCATATTGAGCCCCAGGGCCGCAATGAGGAGGGACCCCACACAGGTCATCTCCGCGATGACGGTCTCGCCCTCCAAAAGAGGCTGGAGGAAGGAGGCGGCCAAGGTGATGGCTCCTTGATAGAGCAGGACCGCCACAGCGGAAAAGGCCACACCGATGCCCATGGAGGCGCCGAAGACGATGGAGCTGATGCCGTCCAGCAGGGACTTAGCGAAGAGGGTGGAGTGGTCTCCGGTGAGCCCGTCCTGCAAGGAGCCCACGATGGCCATGGCGCCCACGCAGAAGAGGAGACTGGCGGTGACGAACCCGTCCGCCACGGAGGGGCCGTCGCTGTTTTGCCGGACCAGGCGGCTGGTCTTCCGCTGGACCCACTGGCCCAGGGACTGCATCCGCGCATCCAGGTCCAGCGCCTCCCCGATGATGGAGCCGATGACCATGGACAAAATGGCGATGAGGCTGTTTTGCCCCTTCAAGCTGCCGCTGATGCCCAGATACAGCACACACAGCGCGACGGCCTGCATGATGATGCCCTGGAGCCGGTCGCCCAGGCGCAGCTCGCCGTCGGTCATCCGCCGGGAAAAGCGGCTGGCGATGCGGGTGAGCAGCATCCCGAAGAGGGCTCCGGCCAGAATGGCCAGGGTGTTGACGATGGTGCCGGTGAGGATCATAGCGGTCTCTCTCTTTCTCTTGTCAGCGGTATCGGCGGCGTGACGCGCTCCGTTGAGCGGTCGGCTGGCGCCGGGGGAGGCAGTTCTCTGCGTACGTCTCCTTTTGGAGGAGCGTGGAAAGGAGCCGGCCTTGGTTTCGCCAAAGCCGGCTCCTGAAAGTGCCGAAGGTTCAGGCGACGAATCTCATGCCGAAGTCATGGCGCTGGATGGAGGCGCCGTCAGACAGGCTCTCCAGCCACTGGGAATACGCGTCGCTCTTCAGGGTGTCCGACACCTGCACCTGCCAGTAGGGAAGGTCGTCGCCCACGAAATACATGATGTGATAGCCGTAGGTGGTCTCAACGATGCCGGTGTCGCCGCTCTTGCGGGCGGGGTCGAAGCACCAGTCGTTGAACTCAGTGACCATCTGGCCCTGATAGACCTGGGTGTAGAGGCCGCCGTCGTAGCGGGAGCCATCCGCGGACTCCTCCATAGCCAGGGCGGAGAAGGACTCCTCGGTGGCCTCGCCGGCCTGCCACTGGGCGTACAGCTCCTCAGCCTTGGCCTTGGCAGCGGATTGCAGCCGCTCCTGCTCGGCCTCGTAGCCCTCGTCCCCCTCGGAGAGGGTGCCGGCCTCGGGCTGGATGAGGATGTGGCGCACGTCAATGGTTTTAGTCTCGTCCCGGAAACGGTCGTGGAACACCGCGACATAGTAGGTGGAGCCGTTTTCCAGCACGGCGGAATCGCCGCTCCTGCGGGCGGAGTCAAACAGCCACTCGCTGAGGGTGCTGCCGGAGGAGTAGGAGATGCTGTCGTTGCTGACGTAGTTGATTTTGCTGTTGTCG
>JAFUGI010000004.1 GCA_017469475.1 Oscillibacter sp. | reverse complement strand
GTGGCCTCCCGGGAGTGGGAGCGCAGCCGCCTGGGGGCGCTGTACCGTCTCTCCCGGGGGGAGGCCCGCTATGTCGTGGCCACCGCCGACGCCCTCATGGCCAAGACCCTGCCCCCCGCCCTGCTCGCCTCCCTCTCCCTCCGGCTGGAGGTGGGCGGACAGGCGGAGCCCAAGGCCCTGGCGGAGCGGCTGCTCGCGGCGGGGTACAGCCGCTGCGACCAGGTGGAGGGCGTGGGCCAGTTCGCCCTGCGGGGCGGCATCCTGGACGTATTCTCCCCCCTGATGGACCAGCCGGTGCGCTGCGAATTTTTTGACGACGAGATCGACTCCATGGGCGCCTTCGACCCCGGCACCCAGCGCCGCACCGTCAATCTCTCCTCCGCACTGCTGCTGCCTGCCGCCGAGGTGCTGCCCCGCTGCGCTGAGGGCGGGCTGGACGGCCTTGCCGCCCAGCTGGAGACCCTGGCCGCCCGGCTGGGGAAAAAGGACCGCACCGCCCCGGCGGCAGAGCGGTTGCGCCAGGACGCGGAGCTTTTGCGCCAGGGGGCAGACCCGGGCGGCATGGACCGGTATCTCACCGCCGTCTATCCCGGCGGCACCTCCGGCGTGGACTACCTGCCGTCCGACGCGGTGGTCTTTCTGTGCGAGAGCGGCCGGGTGGACGAGCGGGTGAAAAACACCCTCCTGCGCTTGCGCCAGGACACGGAGGCGCTGATGGAGGCCGGACTTCTCGCCGGGGAGCTTGCGGAGCTGGCCCTCTCGGCGGAGGCGCTGTACAGCGCCCTGGCGGATTTTCCCGTCCTCATGGCGGACTCCCTGCCCACCTCCCGCCAGCCCCTGCGGCCCCGGGGGCTTTTGACCATGAACGCCCGGCAGCTGAGCTCCTACGGCGGGAGCCTGGAGACGGCGGCAGCCGATCTGGAGCAGTATCAAAGCGGCGGCAGCGCCGTGCTGGTGCTGTGCGGCAGCGAGAGTCGGGCGCGAAATCTCCTGCGCCTTTTGGAGGACCGGGGCATCCACGCCCGCTTCTCCCCGGGGGAGGACGCACTTCCCCGGCCCGGGGAAGTGCGGTTGGCGGTGGGCGCCCTCTCCGCCGGGTGCGAGTGGCCCTACCTCCACCTGGCGGTGCTGACGGAGGGGCAGCTCACCGGCCCCGCGGCCAAACGGCCCCGGCTCAAAAAGGAGACCAACCGGCAAAAGCTCCAATCCTACACCGACCTGACCCCCGGGGACCTGGTGGTCCACGTGCACCACGGCGTGGGCCGGTTCGTGGGACTGGAGCGGATGCCGGTGGACGGGGTGGAAAAGGACTACATCAAGATCGACTACGCCGGCGGGGACTGCCTGTATGTCCCGGCCACGCAGCTGGACCTTGTGAGCAAGTACATCGGCGGCGGGGAGGACGCGGAGCGCACCCGCCTCAACAAGCTGGGAGGCACCGAGTGGGCCAAGCAGAAGACCCGGGCCAAAAAGGCCGCCCGAGACCTTGCCAAGGGACTGACCCAGCTCTATGCCGAGCGGCAGCGCCGCCCCGGCTTCGCCTTCTCCCCGGACTCCCCCTGGCAGCGGGAGTTTGAGGACGCCTTCCCCTATCCGGAGACGGAGGACCAGCTCCGGGCCGTGGAGGAGATCAAGCGGGATATGGAAAAGCCCCGGCCCATGGACCGGCTCTTGTGCGGCGACGTGGGCTACGGGAAGACGGAGGTGGCCCTCCGGGCGGTGATGAAGTGCGTGCTGGACGGCAAGCAGGCCGCCATCCTGGTGCCCACCACCGTGCTCGCCCAGCAGCACTATGCCACGGCCTGCGGCCGCTTCCGGGACTTTCCGGTGAAGATCGAGGTCCTCTCCCGCTTCACCACCCCCAAGGACGCAAAGCGCATCCTCTCCGCCGCCCGCGCGGGGGGCGTGGATCTTCTCATCGGGACCCACAAGCTGCTGCAAAAGGACGTGGCCTTCCGGGACCTGGGCCTTCTCATCATCGACGAGGAGCAGCGCTTCGGCGTGACCCACAAGGAGCGGCTCAAAGAGATGAGCCGGCAGGTGGACGTTTTGACCCTGTCCGCGACCCCCATCCCCCGGACGCTGAACATGGCCCTGTCGGGCCTGCGGGACATGAGCACCATCGAAGAGCCCCCCGCCGGCCGCCAGCCGGTGCAGACCTATGTTCTGGAGCACGACTGGGCCGTGCTGGAGGACGCCATGCGCCGGGAGCTGGCCCGGGGCGGCCAGGTCTACTACCTGCACAACCGGGTGGAGACCATCGACTTTGCCGCCTCCCGCATCCAGAAGCTCCTGGGGCCGGAGGTGCGCATCGTCACTGGCCACGGCGGCATGGGCGAGCAGGAGCTCTCCGCCGTGATGCAGCAGATGGTGGACGGGGAGGCGGACGTGCTGGTGTGCACCACCATCATCGAAACCGGCATCGACATCCCCAACGTCAACACCCTCATCATCGAGGACGCGGACCGCATGGGCCTTGCCCAGCTGCACCAGATCCGGGGCCGCATCGGCCGCAGCGCCCGCCGGGCCTACGCCTACCTCACCTTCCGGCGGGGAAAAATTTTGCAGGAGACCGCCGCCAAGCGGCTCTCCGCCATCCGGGAATATGTGGAGTTCGGCTCCGGGTTCAAGATCGCCATGCGGGACCTGGAGATCCGGGGTGCCGGCAACCTGCTGGGCCCGGAGCAGTCCGGGTATCTCATGAGCGTGGGATACGACCTTTATTTGAAGCTCCTGGAGGAGGCCGTCCTGGAGGAGCGGGGCGAGGAGCGGAAGGTCGAGACGGAGTGCTCCGCCGACCTGACGGTGAACGCCAACATCCCGGAGCGGTATGTTGCCTCGGCGGAGCAGCGGATGGACCTGTACCGCCGCATTGCCGCTATCCGCACGGACGAGGACGCCTCGGACCTGCTGGACGAGCTGCTGGACCGGTATGGCGAGGCGCCCCAGCCGGTGCTGGCGCTGCTGGATGTGGCCCTGCTGCGGTCGGCGGCGGCCCAGGCTGGGGTGACGGACATCTCCCAGCGGGGGGACGCGGTGCGCTTCACCCTGGGCGTGTTCCGGCCGGAGGCGCTGGTGCGCCTGTGCGGCCTTGCCAAGTACCGCCAGCGGCTGACATTGTCGGCGGGGGAGACCCCGTCCCTGACATTGCGCCTTGCCAAGGGCGCCGACGTTCTGGAGGTGTCCCGCACCCTGGCGGAGGACCTGCGCCTTGCCGCCCAGGAGACCGCCGCGCCATAACTGCCGGCATATCCCCGCCCCTGCCCCCATATACATGGAGGGACAAGGGGGCATGGGAGATGCGCATACGTGTGATCGCCCTGGCCCTGGCGCTGGGACTGACGCTGACCGCTTGCGGCGGCCGTCCGTCCCGCCGGGGCCAGGCATCTTTTTGGAAGGAGGCCGCCGGAGCGGAGGGAGACGAGATCCTGCTGACCATCGGCGGCCGGCCGCAGCAGACCTGGCAGTACGGCTTTTGGCTGGGCCGGGTGTGCGAGGCGCTGCAAGCCGAGTATGAAAGCGCCCACCTGACGCTGGACTGGGCGGCGCCGGTGGACGGCGGGACACTGGCGGACTACGCCCGGGACCAAGCCCTGGCGGACACGGCCCTTTACGCCCAGGTGGAGGCCCTGGCGGAGGAAGCCGGCTGCTCCCTGACGGCGGAGGACGAGGCGGAGCTCTCCGCCCTCTGGCTCCAGCGGTGCGCCGACGCCGGCGGCGAGGAGGCGCTCCTCTCCGAGCTTGCCCGCCATGGGCTGGACCGGGAGCGCGCCTGCGCCCTCACCCGGGTGGGGCAGCTCTACCGAAAGCTGTGCGCCCTGGTCCGCAGCGGCGAGAGCGCCCTCTCCCCAGACGCGGCGGCGCTGGAGGACTTTGCCCGGGAGCGGGGCCTTCTGCGTCTGGACCGCATCTTGGTCTCCGGCCCGGACCGGGATGCCGCCCGGGAGCGGGCGGAGGCCCTCTTCGCCCGGCTCAACGGCGCTCAGGACGCCGGGGCGCTCTTTTCCGCCCTGGCCGCGGAGGGGGACGACCCCGCCGGGCCCCGGACCGTCCGCGCCCTGGACCTGGACCCCGCCCTTGCGGAGGCCGCCCGGGCCCTGGAGCCGGGGCAGATGTCCGGCATTTTAGAGACGGCGGAGGGCTTTTCCATCCTCCTGCGGCTGGCGGCGGAGGAGGACGCCCTTCTGGACGACTGGCTGGACGACCAGCTCCAGCGCCGGGCGGAGGACGCCGCCGTGGAGCTGACGGAGGCCTACCGGCGCATCGACCCCGCCCGCTTCGCCGCCGCCCTGCAAAAAGCCCGAGAGGACTCCTCCGGGACGTGACCAGGCCCTGGACGGGCGCCTGTGCCGTCCCGCCGGATACGCCCCGCCCCTTCGGGGCAGACTGGAGAGGCGGGGACAGCCGCCGGGCACTCCCGGAACGGGCGCCTCCCCTGCGGCTGCCGCCCCATCGACGGGCAAAGTCCGCCAGGTCCCGGCAGGAGGTGAAGCAGCGCCTCTGACCCCGCAGCCTCCTCGGGCAAATGCAGGGTCGGCCGCCGATCCGGCGGCTTTGGCGGGGATGGGAACTTCTTCCCGGGAAAAGGCCGGAGAAGCGCGAAAAATTGTCAAAATTTTGACATATTCCTCTTCTCTCCCAATTCCACAACTCACCTCACCCCCTCCGACGGTGCTTTCGTCACCTTGCCCAAAAGAAAAGCGATTTTGTCAAACTTTTAACAAAAATCGCTGAAAGTTGTGATTTCGCATTGACGCGGCGGAAAAATGCCCGTATAATGCAGATAGAAACAGGCGGCGGCTTCCCGATCGTCAAAATTTTGACGATCTTTCCGCGTCGATCTGCCGCACTTCCCCGCACCTGCGGGAGGCGCACCGCCAAATTTTTGAAAGCTGGAGGAACACCATGAAAGATCTCTATGTTGTCAATTGCTGCAGAACTGCCATTGGCTCTTTCGGCGGCTCCCTGAAGAACACCCCCGCCGCGGAGCTGGGCGCCATCGTGGTCAAGGAAGCCCTGAAGCGGGCCAATGTGGCCCCCGAGAACGTGGATGAGCTGATGTTCGGCTGCATCCTCACCGCCGCCCAGGGCCAGAACGTGGCCCGCCAGGTCTCCATCAAGGCCGGTATCCCCTACTCCGTTCCCGCCTACACCGTGGGCATGGTCTGCGGCTCCGGCATGAAGTCCGTCATCGAGGGCGCCCGCTCCATCCTGGCCGGCGACGCCAACATCGTGGTGTGCGGCGGCACCGAGAACATGAGCGCCGCTCCCTACGCCGCTCCCGACGCCCGCTGGGGCGCCCGCATGGGCGACAAGAAGCTGGTGGACACCATGATCAAAGACGGCCTCTGGGACGCCTACAACAACTATCACATGGGCACCACCGCCGAGAACATCAACGACATCTGGGGAATCACCCGCGCCGAGCAGGACGCCTTTGCCGCCGCCTCCCAGCAGAAGACCGAGGCCGCGCAGGCTGCCGGCCGGTTCGACGATGAGATCGTCCCCGTGCCCGTGAAGGTGAAGAAGGACATCGTGGAGTTCAAGAAGGACGAGTATCCCAAGGCCGGTGTTACCGCCGAGGGCATCGCCAAGCTCCGCGGCGCCTTCCCCGTGGGCCCCGAGTCCCCCGCTCCCCAGGTGACCCACACCTTTGAGCCCACCGGCATCCAGGATGCCGCCGACAAGGGCACCCAGCGCGTCACCGCCGCCAACGCCTCCGGCATCAACGACGGCGCCGCCGCCATCATCCTGGCCTCCGGCGAGGCCGTGGAGAAGTACGGCCTCAAGCCCATGGCCAAGCTCATCGGCTGGGGCCAGGGCGGCGTGGATCCCAAGATCATGGGCGTGGGCCCTGTGCCCGCCTCCCGCCAGGCCATGGCCAAGGCCGGCGTCACCATCGACGACATCGACCTCATCGAGGCCAACGAGGCCTTCGCCGCCCAGTCCATCGCCGTTGCCCGGGAGCTGAAGTTCCCCATCGAGAAGGTCAACGTCAACGGCGGCGCCATCTCCCTGGGCCACCCCGTGGGTGCTTCCGGTGCGCGCATCATCGTCACCCTGCTCCACGAGATGCAGAAGCGGCCCGAGGCCAAGAAGGGCCTTGCCACCCTGTGCATCGGCGGCGGCATGGGCGTTGCCACCATCTACGAGAAGTGCTGAGCAAACAGGGAACCTGATCCTCCCCTGTGACCGAAAGGCCCCTGGCGAATGTCGTCAGGGGTCTTTCGCGGCGCAGAGGAAGGGCGGTTTCGCGGAAAGGAAACGAACGATGAAAAAGACCCTTGCAGGCCTTTTGACAGCCATGCTGCTGGCGCTGAGCCTGGCCGGCTGCGCCCAGGGCGGCACCTCCGCCGCCTCGCCGTCGTCCCCCGCCGCCCCGGAGGCGGAGGAGGAGCGGCCCCTGACGGAGGAGGAGCTGGCGTCCTGCGAAGAATTTTTGAACCGGGCGGACGTGAACGGCTTTTTGATGAGCAATTATGAGGACCCCCGGGACGCGGACCTGACGGAGGTATTCTACAATGGCGCCGGCATCGGCCAGGAACCCACGGAGGAACAGCTATCCGCCTTTTTGGAGGCCAACGGCTGGGAGGAGGCCTATATCGACATCACCGTCCTGCCCCCCCAGGGGATAGACGAGGTGCTGCAGCGGGTGGCCGGCATCTCCCTGGCGGACACCCAGGGCCTTCCCTACGAGCAGTACCCCGGGTTCGACGTCTATTTCCACGCCGCCGGGGACACCAATTTCATGCCGGTGGAGTGCCTCTCCGGCACCCGGTACCCGGACGGCACCATGATTGTGGAGAGCCGGGAGTCCTATCCCTGGCTGGAGGAGGAAGAACAGCCGTCCGACGATGACGCATCCACCTCCACCTTCCGCACCACCCTCCGCCAGGAGGGGGACACGCTGCGCATCGCCGCCAACCAGGTCACCGGCGGATGGCTGGCAGACTATCTTGCGTGGAAGGTCAGCGACGCGGAGGAGGAGGCTTTGTACCTGCCCCGCCCTCTCTTTGCCAGGGAGTATGACCCCTCCCTGGCGGACACCACCCTGCTGGTGACACTGACCAAGGCCTCGGAGACGGAGAACGGCGTCTCCGCTGCGGAGGAGTGGGCCAGCGCCAACTGGGATACCTGGAGCCAGACAGAGGATTTCATCCCCGGCCTTGCGGAGGTCCAGACCCAGTCCTACTGGGACGCGGACTATTTGTATGACATCACCGGTGGCCAGTACCTCACCGTATACGACGGCGGCAGCGGCGATCGCATCTTCTCCCTGGACTTTGAGGAGTACCTCTACCCGGAGGGGGCCACCGCCATTGCGCCGCCGCTGGACGGCATCGACGCCCAGGAGCTGTGCTGGGCCCGGTATTATGACGGCGTTTTGTACGTGGCCAACGCCCACCGGACCTACGCCTCCGCCTCAAACGGCAGGACCGCCTTCGTCACCGCCATCGACCCCTGGAGCGGAGAGGTGATCTGGCGGTCGGACCCTCTGGTGTGCAATAGCAGGAGCTTTGTCATCATCGACCAGGTCCTGGTGTGCGGCTACGGCTTCACCGACGAGGACGACTACATCTATGAGCTGAGCCTCCCCACTGGCAAGGTGGTGGAGAAGCTGGCCGTTGCCACGGCGCCGGACCATTTTCTCTACGCCGGCGGCAGGCTGTACGTCCATTGCTACGACCGGGACTACATTTTCGACGTCAGCTTCGGCTAAGCGCCGGAAAGACGCCCAAAAGCGGCGGAGCGGGAAACCCCCGCTCCGTTTTTTTGCGCCCGCAGGTCACTCCGTCCCTCCGCCCGGCCCGCTGAGGGCCAGCAGCTGAGAGATGACCGCCTCCAGCAGTGGAAGATACCGGTCATCGATGCGGTGGAGCCTGTCCAGCAGCAGGGCATCGGCGCTGCGCTCCTCGCCGAACAAAACATAGTCCGCCGACAGCCCCAGCACATCGCAGACCTTTATCAGCATCTTCACGGAAATGCCAGTCCGGCCCCGCTCCAGCTCCGCAAGGTAGGAGACGCTCACGTCCAGCTTTTCCGCAAATTGCTCTCTGGTATAGCCCAGTCCCTCCCGGGCGGCACGGATTCTCCTATACAAATACTATCACCTCCACTTATAGTATTGGTGATAGTTTTCACAAGAAACATCAACTAATATTGTATAAAAAACATATTGTATTGTTTGATGTTTCATGTTATACTGACGCTGTGGTTTTCCACGATCTATATGAAGGAGATGGCATCATGAAAAACAAAACAACAGCGTTGATCCTCTCGATCCTGATGGGGTATCTGGGCATCGACCGCTTCTACCTAGGCTACACGGGTATGGGCATCCTCAAGCTCCTGACAGGCGGGCTCTTTGGCATTCTCTGGCTCTTGGACATCATCAACATCGCCTCCGGAAGGCTCCGCCCCGCCGACGGTACTCCCTATGAGGATGTGAAGGCCGCACCGGCCAGGGAGGCCGTTCCGGCCAGGTCCGCCTCCGATCCCTACCAGGAGCTGGAGAAGCTGGCCGCCCTTCATGAGCAGGGCGTGCTGAATGACGCAGAATACGAAAAGATGAAGGCGGACCTTCTGGCCAAGCTGTAACGGAGGCGGCTGTATGGATGGTAAGCGTGATTTGGGCTATGCCGCCGGCGTACTGTTTATCGTGCTGGCCATGATGCCCTTCCAGACGCTGATGGAGCGGTTTTCCCTCCCGACGTTTTTGCAGCTGGCGGGATACGGTATGCTGGCCGCAGCCGCCTTTCTCGCCGTACCGTCTCTGGCGGCGGTGGGCAGCGTTCTGAACCTCCTGCCGCTGCTTCCCCAGGTGGCGCGGGACCTGCGCGAGGTGCTTGGATGGATCGGCTTTGGCTATGCTCACAGGGCCCTGTTCCTCGATCTGGTCCCGTCTCTTCTACTGTGTGTCTACTATCTGATCCTGCTGGTGTCGGGCGTCAGCCGGTCGTCTGCCAGGGGTATGGGCTTTGCCGCTGCGGCGGTGAGCGCGCTCCATCTGCTGGTATTCGCGCTGGCTCACCGCATCTGGATGGGAAGCGGCAGCGTGAGCAACTTCTTTTTGCTCGCCACCATCCTGCGCTTTGCCGCTGCGGCGTTTCTGGGCGGCATGGCCTGGGGTGTGACTTCCGCCCCCAAGGCCGCACCGCAGGGTCCGGCAGAAGGTGCCACCCCTCCCATAGAGGAGCTGACAAAGCTCAAATCCCTGCTGGACGCCGGTGTCATCACTCAATCGGAGTTTGACGGAAAAAAGAAGCAGCTCCTGGGCGTATGACGCCGCCCTCTTTGCCCTGTGGGGCCCGTCCATGGTCGTTCTGCTGCCGCGTCCGGTGCGCTCTCCCTGCCCGGGCGCTGCGGCGGTACCGCGAAACGGGCCGCTGGGTGCGGATACGATAAAAAAAGATGCGAAAGGCCGCCGGGGTCCCGGCGGCCTTTCGCGTTTGTATCCCTGTCCCCTGATGTGCTGTGCCCTCGCTCGTGTCCCTCACAGGGTCGGGACATTTTTTCGCAGGAACTCCACAAATCGGCGGGCGGCGAAGGGCAGCGTTTCCCACCGCTTCCAGGCCAGGGCCACCGGCCGCTCCGGCTTCTCCCGGATGGGCCGCACCGCAAGGCCGCCTTCAAATCCCTGGATGGCCAGGCGGTACATGGCGGAGACTCCCAGGTGCTGGCGCACCATGGCCAGGATCGTATAGTCGTCATACACCTCGTACTCGATGCGGGGGCTCAGCCGCGCCTCCTGAAAGGCGTGGCGCAGCACGCTGTACGCCCCCTCGTCCAGCAGAATGAAGGGCTCCTGGGCCAGCTGGCGCAGCGATAGCACCGGCTGCTCCGCAAGAGGGTGCCCCTCCGGCAGCACCGCCGCCATCTCGTCCCGGTACAGCACCTCCACCGTCAGGCCCGACACCGCGTCCGCGTTGACAAAGCCGAAGTCCACGCTGCCCTCCTGCACCCACTGGCTGATGCTGGTGTACTCCCCCTGCCGCAAGAGGAAGCGCACCTGGGGATAGCGCTGCTTGAACCGCTCCATCAGCGGCGGAAGGAGGTTGCGGCTGACGCTGGTGAAGACCCCCATGTGGATGGTGCTGTCCTCCAGGCCCTGCATCTCCCGGCACCGCTGCTCCAGTGCCGCCTCCGCGTGGTACACCCCCCGGATGTGGGGGTAGAGCCGCTCGCCGTCCGCCGTCAGCACCAGGCCGTCCTTCCGCCGCTCGATGAGGGTGGCGCCCAGCTCCTGCTCCAGGGCCTTGACGGTCTGGCTCACCGCGCTCTGGGTGTAGCCCAGCTGCTCCGCCGCCCGGGTGAAGCTCCCGGTCTCAATGACCCGGCAGAAGATCCCACATCTGGAAAGCATCCCGCACCTCCATTAGAAAAATTTATGTATCTATTATAACAAGTTGTTTTACTAATGTAAAGAGGTCTGCTATACTCGCTTCTACAGACAACTCGCAGCCAACGGAGGTGCGGTTATGGAACGGGTACAGCGCATGACATATCCCGCAGGGGCAGTCTTGGGCGGACGGACCCTGCGCCCCAGCGCGTTTTTCGCCGGAGTGCGCGCCGGCGTCCCCATCGGCCTGGGGTACTTTGCGGTGTCCTTCTCCCTGGGCATCGCCGCCAGGAGCGCCGGGCTCACGGCCTTTCAGGCCCTGCTTGCCAGCGCCCTGGAGTTGGCCTCCGCCGGGGAATACGCCGCCTTTACCCTCATCGCCGCCGGCGCCTCCCTGTGGGAAATGGCTCTGATGACCCTCATCACCAACGCCCGGTACCTGCTGATGAGCTGCGCCCTCAGCCAGCGCCTGTCCCCGGACACGCCCCTCTCCCACCGGCTTTTGACCGGCTGGTTCATCACGGACGAGCTTTTTGCCGTGTCCTCTGCCCAGCCCGGCCGCCTGGACCCTCGCTATCTCTGGGGCGCGGCGGCGGTGGCCGCCCCCTGCTGGTCCGTGGGCACCGCTCTGGGCGTGCTGGCAGGGAACCTTCTGCCCCTGCGGGCGGTCAGTGCCCTGAGCGTGGCGCTGTACGGCATGTTTTTGGCGGTCATCGTTCCCGCCGGGCGCAAGAGCCGCGTACTTGCGGCGCTGGTGCTGGTGTGCTTTGCCGCCAGCTGGGCCGCCGCCGTTTTGCCGCTGCTCTCCGCCCTCTCCGCCGGGAGCCGCACCATCCTGCTCACCCTGGTCATCGCCGGCGGCGCCGCCCTGCTGTTCCCGGTGAAGGAGGAGGCAGACCATGCGTAGTGTGTACCCCTACCTTCTGGTCATGGCCGCCGTCACCTATGCCATCCGGGTGCTGCCCCTGACCCTGCTGCGAAAGCCCATCCAAAGCCGGTTCCTCCGCTCCTTCCTCTTCTATGTGCCCTATGTGACGTTGGCGGTGATGACCTTCCCCGCCACGCTCACCGTGACCCAGAGTCCCATCTCCGGCGCGGCCGCGCTGGCGGTGGGGGCGGTGGTGGCGTGGATGGGCGGGGGCCTCTTCCCTGTGGCCGCCTCCTGCTGCGCGGTGGTGTATGTCCTGGAGCTCCTTTTATAAGCTTTTCCCGCCGTTTCCCGGCCGCCGGTCCCCCACCGGCGGCCTTTTTGCGCGCCGGGGCAGGGTTTCTTCCCCTCCCCTCTGGTGTTTTAGGGCGGAATGTGATAGGATGGGACCATGGATACGAACAAAGAAAATCAAACCGCCCGGCAGGAGACCGCCGGGGCGTTTCCCGCCCTGCCGCCGGAGATGACGGCGCCCCTTCTCGCCTGGTACCGTGCCTGTGGCCGGACCCTTCCCTGGCGGCGGACTCGGGACCCCTACCCCATCTGGGTATCGGAGATCATGCTCCAGCAGACCCGGGTGGCGGCGGTGCTGGGCTACTATGCCCGGTTCCTGGCCGCCTTCCCCACGGTGGAGGCCCTGGCCGCCGCACCGGAGGAGCAGCTCATGGCCCTGTGGCAGGGCTTGGGGTACTACAGCCGGGCCCGGAATTTGCAGCGCGCCGCCCGGATCGTGGCAGAGCGGGGGCGCTTCCCCTCCACCTACGAGGACCTTTTGGCCCTGCCGGGGGTGGGGGACTATACCGCCGGGGCCATCGCCTCGGCGGCCTTCGGCCTGCCCTGTCCGGCAGTGGACGGCAACGTGCTGCGCGTGGCCGCCCGGCTGACGGACTTCCACGGGGACATTCTCTCCCCCGCCGTCAAAACCGCCGTGCGGCAGGCCCTGAGCCGGGTCCTGCCGGAGGAACAGGAAGATCTGCGCATCTTCAACCAGGCCATGATGGACCTGGGGGCCACGGTGTGCCCTCCCAATGGCCCGCCCCAGTGCGATGGGTGCCCCCTCACGCCGCTGTGCCTGGGCCGTGAGCGGGGCACGGCGGAGGCCCTGCCCGTCCGGGGGAAGAAAAAGCCCCGGCGAGCGGAGGAGCGGACGGTGCTGGTGCTGCTACGCCAGGGGAAAACAGCCTTGCGCAAGCGGCCGGAGGAGGGGCTTCTTGCCGGGCTGTGGGAGTTTCCCAACCTGCCCGGCGCCCTGGAGGAGCGCGCCGTGGCACAGGCCCTTTCCGACTGGGGATTGACTGTGCTGGACTGGCGGAGCCGGGCCGGGGCCAAGCACCTCTTTACCCACGTGGAGTGGCGCATGACCGGCTATGTCCTGACCGTTGCGGGACCGGGGCCGGAGGACTTTTTCTGGGCGGACGGTGACGCCCTGGCCCGGCACGCCGTGCCCTCGGCCTTCGCCCGGTACCGGGCTTTGGCGGCGGAGGCCCTTGCAAAGGAGGCGGAGCCATGATCTGTACTCTCTGCCCCCGCCGCTGCGGCGCGGAGCGGACGGTGGAGCGCGCCGGCGGGTACTGCGCCATGCCGTCGGAGCCGGTGGCAGCCCGGGCCATGCTCCACCGGTGGGAGGAGCCCTGCCTCGTGGGGGAGCACGGGGCCGGGGCCGTGTTCTTCTCCGGGTGCAGCCTGCGCTGCTGCTTCTGCCAAAACGGCGCCCTCTCCCGGGAGGGGTTCGGTGTTCCCGTCTCCGTGCCCCGGCTGCGGCAGATCTTCCAGGAGCTCATCGACCAGGGTGCCGCCTGCCTGGACCTGGTGACCCCCACCCACTTTGCCCCCGCCGTGCGGGAGGCCCTGGGGGAGCGGGACTGGGGCGTGCCGGTGGTGTGGAACTGCGGCGGCTACGAGCGGACGGAGACCCTGCGGACGCTGGAGGGCCGGGTGCAGGTGTACCTCCCCGACCTGAAGTATGCCCTGGCGGAGCCTGCCGCCGCCTATTCCGGCGCGGCGGACTACTTCGACTGGGCAGCCCCCGCTATTTTGGAGATGTTCCGCCAGACCGGGCCCTACCGGATGGAGGGCGGCCTGCTCCGCTCCGGCGTTTTGATCCGGCACCTGGTGCTGCCGGGGGAGCTGGAAAACACCCGCCGGTGCATCGACTGGGTGGCGGAGACCTTCCGCCCCGGGGACGTACTCTTCTCCCTCATGAGCCAGTACACCCCCCAGCCGGGAGCCTCCGGAAAGCTGGGCCGCCGGGTGACGGCGGCGGAGTACCGCGCCGCGGTCCAGTACATGGAAAACTGCGGCATCACCGACGGCTATACCCAGGAGCGCACCTCCGCCAGGGAGGAGTACACCCCCGCCTTCGACCTGCAGGGCGTGCTGCCCGAGGGCGCGGGATGATCCTCTTTCCATAAGGCCCGCTGCGCCGGACCCTCATGGGCGGTCCCTCGCGTTCCATCGCCCTCGGCTTGCGGGAAACGCCTTGGTTGGTGGGTGCGCGGGCTCGCTTTACCCGTCTTAAAGGTGTTTTTGCCGGGGCTTTGCCCCGGCAAAAACGGATTGGACTTGATTTGCGCCTCCACGGTGCGAACATAAGCGGGCCTTGGCCTGCAGTTGAGCGGGACCGCCCACAAGGGACGATCCCGCTCGTTTTTCCTCAATGGGGGGCCATGGCGGCGGTCTCTACGCTTTTTCTCCCGTCAGCGTCTGATACCGCTTCATCAGGGCAGCGACGCAGGCGGATTCGCTGGTGCGCTCCGGGGTGCCGCGGGTGAAGCCGTAGGCGTCCATGACGGCCTTGTCGTTCTCCTGGTGGGCTTTGCGCAGCTCCGGCGGCATGGCTACCTCGTCATAGAGATCGGCAAGGCTTGCGTCGGGGTATAGGGCGCGGGCGTCGAGGATGGCCTGAGCGGTCTGCTCGATTTTTGCTCGCTGGGCGTCGGTGGGATCGGGCCATGGGAAGTTGTTGTAGACATTTGTAATTGTATAACGGTAATCACTTTTTAATCTACCACAAACCGTGCGCATCCAAGCGTTACTAACATTGCTTGTCAAAATGCCAAAATGGTATAAGGTAGCCTCTGGTAGCATTTGGACAAGGTTGGTTGAAATAACATTGTGAGAAACAAAACCTATTGGAATATAGCGACGGCGCTCGCTGGAAGTTAGTGGAACTATCAAATAATTTCCGCTTGTAGGTTGGCGTATTTCTCCAAAGAGTGCAGGAACATCAGCAAGTTTTCTTGGTGCCTCGCGGTTACTTTTTTCGCGCATTTCTCGGACTGCGCTAATTCTTTTCATTACAGATGGCATTTTACGCAAGTCAGATGGACTTGCATTAACTAACCACAAGCAATACCGCTTTAGCCCATTGATAAATTCTCTTGAGCCGAGTAGTTGTCGAATATAT
>JAFUGI010000056.1 GCA_017469475.1 Oscillibacter sp. | reverse complement strand
GTGTCCACGACGAGGCGGAGATCCGGGGCCACCGGAAAACCTACCTCAGCGCCATGCCCGGGCGGATCATCACCGGCGTCAAGCAGGCGGGCAGCCGGAATCCCCTGCTGCTGCTGGACGAGATCGACAAGCTGGGCAGCGACTACCGGGGCGACCCGGCCGCCGCCCTGCTGGAGGTGCTGGACAGCGAGCAGAACGCCGCCTTCCGGGACCATTTCCTGGAGATCCCGGTGGATCTGAGCCGGGTCATGTTCATCACTACCGCAAACACCACGGATACCATCCCCCGGCCGCTGCTGGACCGGATGGAGGTCATCCGCCTGTCCAGCTACACGGATGAGGAGAAGATCCAGATCGCCCGGCGGCACCTGCTGCCAAAGCAGCTCAAGGAGCACGGACTGCCCCGCGCCTGCCTTCGCGTCAGCGACGAGGTGCTGCGCGCCGTCG
Source organism: Oscillibacter sp. (assembly GCA_017469475.1). GTDB lineage: Bacteria > Bacillota > Clostridia > Oscillospirales > Oscillospiraceae > Oscillibacter. The sequence goes on along the minus strand of JAFUGI010000056.1, from coordinate 50,404 downwards.
TCCGGGACTACACCCGGGAGTCCGGCGTGCGCCTTTTGGAGCGGCGGCTGGCCGCCCTGTGCCGAAAGGCGGATATGCGCCTGCTGGAGGGAAATGTAAAGCGGATCACCGTTACAGAGGAAGACCTTCCCAAGCTGCTGGATATGCAGCCCTATCCCCCCGCTCTCCATACGGAGCGGGAGGAGATCGGCGTGGTGAACGGCCTCGCGTGGACGGAGTCCGGCGGCGAGATCTTAGAGGTGGAGGTCAACGTGATGGAGGGCTCCGGCAAGCTGGAGCTGACGGGGAACCTGGGCGAGGTGATGAAGGAATCCGCCCAGGCAGCGCTGAGCTGCCTGCGCAGCCGGGCGTCGGCCCTGGGCATCCAGCCGGACTTCTATAAGACTAAGGACATCCATGTCCACTTCCCGGAGGGGGCCGTGCCCAAGGACGGGCCATCCGCCGGCATCGCCGTGACCACCGCCATGCTCTCCGCCCTGACGGACCGGAAGATCAAGGCGGGACTTGCCATGACAGGTGAAGTCACTTTACGGGGGCGTGTCCTGCCCATCGGCGGCTTGAAGGAGAAGACCATGGCCGCCAAGCGCTCCGGCATCCACACGGTCCTCATCCCCAAGGACAATGTGCGGGATCTGGAGGAGATCGACCAGACGGTGCGCGCCGCGCTGCGGTTCGTGCCGGTGGAGTCGGTGGACCAGGTCTTTGCGGAGGCGCTGCTGCCGGAGGCGGAGATCGTGCGGGAGGAGCCGCGGATTCCGGTCTTCGCCCCCCTTTCCCGGGAAAACGCCAGCGGCGATGCCCTGCGTCAGTAAAGGAGTGAGCCATGGCATTGCGATTTGACCGGGCGGAGTTCATCCGCTCCGCCGGCGCACCGGACCAGTTTTTGCGGGACGGCCTGCCCCAGTTCGCCTTTGCGGGCCGGTCCAACGTGGGCAAGTCCTCCGTCATCAATCGGCTGGTGAACCGGAAGAACCTGGCCCACGTGGGAGCCTCCCCGGGCAAGACCACCCAGGTCAACTATTTCCTGGTGGACCGGCGGGCCTACCTGGTGGACCTGCCGGGATACGGCTACGCCAAGGTCTCCCGCTCGGAGAAGGAGCGCTGGGCCCGGCTGATGGAGCACTATTTTCAGGGGGAGCGGGCGCGGATCACCGCCGGCGTTCACATTGTGGACATCCGCCACAAGCCTACGGCGGACGATGTAACCATGCACGCCTGGTTCCGGGAGAGCGGCTGCGCCTCCATCGTGGTGGCCAACAAGCTGGATAAGCTGAAAAAAAGTGAGGTCGCCCCCTGCCTGGACCTGATCCGGCAGACGCTGGAGCTGGGGGAGGGCGATGTGCTGCTGCCCTTCTCCGCGGAGAAGGGGGACGGCAAGGAGGAGCTGCTGCGGCTGCTCTCCGCCGCCTGCGGCGAATAAGGAACATATGCGAAAAACAGCCCCGCTGTGCATCATCACAGCGGGGCTGCTGCTGTCCTCCGGGGCTTCACGCTCCGGGGGAGAAGGTCGTCTCCACCTCATAGGCGTCCGTGTCGGAAAAATGCCACCACTCGCCAAAGTACGGGCGAAAGCCTGCGGCGGTCATGGCCGCCTCCAGACGCTGCGCGTTGGCGGCAGCGGCGGCGTCCGACACGTCGGACCAGTCCCGGTCCGCCAGGGGCGTAAAGTCGTCGAACGCGGTGGGCATGGCCAGCTCGTTCCCCTCCGCGTCCACCAGCGTCACATCCACGGCGCTGCCCCGGCTGTGGGAGGAGAAGCCTTTCTCGGGGTCAGCCACATACCGGCTGTCGGGACAGACCTCCCACAGCCGGAACTGGGCCGCCGTGGGGCGGAAGGCGTCCCAGATCTTAAGGCCGCAGCCCTGCTCCGCAAGAAGCGCCTGGGCCGCGGCCAGACGCCGCGCCGTGCCGAGGCGGAGATAGGCGTCGGAAAATTCGTAGATGGCCGCGCCGGTGAAGTTGTCCTCCGTTGCGTAGCGAAGCTCCACCGCAATGTCCGCTATCAGGTCCTGCACCCGGACAAAGTCAGCGGGAGAGGGCGTCGTGGCGGGGACCTCCTCCGGCGGGGGCGAAGATGCCTGCGCTGCAAGGGCCGCCGTGTGCTCCGCTTCCAGGCAGGCGAGCAGGGTGCTGCTGCCGTCGGAGGAGGAGAGCTCCCGCAAGATCTCCGCGAAGGCCTCCGTCCCGCCGTACCAGAAGACGTCCGCCCAGGCAATCTCCCGGCACAGGGCCTCCGCGGCCGTGCCGCCGCCGATGGGGGAGGGCTGGCTTCCCAGCCGGCCCAGGGTGTACAGCACCGCGCCCGGGTCCGCCAGGAACCGCTGGTACAGCTCCTCAGCTCCGCTGTCCGCTATGGCGCCGTCGGCGTGGAGCAAAAAGGCGCACAGGGCCTCAGTGGAGCGGGAGGGGAGGTCGGGAGAGACCTCCCCGGCGCACATCTCCGCCGTGATGCCGTAGTCCGCAATGTCCAGACTGAGGGCGGGAGGCGCCTCCGGCAGAGAAGACACCTCGTCGGACGGCTGAGGCGCAGCTTCACCGGGAGCGGCCGCCTCCGCCGCAGGGGGAGACGCCGGGACCTCCGGCGCAGACGCTGCGGCGCCGCAGCCGGTGAGGAGCAAGAGGAGCAGCCAGGCTATGGCTCGTTTCATGGGGACCATCCCTTTCTTCTTTCGATTCAGCGGCTCTCCGCCGGGACCTTGGGCAGGAGATAGTGGGCTTCCAGGGGCGTTGTGAGATACCGGTCCAAAAGCGCCGCCCAGGCGGCCTCCCGCTCCGTAAAGCCGTCGCTCGCCAGAGTAGCCTCCAGGGTCGCCAAGGCCGGGCGCAGCTCGTTGGGATAGAGGTCCGCATCGTAGGCCAGAAGCCTGATGGCGGCGGACATGGTTTCCTGGGAGACGCCGTCGGCGGCCAGGTCCTTGGCAAAGAGCACCGGCTGGGCGCAGAAGGCCCGGAAGAGCACGTGGGCATAGGCGTCTGCGTAGGCGCCGTCTATGCCGCGGGCGGCGGCGCCCAGCTGCAAATAGAGAAGCTCGGAGGCGGAGTAGTCCTCCTGACCTGCCAGAGCGCTCATCAGGGCGAAGACGGTGTCATCCGCCTCCGCTTCCCCCATTCGGCCCAGCTCCGCCCAGTCCACCTCTGGCAGCAGAGCGAACAGGTCCCGGCGATAGGCGTAGCGCTCTTCGGCGGTGAGGTTGTTGTTGGTGGCCAGTTGGTTCCAGGCGATATAGACCTTTCGTGTGTCATCCACATCCTCCCGCTCCGGCTCCCGGCGCTGGGAGAAGTCCGGCGCACCGTATCGCACCGGGAAGCGGCGGACATTGTCCGGGGCATAGGCGTCCCCGGCGTCCTCTATGCGCTCCATGCGGATGCCCGCCACCTTACCCTGGTCGATGAAGAAGAGAATGGTGTAAAACCCCTCTGCGTACTCCGACCAGGCGTAAAAATGGGTGTGGCGCACCAGGGAGTAGGACCCCTCCTCCTTGAGGCAGTAGACCAGATCGTCGCCGTAGCTTACAAGGAGGTCCGCCTCGCCGCTGCCGGGGCCGATGGAGCGGGGCGTCTGTACAGTTCTGGAGATGCTGGAGAGGGAGGACACCACCTCCGCCTCCCCCTCGCTGTGGAGGTACTCCACGGTGAGGGCGCCGCACACGGCCCGGTGGAGCTTGACGCCACGGAGGTCCGTGTCCGCCACATCCTCCGGCGCGGTCAGTTCCAGTGAGGTTCCGAAGGGGAAGGGCTGGGCCTGCGGCCCCAACTCCAGAAATTCTCGGCCGTTGGGGCCGTCCCAGAGAAGGGCAAAGTCCGTGGTGTTGGCGGCCACCTCCGTCAGGGGAGCCTCCGGGCTGCTGGGCGCGGGGATCACGGCGCGCTGGGTCCATAGGAACAGCACGGGAAGGGCCAGCAGACAGAGGAAGCACGCGGCCGCGCCGATCACCCACCTGGGGAGCGCCGCCCTTTCCGCGATGGCAGACGCCCGAGGAGGCGGGGGGCTTTGGTCCGGTGCGGATGGCGCGTCGTCCGCCGCATCCGCTGACCCGTCCGCCGGCGTCTGCGTCAGCTGGGTCAGGGGCACGCCGAAGGTCCGGGACAGGGCCAGGAGATTTTCCATATCCGGCACGGCGGCACCGGTCTCCCATTTGCTGACGGCCTGGCGACTGACGCCCAGCCGTCCGCCCAGCTCCTCCTGGGAGATCCCCATGGCCTTTCGATATTGACTGATCCGCTGACCCAGGGTCACGGCGGCCACCTCCTTTTGTATTTCCAGCCTTCAGTATGCCATATCTGGGGGAAAAAGGCTACCACCTGTCTGTCAAATATCGGTTGCGGCCGCAAAAAATCTCCCCCAAAAGGAGGGGAGAGGCCCGCCGCCCCGGGCCCGGCCTGCCCCGCCGGGGAAATTTCCCGGACCCCCTATGCAAAAGCGGAAAAATACGCTACAATACTCCTGACAAATTTTGTGTATGCAGGAGGGTATTGGGTATGGCAGAGCCTGTTTATAAGCGGGTCCTATTGAAGATCAGCGGCGAGGCGCTGGCCGGGGACAAGCACACCGGCCTGGATTTTGAGATGATCGGCCAGGTGTGCGACGTCATCAAGGAGTGCCTGGACCTGGGGGTCCAGGTGGGTCTGGTGGTCGGCGGCGGCAACTTCTGGCGGGGCGCCAAGAACAGCGGCGGCAAAATGGAGCGCACCCGGGCGGACCACATGGGTATGCTGGCCACGGTGATGAACTGCCTGGCGGTGGCGGACGTGTGCGAGCAGAAGGGCATCCCCGTCCGGGTCCAGACCGCCATCGAGATGCGGGCCATTGCGGAGCCTTACATCCGCTCCCGGGCCATCCGGCATCTGGAAAAAGGGAGGGTGGTCATCTTCGGCGCCGGCACCGGCAACCCCTATTTCTCCACGGATACGGCGGCGGTGCTGCGGGCGGCGGAGATCAACGCGGACGTGATCCTGCTCGCCAAGAATGTGGACGGCGTGTACAGCGCCGACCCGGTGAAGGACCCCACCGCCGTCAAGTACGACACCATCAGCTACGATGAGGTCCTGGCCAAGCACCTCCTGGTGATGGACACCACGGCTACCTCCCTCTCCATGGACAACCACATCCCTGTTCTCCTCTTTGCCCTGAAGGAGCCCCGCAACATCCTTCGCGCCCTGTGCGGCGAGAAGGTGGGCACCATCGTGGGGGAGTGAGAAAAGCAACAAAAAAGAGGCAAAACAGCAGCGGTCCGATAGGACCGCTGCTGTTTTGTCTGTGGGTCAATGCTCAGACGGCGAAAAAGTCCAGCTTCGCTTCCTCCTCCAGGGCCGCCCGCTTCTCCTCACCCATAACGGCGGAGAAGGCGGCGAGGGCCCGGCCGCAGATGGCCTCCGTCTCCGCGACGCCAAGCTCCGTGTAGAACACGCGGCGAAGCGCCGAAAGCACGTGGCCGGAGTGGTAGAGGAAGTCCTTCATGGTGTAGGGGGCGAGCTGCTGCTTGAGGGCCATCAGGTCGTAAAACTCCTGCTCCGTCCGGAAGGAGGCGCCGATCCAGTCAAACTCGCAGGAGGCGGCGCCATGGGTCAGAAGGTCCGTGATCTCCACCGTCTCTGCCGGGCTGAAGCCTCGCACCAGATTTTTGTCGGCCAGGGTGCAGTAGATGGCGCCGTAGGGGAGAAGGTCGTGTTTTTTCCAGGCGTCGTTCCAGGCGCACTGGGGCACCGTGTTGGTAAAGCGGGGCACGATGCCGCTGACCTGGATGCTGGTGGCGCCCCGGGTGTCCGCCCATTCGCCGTAGAGCAGGTATGTCTGCATGTTCAGCGGCCGCCCGTCCGCCAGGCACCGCTTTGCCATGCGAACGCCCCGTTCCCGGGCGTACTGCACGGTGCCGGCGGCAAAGGCGGCCTCCCAGGTCTCCGGGCAGACCTCCTGGGCGTATTTGCCCAAAAGACCGTAGATCAGGGCGTGGTCCTCGATATAGAATTCCTGGGCGATCTTGTCCCGTATCATGGCGTATCCCTTCCTTTCTCCGTTGTACCGGTTCCGGCCCCGCGAAACGCGGCCGGCTTACGCCAGCACGCTGACGCCGGCAATGACGATCAGCGTGGCCAGCATGGTGAAGAGCACCGAGCAGATGAACACGTGCTTATAGCTTCTGGAGTAGGACAGCCCCGCCATGGTCAGCACCAGCACGATGAAGTTGTTCCAGGGCATGGAGTCAAAGCCCTCGGAGGACATGGCCACGATCCGGTGGATCACGTCGGGCGAGAAGCCCATGGCCAAAAAGTCCTGGGCAAAGAGCTCCAGCGTGGTGGAGATGGCGGCCGTGCCGGAGCCGGTCATGAATGCCACCGCGTTGGTCACGGCGAAGACCTTGAAAAGACCGTTGAGGGGCAGGTCCAAAAGCCAGGTCTGGAAGGAGGCGAAGGCCGGCGTGGCCGCCACCACCTTGGCGATGCCCACCACCATGCACACCATGATGACCGGGTTCACGCCGCTGGCGGCGCCGTTGTTCAGCGTCTTTTTCAGGTCCTCATAATACCCCCAGAACAGGGCCACGCACACCGCGCAGGCGATGAGAAGGCCGTAGACGATGTTCAGCTTCAAAAGGTTGATGCCGGCCAGCGCCACGATCAGCGGCAGAACGGCCATCCAGGCCGGGGGGATCTTGCCGGAGCGGAGGTCCGTCTCGTCCGTGTCCGGGGCGTAATACTCCGGCGCGTCCGGGGCCAGGCGGCCCCGCTTCACGGCGAAGTGGACGTACACGCCGATCATGGCCAGGTAGATCACGGTGCCGGCCACGCCGATGAGGGGCGCGGCGGTCAGGGTGGTGCCCAGGTATCTGGTGGGCGCCATGTTGTTGGTCTGGATGCCGCCGGGGAAGAAGGCGCAGCCCGGGACCATGGCCGCATAGGTCACGGCGGGGAAGATGTACCAGGGCACGTTGCCCTTGCGGAAGAGGACCTTGGCCAGGGGGAGCAGCACGAAGATAATGACAAAGCCGTTCACGCCGCCCAGGGTCAGAAGGCCGGTGACGACCATATAGCCCAGGAGGCTGTACTTCTCACCGCAGCGGTCCGCGATCCAGAGGCCCAGGCTCTTGGTGGCGTTGCTGTCCTCCATGAGCTTGGCAAAGAGCGCGCCGATGACCAGCATCCAGAAGTAGGGGGCGCCGAAGGAGGCGATGCCCTGGGTCAGGTAGTTGGTCCAGGTGTCTGCCAGAGTGAAGCCATTGGTCAGTCCGATGACGGCGCTGGAGACCAGAGCCGCCAGGATCAGGTTGTACTTCCGCCATACCGCGGCCAGAAGCACGGCGAAGCCTAAGAAAATACCGATTACTCCCAACATTTGATTCCCTCTCTTACCGTTTTTTCCTCTCTGGCCGAAGGGGGTCCCACCGGGCAGACAGGTCGTTGGTAGTTTAACAGATTTTGCCGGAGGAAGCAAGCCTGCCTTTTTTGCCTCATTGTGAAACACGGCTCGCAATGGGCTGTCGGATCTCCCGGGGAAAAGAGGGGCGGAGCGGGAGGTGCGGCTCCGGCGGCAAAGTTGTGAAAAAGGCAAATTACAGTTTGCCTTTTTCACAGGAGTCGTTTATAATAATGCCATACGATTCGACTGCCCGGGCATGCGCGCTTCCATAGATGACAGATTGTGAAAGGAAGGATACCCCTATGTTGAAGGATGAGTACAAGGTTTACGAGGACAAGATGAAAAAGAGCATTGATTCCGTGGCCGCGGATTTTGCCGCCGTGCGGGCCGGGCGGGCCAACGCCTCCGTGCTGGACCGCATCACGGTGGACTATTACGGCAGCCCCACCCCCATCCAGCAGATCGCGGCCATCTCCTCTCCCGACCCCCGGACGCTGCTCATCGCCCCCTGGGACAGCAAGGCCCTCAAGAACATCGAAAAGGCCATCCAGAACTCGGACCTTGGCATCAATCCCCAGAATGACGGGCGGAACCTGCGCCTGGCCTTCCCCCAGCTGACGGAGGAGCGCCGCAAGGAGCTGGTCAAGCAGATCCGCAAGTATGCCGAGGCCGGCAAGGTGGCCGTGCGCAACATCCGGCGGGACGCCATGGAGAACTTCAAAAAGCAGGAGAAAAAGTCCGAGATCACCGAGGATGAGCTGAAGCTGGTGGAAAAGGACATGCAGAAGCTGACAGACGACAGCTGCAAAACGCTGGACGAGATGCTGGCCAAGAAGGAAAAGGAATTGATGGCGGTCTGATGGCAGCGAAACGAACTGACACGGCGGGGCAGGGGAAGACGCTGCCCCGCCACATCGCGATTATTATGGATGGAAACGGCCGCTGGGCCACCCGCCGGGGCCTTCCCCGCACGGCGGGCCACAAGGCCGGGGCGGAGACCTTCCGCCGCATCGCGACTTATTGCAAGGACCTGGGCGTGGAGTACCTGACGGTGTACGCCTTCTCCACGGAGAACTGGAAGCGTTCCGCCGAGGAGGTGGGGGCCATCATGTCCCTTTTGGGCCGCTACCTCCGAGAGGCGGTGGACACCATGGCAAAGGACCGCATCCGCCTTCGCTTTTTCGGGGACATGGCGCCCATCGCCCCGGAGCTCCAGGCCCTGGCCCATCAGACGGACGCCATTTCCGAGAGCCTTTCCCCCGGGGATTTCCAGGCCAATATCTGCCTGAACTACGGCGGTCGGGACGAAATTTTGCGGGCGGCCCGCCGCTTTGCCGCAGACTGCGCGGCGGGACGGCGAGCGCCGGAGGAGCTGGACGAGGCGGCCTTTTCCGCCCTGCTGGACTCTGCCGGCATCCCGGACCCAGAGCTCATCATCCGCCCCAGCGGGGAGGAGCGGCTGAGCAACTTCCTCCTCTGGCAGTGCGCCTACTCCGAGTTCTATTTCACCGATGTGCTCTGGCCGGACTTTGACGAGGCGGAGCTGGACCGGGCCATCGCCGCCTATCAGGGCCGGGACCGGCGCTTCGGCGGTGTGAAGAAATAACCCTTTACAGGCAAGGTGATTCCTATGAGATCAAGGATCTTAGTGGCCGTCGTGGGCGTGCCGCTGCTGGTGTGGGTGGTGCTGTGGGCGCCTTCTTTTGTGATGATGGCGGCCCTGGCGGCTCTCAGCGGCATCGCGGGGCTGGAGTTGCAGCGCTGCGTGAGCGGCGTGAAGCGGAGCGAGCTTGTGGTCATGAGCGCCATCTTCCCGGTCTTCACCGTGGTCTGGACCTATGAGCGGCCGGAGTGGCTGGCGCTCCTCTTCGTGCTGGAGGCCGTGTTCTTCTTCGGATACGCCATCGTCCGCTCCGGCGCGGTCAAGTTTGACCAGCTGATGGCGGCCCTCTTTGCCGGCATCTGCATCGCCTGGTCCTTCGCCTCCTTCCTGCGCATGGAGGCCATGGGTATCCACCGGGCCTATCTGCTGCTGCCCTTCCTGCTCAGCTTTGCCTGCGACACCTTTGCCTACTTTGCCGGCCGCCTCTTCGGGCGGCATAAGCTGGCGCCCAAAGTCAGCCCCAAGAAGACGGTGGAGGGGTCTGTGGGCGGCACGCTGGGGAATCTTGCCTGCGGGCTGCTGTTTGCCTTCGTCATGGACCGGTGGTTCGGCGGCATCGGGTACGGCGCCATGGCGGCGCTGGCCCTCCTTTGCAGCGTGGTGGCCCAGATCGGGGACCTGAGCTTCTCACTCATCAAGCGGGAGTACGGCATCAAGGATTACGGCCACCTCTTTTTGGAGCACGGCGGCGTGCTGGACCGGTTCGACAGCGTCCTCTTCGTCACGCCGGTCATTGAGATCGTGTTGCGATTGGTGATGAAAAGCGTATGACAAGGACCATTTCTGTTTTGGGCTCCACCGGTTCCATCGGCCGGCAGACACTGGAGGTGGCGGAGCAGCTGGGGCTGCGTGCGGCGGCCCTGACAGCGCACAACAGCGTGGAGCGAATGGAGGAGCAGGCGCGGCGGTTTCGGCCGCGCCTTGCCGTGTTGACGGACGAGGCGGCGGCCCGGGACCTTGCCCGCCGCCTGGCGGACACGGACACAAAGGTCCTGGGGGGCCAGGAGGCCCTGGCGGAGGCCGCTGCCCTGCCGGAGGCGGACACGGTGGTCACCGCCGTGGTGGGCGTTGCGGGGCTGCGGCCCACTCTTGCCGCCATCGAGGCGGGCAAGCGCATAGCCCTTGCCAACAAGGAGACGCTGGTGTGCGCCGGGAAGCTGGTGATGGACGCGGCGGACCGCTGCGGCGCCCAGATCGTGCCGGTGGACTCGGAGCACTCCGCCATTTTCCAGTGTGTTCAGGGCTGCGCCGACCGGCGGGAGATCAAGCGGCTGATCCTGACCTGCTCCGGCGGACCCTTTTACGGAAAACATTCCGCAGAAGTGGGCAAAATGACCCGGGCGGACGCTCTGCGCCATCCCAACTGGCGCATGGGGCCCAAGATCACCGTGGACTGTGCCACGTTGATGAACAAGGGGTTGGAGGTCATCGAGGCCATGCGGCTCTACCGCCTGCCCCTTGACCAGGTGGATGTGGTCATCCACCGGCAGAGCATTGTCCACTCCCTGGTGGAGTTTCGGGACGGGGCGGTGCTGGCCCAGCTGGGCACACCGGATATGCGCTTGCCCATCCGCTATGCCATGACCTGGCCCAACCGGGGCGTCAACCCGGCGGAGCCGCTGGACCTTTTGACCTGTCCGCCCCTGACCTTTGCCCCGCCGGACCGGGAGACCTTTCCCTGCCTGCGCCTTGCGGAGGAGGCGGCGGAGGAGGGCGGCACCGCCTGCGCCATCCTCAACGGCGCGAATGAGGCGGCGGTGGAGTTGTTTCTGGCGGAGCGCATCGGCTTTTCCCGCATCGCGGAGCTGGTGGCCGCGGCCCGTGCCGCCGTTCCCGTGGTGCAAGACCCCTCGCTGGAGGAGATCCTGGCGGCGGACCGGGCGGCCCGGGAGGCAGTGGCCGCAGCGTATCAAAAATAGGAGTTGAAGCATGAGACCTCTTTTTATCCTGGCAGCCATCCTGATTTTCGGCGTGTTGATCGCGGTGCATGAGCTGGGCCACTTTCTGGCGGCAAAGCTGTGCGGCGTGCAGGTCAATGAGTTTTCCATCGGCATGGGCCCCTGCGTCTATCAGCGTCAGCGGGGGGAGACACTGTACTCCCTGCGGGCGCTGCCCATCGGCGGCTACTGCGCCATGGAGGGGGAGGACCAGGACACGGGAAATCACCGGTCCTTCGTCCGCCAGGGCTTCTGGAAAAAATTCGTCATCCTGGCGGCGGGCTCCTTCATGAACTTTCTCACCGGGGTCGTCATCGTGCTGCTGCTCTACAGCAGCGCCGCCGTGTTCCTCACGGACCGGATCACCGGCTTTGCCCCCGGCTTCCCCCTGGAGGGGGAGGACGGCCTCATGGAGGGGGACATTTTTTACAAGGTGGACGGCTGGCGCACCTACCTGCGGGGGGACGCCTCCACTTTCCTTTCCTACCACCGGGGGGACACCATTGACCTGGTGGTGCTGCGGGACGGGGAGAAGATCACGCTGAAGGACTTTCCCATGACCCGCCGGACCTATTCCGACCAAAACGGCGGCACCTACACCGGCTTCGGATTGTATGTGGGTGCCGCGGCGGAGGAGGCTACCCTCGCCACCCGGTTGAAATACACCTGGAACACCGCCATGGACTTTGTGCAGCTGGTGTATTTCAGCCTCCAGCAGCTGTTCACCGGCGGGGCGTCGGTGGAGGATCTCAGCGGCCCGGTGGGCATCGTCTCCACCATCACCCAGGTGGGGGAGTCGGCGGAGACTGCCCGGGACGCCTGGGAGCAGATCTTCTTCTTTGCGGCGCTGCTGGCGGTGAACCTCGCGGTGATGAACATGCTGCCTATCCCGGCGCTGGACGGGGGACGCATCTTCTTCCTGGCGGTGGACGCCCTGGCGCTGCTGCTGTTCAAGCGGAAGGTGCCGGAAAAGTATCAGGCTGCGGTGAACACCGTGGGTTTCGTGGTGCTGATGGGTTTCATGCTGCTGGTGACGTTCCACGATGTATTCAAGCTGTTCCAATAGAAAAGGGGGCATTTTTGTGACCAAGCAGCTCCTGGTGGGGAAGGTGGCCGTAGGCGGCGGCGCGCCGGTGACCATCCAGTCCATGTGCAACACCTGTACTGCGGATGTGGAGGCGACCGTGGCCCAGATCCACCGGCTGGAGGAGGCCGGCTGTGAGATCATCCGCGTGGCCGTGCCGGATGAGGAGTCAGCCCGGGCGGTGGAGAAGATCAAGGAGCGCATCTCCATCCCCCTCGTTGCGGACATTCATTTCAACCATCGCCTGGCGCTGCTCTGCGCCGAGCGGGGGATCGACGCTATCCGCATCAACCCCGGCAACATCGGGGGGGAGGAGCGCGTCCGCGCTGTGGCGGACGCTTGCCGCGCCCGGCGCATCCCCATCCGCATCGGCGTCAACGGCGGGTCCTTGGAGCGGGAGCTCCGGGCCAAATACGGCGGCGTCACCGCCGAGGCCCTGGTGGAGAGCGCCATGGGCCACGTACATCTTTTGAATCGATTTGATTTTGACGACATCTGCATCTCCGTCAAGTGCTCCGACGTGCCGCTGACCATGGCGGCTTACCGGCTGCTCTCAGAGCGGACGGACTATCCCCTGCACCTGGGGGTCACGGAGGCGGGCACCCCCTCCATGGGCATGGTGAAATCCGCCATGGGCATCGGAGGCCTTCTGTGTCTGGGCATTGGAGACACCATCCGGGTCTCCTTGACTGCCGACCCGGTGGAGGAGGTCTACGCCGCCCGGAAGATCCTGCGGGCGGCGGGACTGCGGCGTCAGGGGGCGAACCTCATCGCCTGCCCCACCTGCGCCCGCACCCGCATCGACCTCATCCCCATTGCGGAGGAGGTAGAGCGCCGGCTGAGGGACTACCCGAAGGACCTCACCGTGGCGGTGATGGGCTGCGCGGTCAACGGCCCCGGCGAGGCCGCCGCCGCAGACATCGGCATTGCCGGGGGCGACGGTGAGGGACTGATCTTCCGAAAAGGGGAAGTCCTTTACAAGGTGCCCCAGGAGCGGCTGGTAGACGCGCTGATGGAGGAGATCCAGCGTCTGTAAAGGCCCGGCCCGCCGGCTTGCCCGGCGGGCAAAAAACGGAACAAGGAACGAAGAGCATGTCAGAAAACATTCCCTTTTTGAAAATGTTTCCCCGGCTGACCCTGCCGGCGGAGAGCCGGCTGAAGCTGACCGGCGCAGAGGTGACCGGCGGCTGCATTGACTGCGCCGCCCAGTGCGTCACCCTGCGCGTGACGGCGCGCACCCCCCTGAGCGGGGAGGAGGTGGACCAGCTGCGCCGGGACATCCGGGCGGTCTATGGATTTGAGCGGGCGGAGCTGGACCTCACCGTTCTGCCCGGTGCAGCGGCGGAAAAGGCCGCCCCGGCGGCAAAGGACGCCGCACCATCCAGGGGCGCCCCGGCCAAGCCCAGGACGGGGAAGGTCCTCATGGGAAACCCCATCAAGGCAAAGCCCGGGGCCATGCGGGACCTGAATCTGAAAATGGGCACCGCCACCGTGGCGGGGAAGGTCTTTTCCTTCGAGTGCCGGGAGACCCGGCGCCCCGGCATGTGGCGCATGAGCATCGACATGACGGACTACACCAGCTCCGTCACGGTGCAGAAGAACCTCTCGGCCAAGGAGGCCCAGGGACTGGAGAGCGCCGTCAAGCCGGGGATGTGGCTGTGCGTTCAGGGGAAGATGGAATCCACCTGGGACGGCAAGGACATCCAGCTCAACCCCTACCACATCAACGTGATCGACCATGCGGAGCGGCAGGACACCGCGCCGGTAAAGCGGGTGGAGCTGCACCTGCACACCAAGATGTCCAACATGGACGCCCTGACCGACACCAAGGAGGTCATCGACGAGGCCATTCGCTGGGGCCACCCCGCCATCGCCATCACGGACCACGGTGTGGCCCAGTCCTTTCCGGACGCCTGGCACGCCGCGGGGGGCAAGATCAAGATCCTCTACGGCATGGAGGGCTATTTCATCAACAATGTGGACGACCGCATCGTCGTCCACGGCGCCATGGACGCCCCCCTGGAGGGGGAGATCGTCTGCTTTGACATCGAGACCACCGGCCTCAAGGTGGACCGGGAGGCCATCACGGAGATCGGCGCGGTGGTGCTGCGAAACGGTGAGGTGGCGGAGCGGTTCCAGACCTTTGTGGACCCCGGCCGCCGGCTGACACCGGAGATCGTGGGCCTGACCGGCATCACCGACGAGATGCTCCGGGGCGCCCCGTCTCCCCGGGAGGCGCTGACGGAATTTCTGCGCTTCGTGAACGGGCGGCCGCTGGCGGCCCACAACGCTGAGTTCGACATCGGCTTCATCCGCGCCGGCTGCCGGCGGGAGGGGTTGGACTTCGACCCCACCTACATCGACTCCCTGATCCTGGCCCAAAACCTCCTGCCGGACTTGGGGAAGTACAAGCTGGACATCGTGGCGGAGCATTTGGACCTGCCCGCCTTCAACCACCACCGGGCCAGCGACGATGCGGCCACCGTGGCCTATATGCTGATCCCCTTCTGGAGCATGCTCCATGAGCGGGGCATCCACACCCTCCAGGCGGTGAACGGGGAGATGGAGAAGCTGCGCCCGCTGGGCAGCCGCTCCAACCGCTTCCCCAAGCACATCATCCTGCTGGCCCGGAACAAGGTGGGCCTCAAGAACCTCTATCAGATGATCTCAGCCTCCAACCTGAAATACTTCAAGCGGGTGCCCACCATCCCCAAGAGCTTGCTGATGGAGCACCGTGAGGGCATCATCGTCGGCTCCGCCTGCGAGGCGGGAGAGCTGTTTCGGGCGGTGGCGGACCACAAGGATTGGGAGGAGCTCAAGCGCATCGCCTCCTTCTACGACTACCTGGAGATCCAGCCCCTTTGCAACAACGCCTTCATGCTGCGAAACGGCGACGTGCGCTCTGAGGAGGATCTGCGGGAGTTCAACCGGGTCATCGTCCGGTTGGGAGAGGAGCTGGGCAAGCCCGTCTGCGCTACGGGGGACGTCCATTTCCGGGAGCCGGAGGACGAGGCGTATCGCCACATCCTGCTGGCGTCCAAGAAATTCCCGGACGCCAACGCGCCGCTGCCCATCTACTTCAAGACGACGGACGAGATGCTGCGGGAATTCTCCTACCTGGGGGAGGAGAAGGCCTATGAGGTGGTGGTGACCAACACCCGCCTCATCGCCGACCAGGTGGAGACCTTCGAGCTGCTGCCTGCGGAGCTGTTTCCGCCAAGACTGGAAAACTCGGAGCAGGAGCTCAACGACCTGGTGTGGGAGAAGGTCCACCGGCTCTACGGCGAGGACCCGCCCAAGCTCATCGTGGACCGGCTGAACGTGGAGCTGGGCGGCATCCTGGGCAAGTACGACGTGGTGTACATGTCCGCCCAGAAGCTGGTGCAGCGCTCCTTGGAAAACGGGTACCTGGTGGGCTCCCGGGGAAGTGTGGGCTCCTCCCTCGTTGCCTACATGTCCGGCATCACGGAAGTCAACTCCCTGCCGCCCCACTACCGCTGCCCACAGTGCAAGCACAGCGAATTCGTGCTGGACGGGTCCTACGGCTGCGGGGCCGACATGCCGGACAAGGTGTGCCCCGTTTGCGGCACCCCCTATGTGAAGGACGGCTTTGACATCCCCTTTGAGACCTTTTTGGGCTTCGGCGGCGGCAAGGTTCCGGACATCGACCTGAACTTCTCCGGCGAGTACCAGGCCCGGGCCCACCGCCACGCCATCGAGATGTTCGGCGAGACCCAGGTGTTCCGGGCCGGCACCATCGGCACCCTGGCGGACAAGACCGCCTTCGGCTTCGTTCTCAAGTATCTGGAGGAGAACGGGCTGGAGGTGTGCGGCGCCGAGAAAAAGCGGCTGGCCCTGGGGTGCGTGGGCGTGCGCCGCACCACAGGCCAGCACCCCGGAGGACTGGTGGTGGTGCCGGACGACAAGGATATGGAGGATTTCTGCCCCATCCAGCACCCGGCGGACGCCGACGACTCGGACACCATCACCACCCATTTTGAATACCACTGCATGGAGGCCAACATCCTCAAGCTGGATATGCTGGGCCATGATGATCCCACCATGGTGCGCATGATGCAGGACCTCACCGGCGTGGACCCCCAGACCATCCCCCTGGACGACCCGGACACCATGTCCATCTTCATCTCCAGCAAGGTGCTGGGCTATGAGAACGACGAGGTGCTGGGCCCCACCGGCGCCGTGGCCATCCCGGAGTTCAATACCCGCTTCACCCGCCAGATGCTGGTGGACACCCAGCCCAAGGACTTCAACACTCTGGTGCGGCTCTCCGGCTTCTCCCATGGGACGGACGAGTGGCTGGGCAACGCCCGGGAATTGATCGTGGGGGGCACGGCCAGCGTTTTGGAGACGGTGGGCTGCCGGGACGACATCATGCTCTATCTCATCTCCAAAGGCCTGGACCCCAAGATGTCCTTCAAGATCATGGAAAAGGTCCGCAAGGGCAAGGTGAAGAAGGGCGGCTTTGACGAGGGCTGGGTGGAGGCCATGGAGTCCCACGACGTGCCCGCCTGGTACATCGACTCCCTTGCCAAGATCGGTTATCTCTTCCCCAAGGCCCACGCCGTGGCCTACGTGATGATGGCCTTCCGCATCGCCGGGTATAAGGTCCATAAGCCCCTGGCGTTTTACGCAACCTTCTTCACCGTTCGGGCCAAGGCCTTTGACGCGGCGGAGTGCTGCTTCCCCGACGCCAGGGAAGGGGCGGAGCGGGTCAAGCGCCGCATCAGGGAGATCGAGAACAACAAGGACGCCACCGCCGTGGAGCAGAACCTCCTCAGCACGCTGGAGGTGTGCTACGAGTTATATCTCCGGGGCTTCCACTTTGACAACATCGACATCTACCGGTCCGACGCCACCAAATTCCTGGTGACTGAGAACGGCCTTCTGCCGCCCTTCGTCTCCGTCCACGGGCTGGGGGAGTCCGCCGCCGTCGACACGGTGGAAAAGCGAGCAGGGAAGCAGTTCATCTCCATCGAGGAGTTTTCCATGTGCTGCAATAAGCTCTCCAAGACCCACATCGAACAGCTCAAGGCCCTGGGTGCTTTCGCCGGCATGGCGGAGACCAGTCAGATCACCCTGTTCTAAGGGATATGCAGGAAAACCCGGCACGGGATTACCGTGCCGGGTCTTCTTTGTGCTTTTGGCTTTGCTTTATGGCTCCAGCTTGGCCATGCACCGGGCCAGGAAGCGCTCGCTGTTGATGATGGCCCGGGTGTGGGTGCCGGAGCTGATGGGGCCCTTTTCATCCCAGGCCCGGACCTGAAAGTCCACCAGCTTGCCGTTGGCGGAGACGTTCACGATCTCCGCCTCCGCAAAGACCTTCATGCCCACGGGGGTGGGGGCGTCGTGGCTGATGTCCAGGTGGGTGCCCACGCTGCCCTGTCCCTCCTCAAGGACGGGCTGCATGGCGGTCATGGCGGCGTTTTCCAGCATGGCGGCCAGGTACGGCGTGCCGAACACCGGCAGCAGGCCGGAGCCCACGGTGGCGGCGGTCAGACTCTCCGTAACGGTCTGTTCCAGTTGGCATTTGGTTCCGATCAGGATCATGGGGGATTCCTCCTTTGTGTGTTCAAGGTACAGTGTACACGAAACGGGAAAAATTGCAAGAAAAACCGGCGCCGCGGCCGCGGCGCCGGTTGAATGAGGCGAGCTTCAGATGCCGAGCTCCGTCCACAGATCGTTGTACAGCGTCAGCACAGGGGCGGGGAGATTCTCATAGATCTCGCACCGGTCCAGCACCTCCTGGGGGGCGGCCATGATCTCGTAGAGCCCCATGTCCAGCTCCTCGCCGTAGGTCTCCTCATAGTAGGCGGGATACTCCGCCAGCGCCTCGGCGTTGGGGGAGGCGTACCAGATATAGTCCATGTTAGCGAGATTCGCCTCGGTGGAGGCGATGAAGTTGATCCACGCCTCCGCTTCCTCCTTGTGCTGGGCGTTTTTCAGCACGCACATGGCGTCCACGAACCAGTTGGAGCCCTCCTCCGGGATGACGAAGGCCAGGTCCTCGTTGTTTTCCAGCATGGTCAGGTAGTCCCCGGCGTAGTACATGGCGATGGCGGCGTTGCCGCCCTCCATCTTCTGGAACACCTCGTCCATGACGAAGCCCTGATATACGCCCTTGCTCTTGGCGTCGGAGAGGAGGGCATAGGCCTGGCGGATCTCCTCTTCATCGGTGGTGTTCAGGGAGTAGCCCAGGTCCAGCAGGGCGGCGGCCAGCGCGTCCCGGGAGTTGCGGATCATCAGGACGCTGCCGGCGTATTTGGAGTCGAACATGGCGTCCCAGCTGGTGATCTCCTCGTCCACCATGGAGGTATTGTAGATGATGCCCAGGGTCCCCCAGGTGTAGGGAACGGTATACTTGTTGTCCGGGTCAAAATTGAGACCCTTGTACTGCTCGTCGATGAGGGCATAGTTGGGGATGTTGTCGTAATTCAGCTCCGCCAGCATGTCCTCGGAGATCAGACGGGCGATCATATAATCAGAGGGGACGATCACATCGTAATCTCCGGCGCCGGTCTTGAGCAGGGAGTAGAGGGCCTCGTTGCTCTCGGCAGTCTGGTAGTTGACGGTGATACCGGTCTCTTCCTCGAATCGATCGATCAGATCTTCGTCGATGTATTCACCCCAACTGCAGACGTTCACTACGCGCTTTGTGCTGCCGGAGCTGTTGGTCCCGGCTGCGGTCGTGTCGTCCCTGCGCACGGAGCATCCGCTCAGAAGCAGGCTCGCCGCTATCAGGCAGGCGAGGGTCAAGGCTGTCACTTTTTTCAATTGATCATTCCTCCTGTGCTGTAAAATATACCATGCCCATGGGGCATGATCGATGCCGCTGTCGGCGCGGCATACTTGCGCTGTCGATGCCCCGCCCGTGAAGATCGGAGCCAGGGGAGAACCGTCACCCGGCGCGTCGGGCGGAGAGCCGCTCCTGCCGGGCTTCCCGCAGGTTGACGATGGCCAGCAGGATCAAGACCGTCAAAAACAGCAGGGTGGAGATGGCGTTGATCTGGGGGCTGACCCGCTTTTTGGTCATGCCGTAGATGGTCATGGCCAGGGTGGAGGCCGAGGAGCCGGCGGTAAAGTAGCTGATGACGAAGTCGTCGATGCTCATGGTAAAGGCGGTCAGGGCCCCGGAGACGATGCCGGGCATGATCTCCGGCAGGATCACCTTTCGGAAGGCCTGCATCCAGGTGCAGCCCAGGTCCTGAGCCGCGTCCACCAGGTTCTTGTCCATCTGGCGCAGCTTCGGCCCCACGGACAAGATCACATAGGGGATGTTGAAGCCGATGTGGGCGATGAGCAGCGTCCCGAAGCCCAGGTGGAGATTTTCCTCCAGAATGAAGAGCCGCTGGGCCTGGTTGAACCACACGGCAAAGCCGTGCCATCCGTTGAAGACCGCCACGAAGAACAGGCACAGGCTCACGCCGGTCACGATGTCCGCGTTCATCATAGGGATGTTGTTCACGGTCATCAGCGGCTGGCGGACCCGGCGGCGCATGGCGTAAAAGCCGATGGCGGCAAAGGTGCCGGCAACGGTCGCGATGACGGTGGCCAGCAGGGAGACCAGAAGCGTGGTGTAGACGCTCTGCATGATGAGCCGGTTGTGGAAGAGCTTTCCGTACCAGTCCAGGGAGAAGCCCTTCCAGACGGTGTTGCTGCTGCCGGCGTTGAAGGAGAAGATGATGAGCAGGGCAATGGGAGCGTAGAGAAACACGAAGACCAGCGCCATAAAGAGGCGGCTGAGGAAGGTACCCTTTCGTTTCACAGCATCACCGCCTGTTCCTCGCCCTCACCGAAGCGATTCATGACCACCATGCACACCACCACGATGACCATCATCACAAGGGAGATGGCGGCGCCCAGCTGGGGGTTGTACGCCCCGCCCAGAAACTGCTGCTCGATGAGGTCGCCCAGCAGCATCTCCGTGCCGCCCCCCAGCATCTTGCTGATGGCGAAGGTGGACACGGAGGGCACGAACACCATGGTGATGCCGGAGAGCACGCCGGGAAGGCTCAGAGGCAGGATCACCCGGCGAAAAACCTGCACCGTGCTGGCCCCCAGGTCCCGGGCCGCCTCGATGAGGGAGGCGTCCAGCTTGATGATGACGGAGTAGATGGGCAGGATCATAAAGGGCAGGTAGTTGTACACCATGCCCAGCACCACGGCGCCGGGGGTGCCGATCATCTGAAAGTGGGTGATGGGCACATAGGCCGCCGGGTCCGCCGCGAAGCGGGCGGCGATCTGGTTATAGAGGCTGATGAGGCCGATGTGCTGGAAGAACTGGTTCAAAAGGCCGTTGTTCTCCAGAATGGACATCCAGGAGTAGGTCCGCAGAAGGAAGTTCATCCACATGGGCAGCATGATGAGCACCATGGCGACGCGCTGGAACCGCTCTCCCTCCCGGCTCATCATGTAGGAGACGGGGTAGCCGATGAGCAGGCACACCGCCGTTGCGATGATGGCCAGCTTGAACGACCGGGTGAACACCACCGTGTAGGTCCGCATCCGGGCGAAGTTTGCCAGGGTAAAGCCGCCGTTGGCGGAGGAGAAGGCGTACACCACCACCAGCAGGATGGGAGCCACCACGAACAGGGCCATCCACACAACATAGGGGATGGCGAAGCGGGAGAGCTTATGTTTCATCTCCGCTCTCCTCCTCATCCGGCACCAGGCTGGCGTCGTCCAGCTCGTCATACTCCTCGGAGAAGGAGGAGTAGTCGCCGAACATGCCGGAGTATGCGCTCTTTTTCATGATGTGGATGCCGTCCGGGTCGATCTTGATGCCGATGCGGGCGCCCACGGGGGAGTGGTCTGTGGTCTGGATGAGCCATTTGAAGCCCCGGAAGTCCACGATGATGTCGTACTGCATCCCCTTGAAGGTCACGTTGGTCACGGTGCCGGCCAGCTGCCCCTGCTCCACGGGAACGATGTCGATGTCCTCCGGCCGGATGACCACGTCCACCGGCTCGTTTTCGCCGAAGCCGCCGTCAAGACACGGGAACTGTTTGCCGTACATCTGCACCAGCCTGTCCCGCACCATGATGCCGTCGATGATGTTGGACTCGCCGATAAAGTCCGCCACGAAGGCGTTTTTGGGCTCGTTGTAAATATCCTCCGGCGTTCCGATCTGCTGGATATTGCCCTTGTCCATGACCACGATGGTGTCGGACATGGTGAGGGCCTCCTCCTGGTCGTGGGTCACGTAGATAAAGGTGATGCCCACCTGCTGCTGGATGCGCTTGAGCTCGATCTGCATGTCCTTGCGCAGCTTCAGGTCCAGCGCGCCCAAAGGCTCGTCCAGCAACAACACCTTGGGCCGGTTCACCAGGGCCCGTGCGATGGCCACCCGCTGCTGCTGGCCGCCGGACAGGGCGTCCGGCTTGCGGTTTTCAAAGCCCTTCAGGTTGATGACCTCCAGCATCTCCATGACCCGCTGGTGGATCTCCTCGTTGGGGATCTTCACCATCCGCTTGGGGTCCTTGGGGTCCGGACGGCGCTGCATCCGAAGGCCGAAGGCGATGTTCTCATACACGTTCAGATGGGGGAACAGGGCATATTTCTGAAACACCGTATTGATCTGCCGCTTATGAGGCGGAACGTCATTAATCCTCACACCGTCGAACAGGACGTCTCCGGACGTGGGAGTCGCGAAGCCGCCAATGATCCGCAGCGTGGTGGTCTTACCGCACCCGCTGGGTCCGAGCAATGTGAGGAATTCTTTGTCATTGATATAAAGATTGATGTTGTTTAATACAGGCTCGTCGTCAAACGCCATGCAGAGATCCCGCAGGCGAATCAACTCCTTGGACATGTATCCTCCCCCATTTCAAAAGTAAATTTTGCCTTGATCGATACGCCTCTTTTCTCTGTTGAGGGGGAACCTTTCTCGTCGAAATTCAGCATTATGTGCATCATAGCGGAACCGGACCCAAATGTCAAGAGAATTACCAGGGTTTTGCCAGTTTTTCCGGGATTTTTTCGCCGGAAAAATAGCGCTCCAGGAAGGGGATGTCCGCCACCGAAAAGGTCCGGCCCCGCAGGTACTCCAATAGCCCCGCGTCGGTGGGGAAGGGGAAGGAGAGCCGATAGGAATAGAGGGCCTGCCGGGTCTCGCGGTACTTCCGATTCACGGCGCCGTTTCCGTATTTGCCGTCCCCCAGCAGTGGACAGCCCAGCTCCGCCATGGAGACGCGGATCTGGTGGGTCCGCCCGGTCAGAAGCCGGCACTCCACCAGGGCAAGGCCATCCCGCACCGCCAGCGTCCGGTACAGCGTCACGGCGCTCTTACCGCCGGGCACGGGACGGCGGTAAAAGGAGACCTGCTTTTTCGCCTCGTCCTTCAAAAGGAACCCCTCGACCCGGCCCGCAGCCGGACGGGGTGCGCCCACCGTGATGCAGAGGTAGGACTTTTCGACCTCGTGAGCGCGGATCTTTTCGTTCAGGATGCGCAGCGTCTCGGCGTTCTTGGCGGCGATGACGATGCCGCCGGTGTTGCGGTCGATGCGGTTGCACAGGGCCGGGGCAAAGGCGTGCTCGTCCCGGGGGCTCCACTCCTTCTTTTGATAGAGGTAGGCCTGGATGTGGTTGATGAGGGTGTTGACCTTCTCCGTCTCGTCGGCGTGGACCACCTGGCCGGGCCGCTTGTCCGCCAGCAGAAGATTTTCGTCCTCATAGACGATGGACAGCTGGGGACGGAACACAGAGAGAAAGAGATTTTCCTCCGTGGGCTTGTCAAAGAACTCGTCGTTGATATATAATTGAATCACATCGCCCGCGCACAGCCGGACGTCCCGCTGGGAGCCCCGTCCGTTGACCTTGATGCGCTTGAGGCGGATGTATTTTTGCAGCAGGGCAGGGGGCAGCAGGGGCAGGTTCTTGCCAACGAACCGGTCCAGCCGCTGTCCGGCGTCATTTTTCCCAATGGTGAACTCCCGCATAAGCCGGCCTCCCGCTGCACAGTTTGCTCGCCCCTTATCATACCCGTTTGCGCCGCGGTTGTAAAGCGGCGCGGCGGAATTTTCACGGAGGTGTCACCATGGAGAAAACACCGAAGCAGCAGACCGGAAGGGTCAACTATGTATGGGTGCTGGCCGGGGGGTATCTTCTGTATCTCGCCTTCCGGCTGGTGCGCGGTGTGGTCATCGGCGACACCAGCCTTCCCGTGGTGGCCGTGCTGAGCGCGGCGGCCTTTGCGGCGGCGGGCGCCTTTTTGCTCTGGCGGGAGTGGCAGGCCTACCGCTTTGCCCAGGCCCACAAGGATGATCCCGCCACCTGGAACGACGACTTGGCGGCGGAGCTTTCCCGAGAGGAGGGCGGCCCGGGGCTGCCCCCGGAGGCGGACAGCGAAACGGAGGATGCGCCATGATCGGTCTGCTGGACGCCATCCGCCCCGGAAAGCCCTGGCTGGACCGGTTCACCCGCCGGGACTACGAGGAGGCCTTCCGGGAGTACGGGGACCGCTTTGCCCCGCTCTTTCGCACCGCACTGGAGGAGACCGCGCCGGACGCCCTGGCCGTCTCCCTTTTGGATGGCTTGGAGGAGGCACGCCGAAAGACGCGCCTCTGGGACCGCTCCGTGGAGCGAGTATCTGAAAAGCAGATGATGGTGGTCTATCTCTCGCCCATGCTGCTCCAGCAGGGGTGGGAGGCGCTGGCCCGATCCCTCCGGGAGGAATGGTGCCGCCGCTGGCCCAAGGACCCCTATGACATCGCGCCCTACGACGTCTTGCGATACGGCTTTCGAAGCCGCATCTTAGGCATCGACCTGCCCGACCGGCGCTGACGGCGCGATCTACGCAGCAGTTCCTTGCGAAACCTGTTTCGCAATTGAGGATCTATACACCGTATAAAAAGGAGGGACTTGTGATGCAGCAGCCTCTGGCAGACGAGATCCGCCCCCGGACGCTGGACGAGGTGGTGGGACAGCGGCACCTCCTGGCCCCCGGCGCGGTGCTGCGCCGGCTCATCGAAAGCGGCACGGAGGCCAACATGGTCTTCTATGGCCCCTCCGGCACCGGAAAGACCACCATCGCCAACATCATCGCCCAGCGCACCAATAAGACGCTGCACCGTCTCAACGCCACCACCGCCTCCTTGCAGGATGTGAAGGACGTGATGGCGGACGTGGGGACGCTGATGGCCCCCGGCGGCGTGCTGCTGTATCTGGACGAGATCCAGTACTTCAACAAAAAGCAGCAGCAAAGCCTCCTGGAGTTCATGGAAAACGGCAAGCTGACCCTGATCGCCTCCACCACGGAGAACCCCTATTTCTATGTTTACGGCGCCCTGCTTTCCCGCAGCACGGTGTTCGAGTTCAAGGCCGTGCCGCCGGAGGAGACGGAGGGCGCGGTGCTGCGGGCCTTGACCATCCAGCAGGGGCGCAGCGGCCTGCCCCTCTCCTGGGAGGAGGGGGTGCCTCTTCAGATCGCCACCGCCTGCGGCGGCGATGTGCGCAAGGCCATCAACACCGTGGAGCTGCTCTGCCAGGCGGCGCGGCCCCGGAATGGGGAGCTTCTCCTGACAGGGGAAGACGCCTTACAGCTGGCGCAGCGCAGCGCTATGCGCTATGATAAGGGAGGCGACGCCATGTACGACGCCGCCTCCGCCCTGATGAAGTCCCTCCGGGGCAGCGACCCGGACGCGGCGCTGCACTACCTGGCCCGCTTTCTGGAGGCCGGGGACCTGGTGACGCCCTGCCGCCGTCTGCTCTGCTCCGCCAGCGAGGATGTGGGCATGGCCTACCCCCAAGCGGTGGCCATCGTGAAGGCCTGCGTGGACACGGCCATGCAGCTGGGCCTCCCGGAGGCTCAGCTTCCCCTGGCGCAGGCGGCCATCCTGCTGGCCACGGCCCCCAAGTCCAACAGCGTGGTGGAGGGCATCTCCCGTGCCCGGGCGGACGTGCGGGCCGGCAGGACCGGGGATGTGCCCCGCCAGCTTCAAAATGTCCATGCGGACACCACCGGCTTTGACCACCGGCAGCACTACAAGTATCCCCACAGCTACCCCCACCACTGGGTGGAGCAGCAATACCTGCCGGACGCCCTGGCGGGCACCCGCTACTACGAGTGGGGGGACAACAAGACCGAGCAGGCCGCCAAGGCCTATTGGGAAAAGATCAAGGGCCCTCTGTGAGCGGCCTTTCCGGGGCGGGCGTTTCGCCCCTGTCTGCGGATGCGTTGACTGCCGCGGGCGAGCGGTCGGCGGGCGCGGAAAACACCGTCTCGATGGGCGCCTTTTCACACCCCGGCGGGGAATAAGTCCAGGTCTCCAGAACCCCGTCGGTGATCTGATAGCGGAGCGGCTCCGGCTCCGGGGACGGAGGCAGGCGCTGGATGATCTGGAGCTTGATCTTCATGCGCTCTGGGCGAATGCTCTTGATATACACCGCCACCCCGTCCCCGGGAGCAAGACCTGCCTTCACGTCGGCAAGGCCGGAGAGGTTGGGCGTCAGCTCGATGAAGCTCCCGTACTCCCGGACGCTGCGCACCGTGCCCCGCACCGTTTCGCCAGGGGCGAAGCGGCTGGCGTTTTCCATCCAGGTGCCCAGCAGCTCCCGGTGGGTCATGGTGATGCGCCGGCGCTGCCGGTCCATGTGCAGCACTGCCGCCAGGATGCGCTGCCCCTCCCGGAAGCGGACGCTTGGGTGGTCGATACGGGAGACGGAGATGCGCTCGATGGGCAGCATGGCGATGATGCCGCACCCGATATCCAAAAAGGCGCCGAAGGACTCCAGCCGGGTCACCCGGCACTCCAGCACCATCCCAGGGCGCAGGTGCTCCTCCATCCAGGCCATAGCCTGCTCCTGGGCCGCCCGGCGGGAGAGGAGGGCAACAGGGGCGCCCTTGGCGTCCGCCCCCACGGACTGTACAGTAAAGCATGTTGCCTTTCCAACCCTTGATAATACGGAGATCTCCCGGTCCGCGCCGCTGATCCAGGGGGCCACGGCCTCCTCCCGGGGGATGCGCCCCTCCGCCCCGCCCAGGGGCAGGATCAGCGTGTGGGACGTGTCGCACCGGTGGACGATGCCCTCCAGCCGCGCTCCGCTCTCAGCGGACGTTTGCAGCTGGTCCAGGGTGTAAACGGAGGTGGGGCGGTTCCCCTCCGGGGGAAAGAGACGATTTTCCGGCATAGAAAGCTTCCATCCTATCTGCCGCGGACCGCGGCGGTTCCAATTGACAACGATACCACACTATATGCGCCAAACAACACCGGATTGACAGGAGGAGACCGATGGATCTGCATCTTCACGACCAGGTGGAACTGAAAAAACCCCACCCCTGCGGCAGCACCAGGTGGGAGATATTGCGGGTGGGCATGGACATCAAGCTCAAGTGTCTGGGCTGCGGACACGAGCTGATGCTGCCCCGCAGCAAGGCGGAAAAGAGCATCCGCAAGATCTTGACGGAGGGGGAGAGAGCATGAGCAAGAAAACCACCCGGATCATCTGCATCATCCTGGCGGCGGTGATGATCTTTGGCCTGGCGGCAACGATCCTGTCTGCCTTTGCCTGAGCGCACCGCGCCGGAGACGAGCCAAAAACAGGAAAGAGCGGACCCTACGGTCCGCTCTTTTTTCGTATGCACCTTCAGGAAAGAAGCCACACCGCCGCCCGGCGGAGGAAGTAGACCGCCACGGCCGTGATCGTCAGCAGCGCGGCGATGTTGAAGAGCCAGTAGGACGCGAGGTCCAGCCAATGGCGAAAGCGCTGGACCGCCGCCCAGAAGCCCTGCTTCCGGTCTGTCGGCCCGAACACGCTGAGAAGAAACAGCACCAGCACCAGGCCGAACACCGCCAAGAATACATAAAAACCGCCGTCCATGGAGAACACTTCCTTCCCGCAATGCGATCAGCCGAAGGCTGCCCGCCCGTTTAGCATACCACGCTTCTGCCGCCCGCGCAAGGGGCGGCGGGACATGGCGCGGAGGCTTTTTCGCCGGTGGAGATGCCCTGCCGGGTCAGCCGGCCCGGTACCTTGTGTAGATCCGCCGGTAGATCAGGATGAGAGCGTGGATACCCAGAAAGCACTCAAGCGCAAGGAGGAGGCCGACAAGCTCCCAATTCAGAAGACGCAAACCGGCGCTGACCCAAAAGACGGCCCAAATCGGCGGCCGTTCCCCTGGGGAGGACCGCCCTTCGGCCCCCATGCGCGGCGAGCGGGGACAGCTCGCCGAAGCCGTTCTTCGCCGGTACCGGCAATTGGGACTTGCCGGAAGGGCCGCCTCCGTGGTATACTCACAACGAGGCTGGGCCGATGGCGAGCGACCTCTCGTCCGCTGATCGGTGAAGGCCCCCAGTGAGACGCAGCTCCGCAGGGGGACGCCTCACAGCCCCGCATGGGAGGTGGCGACATGGCGCAAAAGACCAAGCAGGCGCTGGTGGCGGCGTTCAAGCGGCTGCTGGTGAAGCGGCCTCTGGACAAGATCACCGTGAAGGACATCGTGGAGGAGTGCGGCGTTAACCGCCAGACCTTCTATTACCACTTCCACGATATTTATGACATGGTGGGCTGGGCCCTTCGGGACGTGGCGGAACAGCTGCTGCGCTGGGACGACCAGAACTGGGACTGGAATACCGCGGTGGAGGCGCTGATGGACGTGCTGCGCCAGGACCGGCTGGTCCTCAACGTATACCACTCCGTCGGCCATGGGGTGGTGTCGGACTTTCTGGAGCAGACCATGTACCCTTATGTGATGCGGGTGGTCCGCAGCCAGGGGATGGATATGACGCCCCCCGCCCGGGAGGAGGATATGGAGTTGGTGTGCGAGGTATGCACCTTGACCTGCACCGGGATTTTGATGACGTGGATCGGCAAGTACAAGATGCAGGGCCATGAGGAGTGGCTCCAGAGAATCTACATCGCCATTCACGGCGAGGCAGGCTACATGCTGCGCAATCTCGCCCACGCACAAAAGGAGTGAAGGAGGGGGGGACGCCCCCTCTCTTTTTCGGGGGAAATTCGTTTTTCAAAATTTTATGTGGGAATTTTCAAAAAGCTGTGGTATCATAAACGCAAACCACGCGGCATGGCCGTATGAGGCGCACGCAGCGCGGCTTTTGCGGGGCAAAACCTTGCGCTGTACATCAAACCATCCCATTTTGTGCCGCAGCGAGGCCTTTCCGCACCGCCGGGCGCTGTGCGCCCGGAACACTTGCGGCAGCATGACAAAACCAAAAAATCGCGCTCATCGGAAAGGAGTTGACCGACGATGGAGCCATCCTATGTGATCTTGACAGAATCCTCCTGTGACCTGACGCCGGAGCTGGCGGCGGAGGCGGACGTGGAGGTCCTGCCCCTGACCTTCAGCATGGAGGGGAGGACCTATCCCCATTACCCGGACGGACGTGCCATGTCTCTGGAGACCTTTTATGAGAAGATGCGTGCCGGCGTGGTCTCCACCACGGCGGCGGCCAATATGGCAGAGCTGACCGAGTGGATGGAGACCTATCTCCGCCAGGGGAAGGACGTGCTGTTCCTCTGCTTTTCCTCCGGCCTTTCCAGCACCCGCGACACCTGCGCCATGGCGGCGGCGGAGCTGGCCGCACAGTATCCGGAGCGGCGCATCTGCACTGTGGACACTCTGGCCGCCTCCGGCGGACAGGGGCTGCTGGCGCTTCTGGCGGGCCGGCGGCGTTTGGCGGGTGAGTCTTTGGAGCAGGTGTGTGCCTTTGTGGAGGAGACCAAGCTCCACCTGGCCCACTGGTTCACAGTGGACGATCTGACGTACCTGAAGCGGGGCGGCCGGGTGTCGCCCACGGCGGCGGCAGTGGGCACCATGCTGCACATCAAGCCAGTGCTCCACGTGGACGACGAGGGGCACCTCATCCCCATGGAAAAGGTGCGGGGCCGCCGGGCGTCCCTCCAGGCCCTGCTGGACCACATGGAAAAGACCGCCCTGCCGGAACAGGAGACCGTCCTCATCTCCCATGCCTGCTGTGCCGAGGAGGCGGAGGAGCTGCGCCGCAGCGTCCGGGAGCGCTTTTCTCCCCGGGAGGTCCTCATCACCCCCTTGGGCCCCATCATCGGCACCCATACCGGCCCCGGGCTCATGGCGCTGTTTTTCCTGGCGGAGCATCGGTGAGAGGACTTCTTCGCCGGAGGGGCGGTACATGGACCCGAAGCGGTGCGAGAATGAGTTGAAAATCTCCGCTGGTGACAGAAAAAGGGCTTGCATTTTCCTGCGCGGTATGCTAAAATCAATAACGCTTTTGCGAGGGTGAAAGCTCCAGCAGAGTAGTTTTGGATAGAAAGGGGTGAACAAGAGCATGAAGGAAGGAATCCATCCCAATTATCAGCAGACTACGATTACTTGCGCCTGCGGTAATGTGATTGAGACAGGTTCTACCAAGAAGGATATCAAGGTGGAAGTCTGCTCGAAGTGTCACCCGTTCTTCACAGGCAAGCAGAAGCTGGTGGACACCGGTGGACGCGTGGCCAAGTTCAACAAGAAGTTTGGCTTCGACAAGTGAGGAAGGAGAGCCTGCCGGCCCCGGCAGGCTCTTTTTTTGTTTACATTTGCCCCTTTGCCGCATATACTGGAAAAAGAGACAACGCTCGGAAGGATCGAAAGGAGACGATTTCCATGCTGAGACCTGTTGACATTCGGACCCATCTGCCGGAGGTCCTGCGTGCCTTCGGCGGGCAAAATGCCCTGCTCACCGCCGGGGACCGGACAGCGGCCAACACCATGACCATCGGCTGGTGCCAGGCGGGACGGCTCTGGAACCTGCCGGTGTGTACGGTCTATGTGCGTCCGGAGCGGTATACCTACGGCTTTATGGAAGCTCAGGACTATTCCACCGTGTCCGTTCTACCGGCGGAGCATCGGAAGACCATGGCCCTGTGCGGAAGTCAAAGCGGTCGGGACGTGGACAAATTCGCCGCCTGCGGCCTGACCCTGGCCTATGGCGCCGGGGATGCGCCCTATCCGGAGCAGGCGGAGCTGGTGCTGGTTTGCAGGAAGCTCTACGTGCAGGATATGGACGCCGCCTGCGTTCGAGCGGAGCCGGAGATCGCCCGCTTTTACGGAGAGCCGGGTGGCTGGCACCGGATCTACACCGGCCAGATCGTGGAGATCTATTCTTCCGGGATAGAAGAGCTGTAAGGGAGAAAGGCTTCACAGAAAATGCTGAGAAAAACACCTGTCAGGAGGCAGTATGGAAGAGGAGATCAGGGACAAAGTGGTGCTGGTGGGGCTGAACTCACCGGTGCTGAAACGGGAGGAAAACGCCGACGAGGAGACCATGGAGGAGCTTTCCGCCCTGGTGGAGACCGCCGGAGGCGAGACGGTGGGCATCGTGCTGCAAAACCGGGCCTCGCCGGACCCCCGCACCTTCATCGGTGAGGGGAAGGTGGCGGAGGTGCAGCTCTACTGCGAGAATGTGGGGGCCACCATGGTCATCTTCGACAATGACCTCTCGCCCTCCCAGATGCGGGTACTGACGGAGCTGCTGGGCGTCCAGGTGTTGGACCGGTGCGGCTTGATTTTGGACATCTTTGCCCAGCGGGCCAAGACGAAGGAGGGCCGCCTCCAGGTAGAGCTGGCCCAGTATCAGTACCTGCTGCCCCGGCTCACCGGCATGTGGACCCATTTGGAGCGGCAGGCCGGCACCAGCGGCAAGGGGCCCATCGGCTCCAAGGGCCCCGGCGAGACCCAGCTGGAAACGGACCGCCGCCACATCCACCGCAAGATCGACAAGCTCCGCGCCGATTTGGAGGACGTGCGCCGGGTGCGGGGCACCCAGCGTCAGCAGCGGCAAAAGAACGAGATCCCGGTGGTGGCCATCGTGGGGTATACCAACGCGGGAAAATCCACCCTGCTCAACCATCTCACCGGCGCCGGCATCCCGGCAAACGACCGCCTGTTCGACACGCTGGATACCACCAGCCGCCTCTTAAAGGTCAGCGATACCCTCAGCGTGGTCATCAGCGACACGGTGGGCTTCATCCGAAAACTGCCCCACCAGTTGGTGGAGGCCTTCAAGGCGACGCTGGAGGAGCTGGAATACGCCGACCTCCTGCTCCACGTCATCGACGTGTCCAACCCGGAGTGGCAGCAGCAGTCCCAGGTGGTGGAGGAACTCATCGAGGCCCTGGGGGCCAGCGACCTTCCTCGGATCGACGTGTTCAACAAGTGCGACTGTCTGCCTGTGGGGGAGATCATGCCCCATGGGGAGGACATCTGCGCCCTTTCTGCCCGCACCGGCGCGGGGGTGGACAAGCTCCTGGAGATGATCGATGCGCGGCTGGACAAGGGCGTGCGCCGGGTGACGGTGCACCTGCCCTATGACAAGGGCGGCCTTTTGGACATGCTGTACCGGGAGGCCAAGGTGGAGCAGGTGGCCTACGGCGAGACCATCGACATTCGGGCAGTCTGCGGCCCCAGAACCCTGGGGCAGGTGCAGCCCTATCTGGGCGAGGACGAGTGACGAAAATACTGATTCACTGAATAGTATTTATACTTTACAGTTTCAGTATATCGGGAATTTGAACGAACGGGCCGCCCGATCATCGGCGGCCAGAGGAGAAGAGCTGTGGGGGAGTACTGGGTCCCATACGAGGCGGCGGAACGGGAGTTTACGGAAAAGCGCTCCCGCTTCATCGGCCATGTTTGGCGGGTGGAGAGCGAGGAGGAAGCCCGCCGCCGCATTGAGGAGATGCGAAAAAAATACTACGACGCCCGGCACAACTGCTGGTGCTACCTGCTCCAAAGCGGCGCCGTCCGCTATGGGGACGACGGGGAGCCCCAGGGAACGGCGGGGCAGCCCATGCTGAACGTGTTTCAACGCCAGGGCGTCACCAACGCCTGCTGCGTGGTGACCCGGTACTTTGGCGGCATCCTGCTGGGTGCCGGCGGCCTGACCCGGGCCTATTCCCGGGCCGCCAGGGACGCGCTGGAAGCGGCGGGAGTCGCCCGGGTGCGGCGTTGGACGGTGTGGGACGTGGCATGTACTTATCCGCTGCTGGAGCGTCTGCGGCTGGAGATCGCCGCCTGCGGCGGCTTCGTGCAGGCGGCGGACTACGCCGCGGCCATCACCCTGCGTGCCGCCTTTCCCGAGGGGGCGGCGGAGCACTTTTCGCAGCGGCTGCGGGAGCTCTCCGCCGGCACGTTGACCATGAAGGCGGCGGGGGAGGCGGACCTTCCCGGAGAACGGGAGGAAGTGAACACGGCAACATGATCGAATGTGTAATGGAATATAACTTTACAGATGAGACCTTCTCCCCGCGGCCCATTTCCACCGCAGGGAGAGGATGCTTGGCGGGGAGGGAGCGCCATGGATGAGGCCTTTCGGGAGGTCCTGACCCGGCACCACCTCCGCTACCCTCGCATGGAGCCCCAGGACTGGGGGAAGCTCGCCTACCAGAGCGAGTTCGGCCCCGCCCACTTCGGCTTGGAGGAAGGGGCGGTGCGCCGTGCCCTCACACAGGAGTGGCAGGCGGTGGAGGATGCGCCTCCCCGGCCGCCGGAACCGATAGGGAACGGCCTTTGCCGCTTCCACCTTACGGAGCGAAGCGACATCGGGGACGCCGCGCCCCTTCTGACAGAGCTGTTTTTGCGGACCGCCCGGGAGCACCGGGGCACGATGGAGGGTTTGGCGGCGCGGCTTTCCGCGTTGGAGGAGCTGGATGTGCCGGGCCTTTCCCCCTGGCTTGTGTCCTACCGGGCGGCGGGCTGCCCCGCCGTCCACCACAGTGATGCCTACCGGGCGGCCTACCGCCCCCATTACCGCCTGCTGCGGGAGGTGTACGCGGACTGCTTTCCGGTGCTGCTGGCAGTCCACCGGTTGCTCAGGCAAAAGGGCGGAGGCGTCGTAGCCATCGACGGCCGCTGCGGCAGCGGCAAGACCGGCCTTGCCGCCCTCTTGGAGGACCTTTTCCCCTGCCGGGTCTTCCACATGGACGACTACTATCTCCCTCCGGCGGACCGGGCGGAGAACTGGACAGAGCTTCCGGCGGGGAACATGGACCTGGACCGCTTCCTTGCGGAGGTGCTGCTTCCCGCCAGGGAGGGGCGGGCAGTGATGTACCGGGCCTACGACTGCCAACATGGCGCCCTGTCGGCGCCGGAAACGGTGCCGCCCCGGTCCCTCACGGTGGTGGAGGGCAGCTATTCCCACCATCCGCGACTTGCTCCCTACTATGATGGGACGGTGTTTCTCACCTGTGGGGAGGCGGTGCGCCTTGACCGCCTGCGGCGGCGGGAGGGGGCGGACATCCGCGCCTTTCAGGAGCGCTGGATCCCCATGGAGGAGCGGTATTTTCGCACCTATGGCATTGAGGAGCGCAGCGCCCTCCGGCTGGATACCACCCTCTTCCCGGAGGGGCTTTTATAAGGGGAAAGAGGCCTGACTGCCGCCCACAGGCGGAGGCCGGCACACAAGATCCATGGGCGACCCGGCGGGCCGCCCGGAACATAAGGAGAGATACAATGCAATACCGGACCTTGAAGCGCTGCGGCGGGCAGGCCGTCAGCGAGATCGCGCTGGGCTGCGAGGGCTTTTTGGGCAAGACACGACAGGAGTTTGACACCATGCTGGGCACGGCCCTGGACTTGGGCTTCAATTTCATGGATATGTACACCCCGGACCCGGATTTTCGGGACGCCCTGGGCGCCTTTATGCGGGGCCGACGGGACAAGCTGGTCCTCCAGGGGCACATTTGCTCCGTCTGGGAGGAGGGGCAGTACCTGCGGACCCGGGACCTGGAGAAGGTCCGCCAGGGGCTGGAGGATCAGCTCCGCCGCCTGGGGACCGACCATCTGGACGTGGGCATGATCCACTACGTGGATGGGGAGGAGGACCTGGAGGAGGTTTTGGGGCCGGTGATGGCCTATTGCCAGGAGCTGAAGGCCCAGGGCAAGCTCCGCGCCGTGGGCATGAGCTCCCACAACCCGGCAGTGGCCCGCCAGGCAGTGGAGACCGGCCTTCTGGATGTTTTGATGTTCTCCGTGAACGCCGCCTATGATATGCAGCCGCCCAGCGAGGACTGCGAGGACCTGTTCCGCCTGGAGAGCTATGCTCGGGGCGGCACGAATATGGACCCGGAGCGCCGGGCGCTCTATGAGCTGTGCGAGCGGGAGGGCGTGGCCATCGACGTAATGAAGGCCTTCGGCGGCGGGGACATGCTCTCGGCGGAGCTGTCCCCCTTCGGCGTCGCGTTCAACGAGTATCAGTGCCTGGAGTACTGCCTGACCCGCCCGGGCGTGGTGTCCGTTATGGCAGGGTGCCGCTCGGTGGAGGAGCTTCGCCGCCTGGCCGGATTTTACGACGCTTCCCCGGAGGAGAAGGACTACGCCGCGGTGCTGGCCCACATGGAGAAGTTCCGTTTCCGGGGCAACTGCATGTACTGCGGCCACTGTGCGCCCTGCACCGTGGGCATCCGCATTGCCGACGTGAACAAGTTCCTGAACCTGTGCCTGGCCCAGGGCACGGTGCCGGAGACGGTGGCGGACCACTACCGTCTGCTGGACCATCACGCCTCCGAATGTGTAGCGTGCGGCCTGTGCGAGGGGCGGTGCCCCTTCGGCGTCGCCATCGTGGAGAAGATGGCCCGGGCGGCGGAGGTCTTTGGAAGCTGACGCCGCGGGCATGGCCGCCGAGAAAAAATAGGCAAAAAGAGCAGCCCCGTCCGTGTTCCGCAGGAGCACGGACGGGGCTGTTTCGTATCTTCGTATGGAGGCCCTCAGCCGCCGAAGGCTGCCGCACAGTCCTGCAGGCGAGTGATGACGTCGATCTGCTGGGGGCAGGCGCTCTCGCACTGACCGCACTGGATGCATGTGCCGGCCTTGCCGCCCTTGGCGGTGGCCCGGTCATACTCCTGCTGGCCCTGCTGGATGCTGCCCCAGATCAGCTGGGTGTTGCGGGCGGCAAAGATGTCCGGGATGGGGATGCTCATGGGGCAGCCCTCCGTGCAGTACCGGCAGGCGGTGCAGGGGATGGAGTGGATGCCGTTGATGACCTCCTGGGCCTTGCGGATGGTGTCCCGCTCCGCTTCGTTCAGAGGGCGGAACGCTTTCATGTAGGAGAGGTTATCCTCCATCTGGGCAACGGTGCTCATGCCGGAGAGCACGGTGAGGATGCCGTCCAGGGACGCGCAGTAGCGGATGGCCCAGGATGCGTAGGAGGCGGCGGGGTCTGCCGCGTCGAAAAGCGTGCGCACCTGGGGGATGGGGTTTGCCAGCTGGCCGCCCTTCACGGGCTCCATGACCACGATGGACTTGCCGTGCTTTCGCGCCACCTCGTAGCACCGCCGGGAGGCCACGGCGGGGTTCTCCCAGTCGGCGTAGTTCAGCTGGAGCTGGACGAATTCCGCGTCCGGATGGGCGGTCAGCAGCTCATCCAGCAGCTCCGGCGAGGCGTGGAAGGAAAAGGCCCAGTGCTTGACGAGACCCTTGGCCTTCTGCTCCTTGGCAAAGTCCCAGATGCCGTACTGGTCATACAGGTGGTAGTTGCCCGCTTGAAGGGCGTGGAGCAGGTAGTAGTCGAAATAGCTCGCGCCGGTGCGCTCCAGACTGGTGTAGAACTGCTGCTTGGCGGAGGCTTCGTCGTGAGCGCCCATCCAGGCGCACAGCTTGGTGGCCAGGGTGAAGCTCTCCCGGGGATAGCGGTCCACCAGCGCCGCCTTGGCCGCCTGCTCCGACCCGGTGTAGACATAGGCGGTATCAAAATAGGTGAGTCCCGCCTCCATAAAGAGGTCCACCATTTTCTTCGTCTCCTCCAGGTCGATCTTCCCGCCCTTATGGGGCAGACGCATCAGCCCGAAGCCCAGCTTGGGGGTATTGGCGCCAAAATATGCTTCCATGTGACACTACCTCCTTTTTCCCATCAGGTCCCTTGCGGACCTGCGTTTTACGATCCATGCGTTCCTTCCTGCGGCGGTCGCCCCTGGCGGCGGGCGCGCCGCCGCTCCCAGCGGACAAGGCCCAGGCCGGCAAGACAGCCCAGCGCGGCGAAGAGGACCATCACCGCCAGATAGTCCGCCAAAAAGCGGACTCGCGCCTGGGAAAAGTCAAAAAAGACGAACTGAGAGCGGAGGAACAGATACTGGAGAAAGTCCCTTCGCCAAAAGGCCCACACCCCGTACAGCGCCGCCACGCCCCAGAGCCACCGGGCGGCACCGGGCAGCTTCCTGGCCGCTCCCGTCAGGTGGAGGCCCAGGTGGAAGCTCATGAGCAGATACCCCCAGTAGGCCGCCAGCAGGTGGAGGG
The DNA here is from genome assembly GCA_017469475.1 of Oscillibacter sp. Classification (GTDB taxonomy): domain Bacteria; phylum Bacillota; class Clostridia; order Oscillospirales; family Oscillospiraceae; genus Oscillibacter. The sequence continues at coordinate 14,146 of JAFUGI010000056.1, read as the reverse complement.
TCCGGGCCGGGGCGGCAAGGCCGGCGGTGGGGAGGAAGGCGAACAGGTGCCGGGAGACGGCCATGCCGCTGAGGGGAAGAATCACCATCACCCCGCACAGCAGAAGATCCACCGCCGTGCCGCAGATCCGCCGGGGGCCCCAGGCACCCCGGAACAGGGAGGGGAGCCAGGCGGCGTGCAGGGCATGGTGGGACAGAAACAGCGCCAGCATCAGGACGCCCGCTACCTCATGAAAGGTCTCGCCGATTAGGGAGTAGGCCATGAGCAGGGGAAGAAGGGCGACCATGAGCAGGTCTGCCAGGATGCAGAGCTGTCGGCGCTTCATGGCTCACTGGGGCCGCAGGGGCCCATAGAAATAGCTGGCCGTGGCGCCGCCGTCCACCAGGAAGGTGGCGCCGGTGATGAAGGCGGCGCTCTCGCTCATGAGCAGAGCGGCCACGTTCGCCACCTCGTCCGGCGTGCCGGGCCGGCCTGCCGGGCAGCCCGCGAACATGTTCTTGTAAAAGTCGCCCCGGAGGCCGTTGAACTCGTCCAGCGCAAGGGGTGTCACGATGATGCCCGGGGCGATGGCGTTGATGCGGGCGCCTCGCTGGCCCCAGCGGATGGCCTCCGCCATGACCCGCTTCTCGTTGCCCCGCTTGGAGAGCTGATAGGCGTGGAGCGTGTCCCGGATGACCTCCGGCTGGAGGAAGTCCAGTCCCAGCAGCTCCTCCGTGGGCGTGGTGGCCAGCTGCGCGTCCTGCTCCGCCGTCAGGGCAGGCATCCGGTGGCCGGACTGGCTGGAGATGATGACGCCGCAGCCGCCGGGGGCGATGACCTTGCCCACCTCCTCCAAAAGAAGGGCCGTGCCGTAGAGGTCGGCGCGCAGGAGCTGCTCCACCGTGCCCTGGGAGGGGGAGATGCCAGCGGAGTTCAAAAACAGCTTGATGGGGCCGTAGGTCCCGGCCTGGGCGACAAGGCGCTGCACGGAATCCCGAGAGGTGATGTCGCACACCGCTGCCTCCGTGTCAAAGCCGGCCTCCGCCAGGAGCCGGGCCTCCGCTTGGGCGTGGTCCAGGCTGGCATCTGCCAAAATGACCTTTTTGCCGCTGCCTACCCGGCGGGCCATGGCGGTGCCGATTTGGCCGGCGCCGGTGAGGATCAAGACGTCTTTTTCCATGAGGTTCCTTCTTTCCTGTAAGATGTTTCCTCCCTTGCGAAACGCCTTTCGCAAGGGGGACTCGCGCATATCGTGGCGGCACGGGGCCGCTATGGCCGGCGCGAGGCTGCTGCCTCAGAGCTGCGAACGGTTTGCGCGATTTCCCTCAGCCCACGCACTGCCGGGCCCAGGCGGCCACGGCGCTCTCGCTGGCGGCCGCGTCCGCACCCCGGACGGCAAGTCCGCGCCCGTAACGCCGCAAATGCTGATCGACATTCAGACGAAAATGCAGCAGGCCCGCTCGCCGGAATACGAGCGATGGGCAAAGAAATTCAACCTTAAAGAGATGGCAAGGACGATGGTATTTTTGCAGGAAAAGGGCTTGATGGATTACGCGGTGTTGACGAAAACCTGTGCCGAAGCGTCTGCAAAATACAACGACCTCTCCGCGCAGAGCAAAGCAAACTCGGAGAGGTTGGAGCAAATCTCGGAGCTGCAAAAACAGATCGGCGTCTACTCAAAGACGCGCGAGGTTTATCTGCAATATCGGAAGCTGCCGCCAAAGAAGCAGGCGAAATTCTATGCCGAGCATACAAGCGAGATGATCGCCTGTGTAGCGGCAAAGCGATACTTCGATTCCCTCGGCTTGAAGAAGTTCCCGCCGATGCAGTCGCTCAAACAGGAATACGCCGCGCTGTCCGCGGAGAACAAGAAGGTTTACTCGGAGTACAAGAAGGCGCGAAAAGAGATGACGGAACTGGTGACGGTCAAGCACAATGTTGAGCGGATTCTTGGAATGAAGCCAGAGAAAACGGAACCGCGCCGCCAGCAGGAGCAAGAGCGGTAACGCTCTTGCCCTGCGCGGCAGCGCAGCAGCAGACGCCGAAGGCGGCTTAACATTTTGCCAGCGTAAGCGAAGCGACGCTCGGAAAAATGAACAGGGGCTTGGGGGCAGTCGGCCACCAACAAGCAGCGCCGGTATATACCGGGGCATTGCTTGCCACGTTTCCAGTTCCACAAAAGAGCAGATATTTACGTCCTTAGTAGAGAAACTGGTAAATGAACCGAGCGAAGATAGTTAATAAACTCATTCGTTACTGCGCTAAGTGAATTTCCAACTCCAATCCCAAGATGTCTGATGGGCTTTGGAACAAGAGGCAAGACTATCACATTGTCTGGAATGGATTGCAAACTCAGTTCCGGCATCGCGGTAACGCCAAGCCCCTGTGAAACCATCCCAAGCAGTGTAGAGTCATCATCACATACAACCCGGATTTGTTTGTTAGAGAGCAGTCGCAAATGTTTGTCGAGGATGTTCATGGGAGCCATGATAAGAGGAAACGTAGCCAATTCCTCCTGCGTAATTGAGGACTTACCTTCTGCGGCAAGAGCTTTTGGCACTACCGCAAAATACGGATCGTCCATTAGCGGAAACCACCGAAATGCTCGGCAGCGATCCTCGTCGCCCAAAATCAAATCGACCTCGCCGCGAAGCATCCAATCAGCGACGGCGTCCGTTCCGACTTTGATCTCAAAGCTGACCTCGGGATGCTGTTTCTGGTATTCAGAAATCACATTGGGAAGCCATGTGTTAGCGATACTGGAAAAAGCACCAACGCGTATTGGTAGATGCTGGCCTCTTGCAATCGCCTCGGCCTGTCGAGACAGTTCTCGCAGACTTTCATCTGCTCTAACAAAGAACGGGAGCAATGCTTCTCCCACAGGAGTCAATGCCACGCCGCTATGATTTCTCAAAAGCACCTTGCAGCCCAGCTCATCCTCCAAATGATTCATAATCTGCGTGACAGCGGATTGCGTGCAATGACACGCCTCCGCAGCCTTACTGAAACTTCCCGTTCGGATCGTGGCAAGCAAGATTTCCAGTTTTCTATCGTCCATAATGACTTTGCTCCTATTATTAGCCAGGCTAATGTGGATATGATACATTCTGTTTTCCCTTTTTGCAAGGGGAAGCGTAAAATAAATGAAAAGAAGAAGGGGGCGTTTTGCTGTGATAACCATCGAAGAATTTGACAAGGTGGAGATGCGTGCCGGGACGGTGCTGGAAGTCAAGGACAACAAGAAGTCAAGAAACCCCGCCTATGTGGTGACGATTGACTTCGGAGAAGAACTCGGCGTCAAAAAGTCATCCGCGCAGATCACTACGCTTTACCGACCAGAGGATTTGATCGGGAAGCAAGTCATTTGTTGTGTGAATCTGGAGCCAATGCACATTGGCAGTGTCAAGAGTGAAGTCCGCATCCTCGGAACGGAATCCGCGCAAGGCGTCGTCTTGCTCAGGCCGACGCAACCCGTTAAGAACGGAGATAAAGTGTTTTGAGCGGCGGGAAGAATGAGCATGCGGGTGTTGTGCTGATATTCGCGGCAGGCGTATTGTGGGGAGCGATTGGGCTTTTCGTCAAGCAGTTGGACGCCTGCGGCTCTACGCCTGAGCTGACCTCGCTCCTGCGCGTGTTTTTTGCCTTTGTTATTATGGCCGTCATCAGCGTGTCGCGCTTTGGTTGGCGCGCACTACTTATGGGCAGAAAAACGCTGCTCGCCTGTGCTTTGCTCGGCCTTGTGTGCCACGGCATCTATAATATGTTTTACAGTTTTGCCGTGACGCTGGCTGGCGTTGCGGTCAGCGCCGTTCTGCTAAATATAGCGCCAATCGTTACCATGATTTGCGCCGTATTTCTTTACGGCGAAGGAATCAACGCGCAAAAAATCATTGCAATCATTCTGGATGTGATCGGCTGTGTTCTTGCAGCAACCAACGGGAGTCTTAGCCTCCAAGATATGTCAATAGCGGGTATCCTGTGCGGCGTCGCGGCGGGCGTATGTTACGCGATGACCGCAATCCTCGGACGTTTTGCGGCAGATCAATCCGAACCAATGGTTATGAGTACCTACAGCTACCTATTCGCTACTATTTTTCTCGCTGTCTGGATGCGTCCGTGGAATACGGCGTTCTCGCTTAGCGGAGACATCATTTTTTGGAGCGTTTTGTTCGCGCTGATACCCACAGCGATTGCTTATCTGCTCTATTATCGTGGGCTCCAAAATTTGTGTGAGACAAGCAAAGTGCCGGTGATTGCCTCCGTGGAAACGGTGATGGCCACGATGATCGGCGTGTTGCTGTATCGGGAGCGCCTGTCTGCCATCGGACTATCGGGAATATTGCTTGTGCTGGTGTCCATCGTGGTAATGAACGCAAGGATAGACGCAAAACAGAAAAAAGGAAACAGAGTCACGCTCGGATGATCTGCAAAAAGGCCATACGGGCGTGATTCTACCTTGAAACGATGGTAAAGCGACAAGCTGCATTGTGGGCTATTCCGCGGTGAAAATCGGCGCTATCCATATCCGCAAGCCTTGGAATAGATGTAGAAGAGTTTTTCTTACATTTACCCTTGACAAAACAGATCTGGCGGCCGGGTGGGCTGGAACGTGGACATGGACCATGTGGCGGCCATCATCGCCGTGGAGCCGGGCGGCGCGCCGGAGGTCGACAGTGACCAGTACAAGGCGCTGCTGGCGGCCAAGGTGCCCATCCTCTTCTACTTTGGCGACTATATCGACAATGGGCCGGAGGACATCCAGTCCACCGCTTTCTGGAGGGCCATCCGGGACGGCACCCGCAGCTTTGCCCAGCAGTACAACGCCGACGGCGGCGACGCCACGGTGATCGACCTGCCCCAGATCGGCATCACAGGCAACAGCCATTTCCTGTTCCAGGAGCTGAACAACGACGTCATCGCCGCCCACGCGGAGCGCTGGCTCGCGGAGCGGGGACTTGCGTAAAAAAGGAGGCAGCATGGAGGCATTTACCTATACCTATCCCGTCACCGTCTACTTTGGAGAAGGGGCCGCAAAGGAGCACCTGGCCGCGGAGCTCGCCAAGCACGGACCTACGGTCCTTCTGGCCTACGGCGGCGGCTCCATCAAGCGCAGCGGCATTTATGAAGAGCTCACGGCCATCCTGCACGCGGCGGGGAAGACCGTGGTGGAGTTTTCCGGCATCATGTCCAATCCCACCTATGAAAAGGTGCAGGAGGGGGCGCGCCTTGCAAGGGAGCACCGGGTGGACTTCATCCTGGCCGTGGGCGGCGGCAGCGTCATCGACTGCTGCAAGATCGTCTCCGCCCAGGCAAAGCTGGAGGCGGACATCTGGGACTGCGAGTATGCCGACCACCGGCTTCCCACGGAGTTTCTCCCCATGGGCGCAGTGGTAACGGCCTTCGGTACCGGCGCGGAGATGAACAACGGCGCCGTCATCACCCACACGGAAAAGAAGCTGAAATCCCCCCTGTGGGGCGCCTTTTACGACTTTGCCATCCTGGACCCGGCCTACACCATGACCATGCCCATGGGGCAGGTGGTCTCCGGCGCCTTCGATACCCTCTCCCACTGCATGGAGACCTATTTTGGCTCGCCCCGGGAGGACAACCTCTCCGACGAGCTGAGCGAGGCCGTTATGCGCAATGTCATCCGCAATCTCCGCCGGACCATCGAGACGCCGGAGGACCGCTTTGCCCGCAGCGAGCTGGTCTGGGCGGCGGCCATGGGGGAGAACGGCATCTTGAAGCTGGGCAAGGCCACTGACTTCCAGTGCCACATGATGGAGCACCAGCTGGGCGCCTACACGGACTGCAACCACGGCCGGGGCCTCTCCGCCCTGCACGTTGCCTATTACCGCTATATCGTGGAAATGGCGCCGGACAAGTTCGCCAAATTCGCCTGCCGGGTGTGGGGCGTTGATCCCGCCGGCAAAAGCGAGCTGGAGACGGCGTATGCCGGTCTGGACGCGCTGGCGGTCTTTATCCGGGAGATCGGGGTGCCCTCCAACTTCCGGGAGCTGGGTATCCCCGATGACCTTCCCTGGCAGGAGATCGCGGACTCCGTGATGCTGACCTCCGGCGGGTACGGCCATCTGACTCACGAGGACGTGCGAAAGATCTTCGAGGCCTGCCGGTAAGGGGAGGAGCGCCCCTCGCTTTTTCTGAGGAAGCCTGACGCAAACAGCCCTGCGCCGCTTTTTCGGCGCAGGGCTGTCGTTTCCTGTGAGGCTGCCGCTTGCGATGGGGCGTGTGCCTGTGGTAGAATGAACGCAGACGATCTACAAGCATCTTATTTAAGGAGGCATGCAGCATGACAGAGGTGGAAAAGCTGGACGCGGGACTTCCGTACTGCTTTTGGGACGAGGCCGTGGATGCGCAGAAGCTGAACGCCGTCCAGATCTGCCAGCGGCTCAACGCCATCAGCGTCACCGACTATGATGCCCGCGTGGCGGCCATCCGGGAGCTGTTCGGCTCTGTGGGGGCGGACCCGGTGGTGCTGCCGGTCTTCAACTGCGACAGCGGCAGGAACATCCGCGTGGGGGACAACTTCCTGGCCAATTACAACGTGACCATTCTGGACATCGGGCCGGTGACCATCGGAAACGACGTGATGATCGGCCCCGGCACCCTCATCACCACGGTCAACCACCCCCTCTCGCCCAAGGGGCGGCGGGAGCACTTGGGCATCATGCGGCCCGTCACCATCGGAAACGACGTGTGGATCGGCGGGAACTGCACGATTCTGCCGGGCGTGACCATCGGGAACAACGTGGTGGTGGCGGCCGGAGCGGTGGTCACCCACGATGTGCCGGACAACGTAGTGGTGGGCGGCGTGCCGGCCAGGGTCCTGCGCCCCATTGAGGACGACACGCAAGAGGCGTGAGCGCCGCTCCTCCGGGCGCCCTCGGGGCGGAGCGAGTAAAACGAGCGAAGCCCAAAAAAGGACGACTTGTCGAAACAAGTCGTCCTTTTTTGGAGCTGGTGGGGTGACTCGAACACCTGACCTGCTGATTACGAATCAGCTGCTCTACCGACTGAGCTACACCAGCACATGGACTGAGCCGACGGCGATCGTTGGGCGCCCCGGAGCTTTCAGCCGAGGGGTATCATATCACATTTTTTTGCCAGCGTCAACACCATTTCTCCGCTCTTTTTCCATCGTGTCCTCGCGGCGCTTTCCCAGGGGCGAGGGCAGGTGGATCGAGCCGGGCGCAGGCGGTGCGCAGACGCCGAAGCGGAAGGGGTGGCCTTACACGGCGGCGCGGTGCGGCCTTTCGGCGGAGGACGTGAAAATCTCAAAAAAATCTCCGATTTTTTAAAAAAATATTCTTGCATTTCCTGCGGGATTCTGCTATCATACCAGTTGTGCCTGTGAATGCAGGCGGAAGTACGCAACAGCAAGGAGGTGCAACGGATGGCTAAGTGCGAATTTTGCGACAAGGGCGTGACTTTCGGCATCAAGGTCTCCCACTCTCACCGGCGTTCCAACCGCCCCTGGAAGCCCAACGTGAAGCGTGTGAAGGCAATTGTGGACGGTTCTCCCCGCCATGTGTATGTTTGTACCCGGTGTTTGCGTTCCGGTAAGGTCACCAGAGCGATCTGACAGTTGGACAAACAATGATCCCGGACCCACGGTCCGGGATCTTCTTTTTTGCGTAAGGCCCCGCCGGCATAGCCGGTGGGGCTGTTTTCGTTTTGGAGCGGTCCCGCAGCCTCTTGCGTCGAGGGGCTTGATTCGACCGGGGACCCCTGCCTCGGGGCCTCACCACCAGTGGTACATGTTGAGCAGCTGCACCACCGTGTTGGCCACGAAGGCGAAGCAGCAGATCCAAAGGCCGGCCCGGGCAGCCCGGTGGCGGCGCAGCTCGTAGAGCAGGAGCACCAGGCCGGGGATGGCCACGAACTTGTAGAGAAAAGCGTACAGCGGCCGGGACAGCAGCAGGCGGAAGAAGGGATTCAGCTCCCGGGCGCCGGCGTAGTCGATGGCGTAAAGGGTGTACCACAGGTCAAAAAAGCTGCACATTAAGGTGACGGCGGCAAGAAACAGCAAAAAGGGGTCCTGTCTTCGGCGGTCCATGGCATGCCTCACTTTCGGCGGGGGAATTTTCTCTATGCTATCATACCTTCCGCCGCCTGTCGAGTGTCCTGCAGCCGGTGCGCCCCAAGCATGCGCAGGGAGGCGCTTTGCCGCGCCCGGGGAAAGAGGGGGAGATTTTCCCTTTGGCAAGGGGTTTTTCCCCCGGAGCGGTTGACGGAAAAGCCGGGTTTGCAGTATAATACTATAGTTTATAACGGCCTGTTCCATTGACAGGGGAGCAGGCGAGGCCCCACGCGCCGGCTGCGGCGAATGGAGGGCCGTCACGGGAGGAGACACCATGTGGATCGCGGACAAGTGGCAGGACTATGAGCTTCTGGACTGCGGTGGCGGGGAGAAGCTGGAGCGCTGGGGACGGCAGTTCCTGGTGCGCCCGGACCCCCAGGCCATCTGGGATACGCCCCGTCGGAACCCGGGCTGGAAACGGTCGGACGGGCGGTATCTCCGCTCCCAGACCGGCGGCGGCCATTGGGAGAAGAACAAGCTGCCGGAGAGCTGGCCCATCCGCTACGGGGAACTGACCTTCCAGGTCAAGCCCATGAATTTCAAGCACACGGGCCTCTTCCCGGAGCAGGCGGTGAACTGGGACTTCGCCATGGAGAAGATCCGCTCCGCCGGACGGCCCATCCGGGTCTTGAACCTCTTTGCCTACACCGGCGGGGCCAGCGTTGCCTGCGCCAAGGCGGGCGCCTCTGTGTGCCATGTGGACGCCGCAAAGGGTATGGTGGCCTGGGCCCGGGAAAACGCCCGCCTCTCCGGCCTTTCGGACGCGCCCATCCGCTGGATCGTGGACGACTGCGCCAAGTTCGTGGAGCGGGAGATCCGCCGGGGAAAGACCTACGACGCCATCATCATGGACCCGCCCAGCTATGGCCGGGGCCCTGGCGGCGAGGTGTGGAAGCTGGAGGAGAACCTCTACCCCTTCGTGAAGCTGTGCGCGGGAGTGCTGTCGGAGAAGCCTTTGTTCGTGCTCATCAACTCCTACACCACCGGCCTTGCCCCGTCGGTGCTGGGGTATCTTCTCCACCTGCTGGTGGCGGAGAAGTACGGCGGCAAGTGCACCTGGGACGAGCTGGGTCTCCCGGTGACGGAGACGGGTCTGGCCCTGCCCTGCGGCGCCACGGGCCGCTGGTGCAGCGAATGAAGGGCCATCTGGCGGCCCTTGCCCTGGGCGCTTTGCCGGGGCTCGTGCTGTACGGCGCGGCGCTGCCGCTGCGCCGGCGCAGGATCGCGGCGGACGGAAAACGAACGACGCCCCTGCGGGAGTGCGCAATGGCGCTTTTCTGGATGTTCTGCGGGGGCATGGCGGTGCTGACGCTGACGCCCCGGTGGGTGGCATCGTCCTTGCCGGATGCTTTGGCGGGGCGGGGATGGCACCTGGACGGGGGATTTTTCCGTCTGGGCAGCGTGAATCTGGTGCCCTTTCGCACCTTTGCCGCGGACTCACACTCCCTGTACATCCTGGCCGGGAATGTGGGGATGTTCCTGCCCTTCGGCTTCTTTTGCGCGGCGCTGGGCCTTTGCCGCACCCGATCCGGTGCCTTGGCCCTGGGCTTCGCTATCACCGTGGGAGTAGAGACGTGGCAGCTTCTGGTGGGCCGCACCTTTGACGTGGACGATCTGATGCTCAACGCCCTGGGCGTGGTATTGGGCTATGCCCTTTGGCGGATGCTGGAGCGTTGGAGGCCGGAATTGGGCCGGTGCTTCCGTCTGCGGGAAGATTTCAGTAGAGAGTGGGAACGTGATGGCAACGATACTTGAGACAAAGGACCTGACCTTCGCCTACCCGGCGGAGGAAGGGGAGGAGACCACATTCGCCCTCCAGGGGGTGGATCTGACCATAGAGAAGGGCAGCTTCGTGGTGGTGCTGGGGCACAACGGCTCCGGCAAGTCCACCTTGGCCAAGACCTTCAACGCGGTGCTGCTGCCCTCCGGCGGCAAGGTCTATGTGGCGGGGATGGACACCCGGGACGAAGCGCTGCTTCTTGCCATCCGCCAGCGGGTGGGCATGGTGTTCCAGAACCCGGACAATCAGATCGTGGCCAACGTGGTGGAGGAGGATGTGGCCTTCGCCCCGGAAAATCTGGGCGTTCCGTCGGAGGAGATCCGCCGCCGGGTGGACGATGCCCTGCGCGCTGTGGGGATGTATGACTTCGTGACCCACGCGCCGCACCTGCTCTCCGGCGGACAAAAGCAGCGGGTGGCCATTGCCGGCGTCATCGCCATGGAGCCGGAGTGCATCGTGCTGGACGAGGCCACCGCCATGCTGGACCCCATCGGCCGGCAGGAGGTGCTCTCCACCATCCACCGGCTCAACCGGGAGAAGGGCATCACCGTGGTGCTCATCACCCATCATATGAACGAGGCGGAGGAGGCGGACCGGGTCCTGGTCATGGACGATGGCCGCCTGGTCATGGACGGCCCGCCTCGGGAGATCTTCTCCCGGGTGGAGGCGCTGCGGTCCATGGGCCTCACCGTGCCGGACACGGTGGACCTGCTGGACCGACTGCGCAAGGACGGCTGGGACCTGCCGCTGACGGCCCTGACGGTGGAGGAGTGCGCCGGCGCCATCGCTGCCTGCCGCCCCGTTTCAGGCGCCCCTCGCCCCGGCGGGACCGCCCCCCGGCGGGAGGAGCTCTCTTCCAGCCCTATTCTGGAGATCCGGCACCTGACCCATACCTACGGCGTGGGCACCCCCTTTCAGCGAAGCGCTGTGAAGGATGTGAGCTTCACCGTGCGGGAGGGGGAGTTTCTCGGCATCATCGGTCACACCGGGTCGGGAAAATCCACCCTCATCCAGCATCTCAATGGCCTGCTGCGCCCCTCTGGCGGGGAGATCCTGCTGGGCGGGCGAGACATCTGGGCCGAGCCCAAGAAGATCCGGAGCGTGCGATTCCGGGTGGGACTGGTGTTCCAGTATCCGGAGTATCAGCTCTTTGAGGAGACGGTCTATAAGGACATTGCCTTCGGTCCCGCCAACATGGGTAAGACCGGGGACGAGCTGGACCGCTGCGTCCGGGAGGCGGCGCGGCTGGTGGGCATCCGGGACGAGCAGCTGGAAAAATCGCCCTTTGAGCTCTCCGGCGGACAAAAGCGTCGGGTGGCCCTGGCGGGCGTGCTGGCCATGGACCCGGAGGTACTGATTCTGGACGAGCCCACGGCGGGACTGGACCCCGCCGGGCGGGAAAATCTCATGGCCAACATTCGGGACTATCACCGCAACCGCCGCCGCACCATCATCCTGGTGAGCCACAGCATGGACGAGATCGCCCAGAATGTGGACCGGATCGTGGTGCTCAAGTCCTCCCACGTGCTGATGAGCGGCACCCCGGCCCAGGTCTTTGCTCGGGGCGGGGAGCTGATCGAGGCCGGGTTGGACGTGCCCCAGGTGACCCGGGTGGCCATGGCCCTTGCGGAGCGGGGCATGGCCATCGACCCCGCCGTTTACACGGTGGAGGCTCTGGAGCGCTCCCTCCTGACTGTGGGAAAGGGGGGTGCCGCATGCTGAAGGACATTACCCTGGGCCAGTATTTTCCCGGTGACACCGTGGCCCACAAGCTGGACCCCCGCACGAAGATCCTGCTGGTGGTGCTGTACATCATCGCCCTCTTCTGCGCCAAGAGCTTTTTGACCTACGGCATCATGGCCCTGTGCCTGGCCGTCTGCGTGCGCATCTCCCGTGTGCGCGTCAAGGCCATGGTGCGGGGGCTTCGGCCGGTGCTGTTCATCATTCTCTTCACCGCCGTTTTGAATCTGTTCTTCACCCCGGGGGAGCGGACGCTGGTGCAGCTTGGCATCCTGCGCGTCAGCAATACCGGCCTTCGCACCGCCTTTTTCATGGTGCTGCGCATCATGCTGCTTATCATGGGCACCTTCCTCATGACCTACACCACCAGCCCCATCAGCCTGACGGACGGGCTGGAGCGGCTTTTGGGCTGGCTGAAGCGATTCCGCGTGCCGGTCCACGAGCTGGCCATGATGATGTCCATTGCCCTGCGGTTCATCCCTACCCTCATCGAGGAGACGGACAAGATCATGTCCGCCCAGAAGGCCCGGGGCGCGGATCTGGAGAGCGGGAACCTGATCCAGAAGGCCAAGGCCATGGTCCCCATTCTGGTGCCCCTGTTCATCAGCGCCTTCCGCCGGGCGGACGAGCTGGCCACGGCCATGGAGTGCCGCTGCTACCACGGCGGCGAGGGCCGCACTAAGCTCCACGTGCTGCGCTACGAGCGGCGGGACGGGATCGCGCTGACAGCGGGCTGCCTCGTCTGCGTGGGCGTCATCGTTCTGGGTCGGTTCGGGCTGTAAAGTGAATTCGCTTTTCACTCCTTGCAATACAAGGAATAAAGACACTATATACCGGCGAGCGTCGGTACGGCAGGCACGATCTTGCCGCAGCCCGGCCGCCGGAGAGGGGAGGGAGCCCCGTGCGCAACATCGCGCTCAAGCTCATGTACAACGGCACCGCCTACCACGGCTGGCAGGTGCAGAAAAACGCCGTCACCGTCTGCGAGACGCTGGAGCGGGCCATCCGAAAGATCACCGGAGAGCCCGTCCACCTCACCGGCTGCGGCCGGACGGACGCCGGCGTCCACGCGGAGCGGTATGTGGCCAATTTCCGCACGGAGTCCCGCATCCCGCTGGACCGGCTGCCCTTCGCCATCAACACCCACACGCCGGAGGACATCGCCGTGGGGGAGGCGCTGGAGGTGGCGGAGGACTTCAACGCCATCGGCTCCTGCTTGAAGAAGGAGTATACCTACCGTATCTACAACTCCCGGATCAAGAATCCATTTTATGTAAACCGAGCATATTTTTATCCCAAGCGCCTGGACGAGGCCTTTCTGGACCGGGCGGCGGGGATGTTCGTGGGGACCCACGATTTCCGGGCGGTCCGCTCCGTGGGCACGGAGACCCGCACCACCGTCCGCACCGTGTACTGGTGCGATGTGACCCGCAGCGGCGACCTTTTGGAACTGCGGGTCTGCGCCGACGGGTTTCTCTACAACATGGTCCGGGCCATCACCGGAACGGTGCTTTACGCGGCGGAGGGCAAGCTCCTGCCGGAGGACATCCCCGCCATTTTGGAGCGGGGGGACCGCACCGCCGCCGGCCCTACGGTGCCGCCGGGGGGACTGTATCTCACAAGACTTTGGTATGAGGACGAACGACTCAATGGCTGAAACACGAAATGACATTCAAAACGGGGAGGAGAAGCGCCGCCGCCGGGGGCTGTGGGGCCTTTTGGGCTTTTTGCTCATTTTGCTGGCGGTGCTGGCGGTGGTGGTCCTGGCCGCGTACCGGGACGGCACCGGCTTCGACGTGCTGCGCCGCTACCTCCATTACGGCGGGTCGGAGAGCGCCGGCGGCGAGGTGGTCTACCGCTATGACGCCTCCGGCAGCAATCGCTTCGCGGTGCTGGGGAGCCGCCTGGTGGTCCTGTCGGACACGGTGCTGCGGGTGCTGGACGAGCACGGCGGCGAGGTCTGGTCCACCCCGGTGCGCATGACCGCCCCCGCCCTCACCCAGGGCGGCGGCCGGGCCGTGGCCTACGATGTAGGGGGCACGGAGCTTTACGTGGTGGATGAGACGGGCCTCCTCGCCCACGTGACCGCCGGGGAGAACGAGCCCTATCTTGCGGCCACGGTGAACCGGAACGGGTATCTTGCGGTGATCGCCAAGACCCAGAATCACAAGGGCACCGTCAGCGTATATGATGAGAAGATGAAGCGGGTCTTCGACTTTCACTCCTCCCGCCGCTTTGTGGCTGACGCCTATGTGACGGATGACAACGCCCGCCTTGCGGCGGTGACACTGGGGCAGGAGAACAGCGTGTTCGTGAGCAACGTGGTGATCTACCGGCTGGACTCCGAGGAGCCGGAGAGCAGCTACGATGTGAGCGGGGACCTGGAATCCGCCATCGGCCAGCAGGGGAGCCGCCTCATCACCGTGGGCGATACCTGCCTTGCCTGTGCCGCCGCCAACGGGACGGTGGAGGGGACGTACTCCTACGGCGGAAGCTACCTGCGGGACTATGACCTGGGGGGCGACGGCTTTTCCGTGCTCCTCCTC
>JAFUGI010000055.1 GCA_017469475.1 Oscillibacter sp. | reverse complement strand
TCGAAATCGGTGGGCATCAGCTTGCCCTCGCGCTGCTCGCAGAACACCCATACATCCTTGAAAGCAGCAATATCCGCACTGTTGAAATTAGACATATTCGTTTATCCCCTTTCTCAGATGATGTGCTTGGACACCAGGATGCCCGCCAGCTTCTCGCAGGTGGCCTTGTCAGCGCCCTCCAGCATCTGGCCCGCGCCCTTCTGGGGAGGCGTGAAGCTCTTGAAGATGTTGGTGGGAGAGCCCTTGAGGCCGATGGTCGTGGCGTCGATCAGGGGATCGTCCTTCAGGGAGTTGTAGTCGAAGGTGGTCAGGGGCTTGCTGTACGCCTCGAACACGCCGCCGACGCTCATGTACCGGGGCTCGTTGAGCTCCTTGATGCAGGTAATGAGGCAGGGAGTCTGGACCTTGATGGTCATGTACCCGTCCTCCAGCATCCGCTTAACGGTGATGGTGTCGCCATCCTTCTGGATGTCGGCGGCGTAGGTCACCTGGGGCAGGTGCAGCTTCTCGGCGATCTGGGGGCCCACCTGGGCGGTGTCGCCGTCGATGGCCTGGCGGCCGCACATGACCACGTCGTCTTTTTCCACACCGATGGTGTTGATGGCCGCGGCCAGGATCTGAGAGGTGGCGTAGGTATCGGAGCCGCCGAACTCACGGGCGGAGACCAGATAGGCTTCATCTGCGCCCATGGCCAGAGCCTCACGGAGCATACCGGCGGCGGGGGCGGGACCCATGGTGACCACGATGACCTTGCAGCCGGTGGCGTCCTTCACCTTCAGGGCAGCCTCCAGGGCGTTCATATCATCGGGGTTGGTGATGGTCTGCATGGAAGCGCGGTTCAGGGTACCGTCGGGATTGACCGCCACCTTGCCGGAGGTATCGGGAACCTGCTTGATGGAAACAATGATTTTCATGACCTTTACCTCCTATCTTATTTCACGCCCAGGCGGCTGGAAATGACCATGCGCTGGACCTCAGACGTACCCTCATAGATCTCGGTGATCTTGGCGTCGCGCATCATGCGCTCCACGGGATACTCACGGGTGTAGCCGTAACCGCCGAAGAGCTGCACAGCGCGGCGGGTCACATCGGAGGCGGCCTCAGCGGCGAAGAGCTTGGCCATGGAGGCGTCCATGGAATAGTCCTCGTGGTTCTGCTTCTTCATGGCAGCGGCATAGACCAGGTACTGGGCGGCCTGCATCCGGGTGTGCATATCCGCCAGCTGGAACTGGGTGTTCTGGAACTGGCTCAGGCGGCGGCCGAACTGGACGCGCTCCTGGGTGTACTTGATGGCCTCGTTCACAGCGCCCTCGCCCAGGCCCAGGGCCTGCGCGGCGATACCGATGCGGCCGCCGTCCAGGGTCTGCATGGCGATCTTGAAGCCCTTGCCCTCGCGGCCCAGCAGGTTCTCCTTGGGCACGATGCAGTCCTCAAAGATCAGATCGCAGGTGGAAGAGCCGCGGATACCCATCTTCTTCTCGTGCTTGCCGGTAGAGAAGCCGGGGAAGCTCTTTTCCACGATGAAGGCGGAAATGCCGTGGTTGCCCTTGGACTTGTCGGTCATGGCGAAGACCACGAAGGTATCGGCCACGTTGCCGTTGGTGATGAAGCACTTGGAGCCGTTGAGGACATAGTGGTCGCCCTCCAGCACGGCGGTGGTCTGCTGGCCGGAGGCGTCGGTACCGGCATTCGGCTCGGTCAGGCCGAAGGCGCCGATCTTGCGCCCGCTCAGCAGGTCCGGCAGATACTTCTTCTTCTGCTCCTCGGTGCCGTTTTCAAAGATAGGGGCGCAGCAGAGGGAGGTGTGGGCAGAGACGATGACGGCGGTGGTGCCGCACACCTTTGCCAGCTCCTCCACGGCCATGGCGTAGGACAGCACATCGCCGCCGGCGCCGCCGTACTCCTTGGGGAAGTAGATGCCCATCATGCCAAGCTTGGCCATCTTCTCCACGGTCTCCATGGGGAAGCGCTCCTCCTCGTCGATCTCCTCGGCCAGAGGCTTGACCTCGTTCTCAGCGAACTCACGGTACATCTTGCGGAGCATCTGCTGCTCGTTTGTCAGATGAAAATCCATACCATTCACTCCTTAAAGCTATTGAACCTTACTTGGAATAATCATAGAAGCCCTTGCCGGACTTGCGGCCCAGCAGCCCGCCGCGCACCATCTTCTTGAGCAGCAGGGCGGGACGGTACTTGGGATCGCCGGTCTCGGTGTAGAGGGTGTCCATGATGGCAAGGCACACGTCCAGGCCGATGAAATCGCCCAGCGCCAGGGGGCCCATGGGATGGTTGGCGCCCAGCTTCATGGCGGTGTCGATGTCCTCCGCGGAGGCAACGCCGGTCTCCACCAGGCCGATGGCCTCATTGATCATGGGGATGAGGATCTTGTTCACCACGAAGCCCGGAGCCTCGGCAATCTCCACAGGGGTCTTGCCGATCTCCACGGTCAGGTCCTTGATGAAGTCAAAGGTCTCCTGGGTGGTGTTGGCGCCCCGGATGATCTCCACCAGCTTCATGCTGGGCACGGGGTTGAAGAAGTGCATGCCGATGACGGCGTGCTTGAGGCCGTTGCCCATCTCGGTGATGGACAGAGAAGAGGTGTTGGAGGCGAAGATGGCGCTGTCCTTGCACAGGGCGTCCAGCTCACCGAGCAGCTCCTTCTTGGTGGCCATGTCCTCCTTGACGCACTCAATGACGAGATCGGCGTCGGCGCAGGCGGACTTCTCCTCCACCAGGATGTTGGCGAGGATGGCGTCCTTGGCCTCGGCGGTCATCTTCTCCCGGGCCACCAGCTTGTCCAGCCGGGCGGCCAGCTTGTCCTTGTGCTTCTGGGCAGAAGCGACGGAGCTTGCGTACATCAGGGCGGTGTGCCCCTTGGCGGCAAAGACCTGAGCGATGCCGCTGCCCATGGTGCCGGCGCCAAAAATTGCTACCTTCATGATGGTTCCTCCTGTAAATCAAAATTCTTTATGGATCGACGTTTTACGAGGTGCCAGAGATACGAGCAAATTTTGAGATTGCCAATTTACTCACAATCTTTATTATAGGATAGCGGTCCGCAATTATCAAGTGGAATTTGTGTTTCCGAAAACAGTTTTGCGCTTTTCTACACTTCTGACAAAAAATTAACGAATTTTCCGACATTTTGTTAAGGGATTAACATATCTCCTCCTCACCTCCCCCGCGAAAACCCATTTACACCGCCGGGGACGTGTGGTAAAATCGAGCAGCGAGCGAGGCCCCCTGCCCCGCAACTTCACACGCCTCAGGAGGAGAGCCCTATGCGGATGCGGAAAAAGAAGAACCTGATCCCCCGGATGGAGCGGTGCGCCGCCCAGCTGATCCGGGACCCCTACGACCGGCAGGGCCGGTGGCGGGAGCTGATGCCGGAGGCCTGTGAGGTGCGGCTGGAGCTGGGCTGCGGCAAGGGCCGCTTCACCGCCGGCACGGCGGCGGCGGAGCCGGACGTGCTGCTGATCGCGGTGGAGATGGTGCCGGACGCCATGGTGGTGGCCATGGAGCGGTGCGTGAACGCGGGGCTCACCAACGTGTTCTTCGTGGACGCCAACGCCGACCAGCTCCCCTACTTCTTCGCCCCCGGGGAGATCGACCGGATCTACCTGAACTTCTCCGACCCCTGGCCCAGCAAACGCCACGCCAAGCGCCGATTGACCCACGGCAACTTTCTCAAGCTCTACCGCCAGGTGCTGAAGCCGGGCGGACAGCTCCACTTCAAGACCGACAACGTGGGCCTCTTCGACTTTTCGCTGGAGGAGATCCCCCGCTTCGGCTTCTCCCTGTCGGAGGTCACCCGGGACCTCCACGAAAACGGCCCCGTGGGGGTCATGACGGATTATGAGGCCAAGTTCTACCAGCAGGGTCAGCCCATCTGCCGGCTGGTGGCCACCATGGAGCCCTGGGAGGAGCCCTTCCCCACCGACGTCCAGGTGGTGGCAGACCGGTGGCTGGACACCTTCGGCGCCGGCGTGCCGGAGGCGGAGCTGGGGCGGCACGTCCTCTCGGAGGGGAACTTCCTCTGGCACCTCTTCTCCTGGGAGCTGACGCCCTGCCTCACCGGCGAGGCGGCCCGGCAGGCCCTGGCGGAAAAGACGGACTGCTGGCTCTTCTACTATGAGTATCCCCCGGAGGGGGAGCCCCGGGTCCGCCACATCGGCGCACCCACGGCGGAGGCCCTTCCGCCGGAGAGCGATTCCATGTCTGGCGCGGACTGGTACCTGGTGGACAAGGACTTCACCTGGACCTATGTTCACACCCACGAAGAGGGCCTTGGCCCCTACTTCTGCGCTCTGAGCTGAACTCCCCCTCCCCGCCGCCCCGGAAAAATGCCGGGCGGCGGGGAGCGGCGGGCGGCGGATTTTCCTCTTGCTTTTTGGCGGGCGCTATGGTATAAGTAAAATTTGATATAGGCCATGAACGGGAAAATAACGGGTCTCACGCCGCCAAGAGAGGGCAGGCCGTCGGCTGCGAGCCGCCTGCGGCGTTCCGTTTGGTTCGCCCGGGAGCCGCCATGGAGACATGGCCGGTCCGCCCCGCCGTTACCGGGGCCGAAAGCGCGCACGGCTTGGCCGTGCGAATTTGGGTGGTACCGCGGAAGGATGCCTTTCGTCCCAACAGGGGGACGGAGGGCTCTTTTTATTTTGCCGGTGCCTGCGGGATTCTCCGGGAAAGGACATGATGAAAAAAACGCAAAGGCCCCTTCTGGGCATGGGACTGTTCCTTCTGTTCGCGGCGGCGCTCCTCTTCGGCATCCGATACGGGGACCGGGTGATCCGCCGCCTGGGGCTGGAGCCTCCCGCCAGGGAGCCCCTTCCAATTTTAATGTATCACAAGGTCACCTTCGACGGCTATGCCCAAAACGACATGACCGTGGACGAGAGCAAGCTCCGCGCTGACTTCGACTATCTCCAAAGCGCGGGCTACACCCCCATCCTGCCCCGGGAGCTGGCGGCGGGAGAGGCCCTGCCGGACAAGCCGGTGCTCATCACCTTTGACGACGGGTATGTGGGCAACTACACCCTGCTCTATCCCATCTTGCAGGAGTACGGCTTCAAGGCCCTCATCTCCCCCATCGTGCGGATGCCGGACCGGCCCGCCGGAGACTTCTGCTCCTGGGCCATGCTGCGGGAGATGAGCGGTTCGGGGCTGGTGGAGATCGGGTCCCACACCTACGATCTGCACAATATGGACGGCCGGGGCGGCGTCTACACCCCGGACCAGCCCAACGGCATCCAGCGCCGGCCGGGGGAGTCCGACGGAGAATTTTCCGTCCGGGTGCTGGACGATATTCAAAAGAGCTATGACCGCCTGACGGAGGAGCTGGGGGTGAGCCCCACCTGCTTCGCCTATCCCTACGGTGTGCAGGAGCCGGATGCCCAGGCCCTCATCGACGCCCTCTTCCCGGTGACGCTCATCACCAAGTTCCGCGTCGCGGACCTGGCCGACGGGCTCCATGACCTGCCCCGGCTGACCGTCACCATGGATACGCCCCTTTCTTCTCTTTTAAAGTAACCAAACTGCGCAAAGGAGTTTTCATATGAAAGAACAACTGGAAGCCATTCGCAAAAGCGCCCTGGACGCCATCGGCGCCACCGGCGCGTCGGCGGAGCTGGAGGCCCTGCGGGTCAAGTACCTGGGCAAAAAGGGCGAGCTGACCGCCGTGCTCAAGCAGATGGGGTCTCTCTCCGCGGAGCTGCGCCCCGTCATGGGCCAGATGGCAAACGACGTCCGCGCCAGCCTGGAAAAGGCCATCGAAACCCAGTCCGCCGTGCTGGCGGAGAAGGCCATGGAGGCCCGGCTTGCCCTGGAGACGGTGGACGTGACCATTCCCGGCAAGACCGTGGAGGTGGGTCACAAGCACCCCATGTACACCGCTCTGGATGAGTTCAATGAGATCTTCATCAACATGGGCTTTGAGATCATGGACGGCCCGGAGGTGGAGCAGGCGGACTATAACTTCACCAAGCTCAACACGCCCGACGACCATCCCGCCCGGGAGTGGTCCGACACCTTCTATCTGGACGAGGAGTCCAGGACCCTTCTGCGCACCCAGACCTCTCCCATGCAGATCCGGGCCATGGAGACCCACGGCGTGCCCATCCGCATGATCTCCCCCGGCCGGGTCTACCGCAAGGACGAGGTGGATGCCACCCACTCTCCCATGTTCCACCAGATCGAGGGACTGGTGGTGGACAAGGGCATCACCATGGCGGACCTGAAGGGCACGCTCAATGCCGTCATTCGGGAGATCTACGGCTCCGGCACCAAGACCCGCTTCCGCCCCCACCACTTCCCCTTCACCGAGCCCAGTTGTGAGGTGGACATCCAGTGCCACAAGTGCGGCGGACAGGGCTGCCCCACCTGCAAGGGCGAGGGCTGGATCGAGGTGCTGGGCGCCGGCATGGTCCACCCCAAGGTACTGCGCAACTGCGGCATCGACCCGGACGAGTACTCCGGCTTCGCCTTCGGCTTCGGCCTGGAGCGCATGGCCATGGGCCGCTTCAAGATCAGCGACCTGCGGCTGATCTTTGAGAACGACGTCCGGTTTTTGGAACAGTTCTAAAAGAACTCCAGGGGGAGCAGGCTCCCCCTGGAATACCCCCACCATCAGTGACATCGGTCACTGGTGACGCCGCCCAAGGCGGCTGAGTCAATGTATGTTCGCCACGCACATGTCGCGGCGAACATGATTTGCCCCTGTGGGCACAGCGCATTGCCCAGGCAAAGCCCGGGCAATACAGATGCGTGACGCCGCACGGGGCGGCGCTGTCCCCCCATGAATGCCTCATCAAATTAGGAGGAGACCTGTATGAAACTTTCCCGAAAGTGGTTAAATGAATTTGTAGACCTGGCCGCGGTGGGTGACCGGGAGTTTGCCGAGGCCATGACCCTCTCCGGCTCCAAGGTGGAGGTCACCGAGGTGCTGAACGAATCCCTGAAAAACGTGGTGGCGGGCCGGGTGCTCTCCATGGAGCGCCACCCCGACTCCGACCACATGTGGGTGTGCCAGATCGACGTCGGTCAGGACACGCCCACCCAGATCGTCACCGGCGCGTGGAACGTCCATGTGGGCGACATGGTGCCGGCGGCCCTGCACAAGTCCCTGCTCCCCGGCGGCAAGAAGATCGAAAAGGGCAAGCTGCGGGGCGTGGTGTCCAACGGGATGCTGTGCTCTCTCAAGGAGCTGGAGCTCACCGCTGACCACGACTACCCCGAATCCGTCATCGTGCCTGCCGCCCTGCTCAACGACTACAAGCCCCTGGACGCCGCCAAGCCCTCCATCCCGGCGGACGTGCAGCCGGGCCACCACATCTACGGCAAGGTGGCCGCCGCCCGGGTCATGGGCATCGACCGCTCGGAGGGCGGTCTCTGGGCCTGCGCCCTGGACACCGGCAGCGGCATGGTGGCCGCCTCCACGGCGTGCGCCAACCTCCACGAGGGGGACATGGTGGCCTATGACAGCGGCAAAAACCACATCTGCACCCTGGAGGACCTGCACGCCCAGCAAGCGGAGTTCCCCCACTGCATCCCGGACGGCATCTGGATCCTGCCCATGCCCTGCGCCCCCGGCGACGACGTGGCTGCCCTCATCGGGGCGGACGACCACGTGGTGGAATTTGAGATCACCCCCAACCGACCGGACTGCCTGAGCGTCATCGGCCTTGCCCGGGAGGCGGCCGTGACCTTTGGAAGATCCCTGTCCCTCCACACCCCGGAGATCCGGGGGTGCGGCGGCGACATCGCGGAGCTGCTGGACATCGACATCGAGGACGGGGACCTGTGCCCCCGGTACACCGCGAGACGTGTGAAAATCGTGAAGATTCGTCCCTCTCCGGAGTGGATGCGCCAGCGGCTGCGCGCCTCCGGCGTCCGGCCCATCAACAACATCGTGGACATCACCAACTATGTCATGCTGGAGTACGGCCAGCCCATGCACGCCTTCGACTTCTCCTGCGTGGACGGGGGACACATCATCGTCCGCCCCGCCCGGGAGGGAGAGACCATCCAGACCCTGGACGGCAACGTGCGCAAGCTGACGCCCAACATGCTGTGCATCTGCGATGAGGAGAAGCCCGTGTGCGTGGCCGGCGTCATGGGCGGCGCCAACAGCGAGATCATCGGCGACACGGCCATGGTCCTCTTCGAGTCCGCCAACTTCAACGGCGCCTCCGTCCGCCGCACCGCCACCGCCCTGAATATGCGCACCGAGGCCTCCGCCCGGTACGAAAAGGGTCTGGACCCCATGAACACCATGAAGGCCGTGCAGCGGGCCTGCGAGCTGGTGGAGCTGCTGGGCGCCGGCGAGGTGGTGGACGGCGTGATGGACATCATCGCCCGGGACAGCGCCCCCGTCACCGTGAAGCTGGAGCCGGAGAAGGTGAATCGCCTCCTGGGCACGGACGTTGCCGAGAGCGAGATGCGCCGCATCCTCACGGACCTGGGCTTTACTCTGGAGGGGGACATCATCCACGTGCCCTCCTGGCGGGGCGACGTGGAGCACTACTCCGACATCGCCGAGGAGGTGGCCCGGTTCTACGGCTACAACAACATCCCCGATACCCTCTCCTCCGGCATGAACGAGCGCCGGGGCTTCTCCCCCGTGCAGAAGGCGGAAAACGCCGCCGGCGAGCTGTGCCGCGCCTGCGGATACAACGAGATCATCACCTACTCCTTCATCAGCCCCACCTATTACGACAAGATCGACCTGCCGGCGGACTCCCCCCTGCGGGACTCCCTGAAGATCCTCAACCCCCTGGGGGAGGACACCTCCATCATGCGCACCACCACCCTGCCCTCCATGCTGGAGATCCTGACCCGGAACTATAACTACCGCAACAAGTCCGTCAAGCTCTACGAGCTGGGCCGGACCTACTTCAAGAAAAACGACGGCTCCGGCATGGCCCGGGAGCCCAAGGTCCTCTCCCTGGGGGCCTACGGTCCGGGCATGGACTTCTTCGCCCTCAAGGGCGCGGTGGAGACGGTGCTCTCCGGTCTTCGGGTGGAGAATGTGCGCTTCACCGCCGAGAGGGCCGATCCCTCCTACCATCCCGGCCGCTGCGCCCGGGTCTTCTCCGGGGAGCGGGAGCTGGGCGTGCTGGGTCAGGTGCACCCCCACGTGGCCGCCAACTACGGCGTGGACTGCGAGCTGTACGCCGCGGAGCTCTCCTTCGACGCCCTGTATGAGAGCATCGGAGATGAGCCCATCTACCAGCCCCTGCCCCGGTTCCCCGCCGTCACCCGGGACATTGCCGTGGTGTGCGACAAGGAGGTGCCCGTGGCCGAGCTGGAGGCGTGCATCCGCCGGGGCGCCAAGGGGCTTTTGAAGTCCGTGACCCTGTTCGACATCTATGCCGGCGCCGGCATCCCGGAGGGGAAGAAGAGCGTGGCCTTCAACCTGACCCTCCGCGCCGATGACCGGAACCTGACCGCCGAGGAGGCGGACGAGGATGTGAAGAGCATCCTGGCCCTGCTGAAGGACGAGCTCAACGCCGTCCTGCGCTGAGGCACCGGCCGGGGGCCGCCCTGTCCCCCGGCCAAAAATCTTTCATAAAATTCCTTCGGAAACGCTTTACACCGCCGGGAAAATCGAGTATACTGTTTATATTCTTGGAGTTCTCCGGCGAAGTAAGAAAGGCGGTGTCTGCATGGACGATTTTACCAGAAAGTACGATCTTGCGTTGGAAAAGGACGCGGAGCTCCACCAGATCCTCTCCAAGGTCTATCAGGCATTGGAGGAAAAGGGCTATAACCCCATCAACCAGATCGTCGGGTATATCCTCTCCGAGGACCCCACCTATATCACCAACCACAACGGCGCCCGGACCCTGATCCGCAAGATCGACCGGGACGAATTGTTACAGGTCCTGGTCCGCCGGTATCTGGGCCAGTAACCGCCAACCAACCGACTTCCCGCAGGCAATGCCGCTTTTTTCTGGTAAAAAGTGACAGCACCTGCGGGTTCTTTTTGTCCAATTCGTACATCCCGCCAAAATATTGACGGATTTTCCGGCATTTTGCCTATCGGGAAATGTTGACAAAGCGGAAAAAATCTGTTACAATTTGGTTACAAATTTTTCAGAAGGAGTGTTTCCATGGCTGATTCCAAGGCAACCAAGGCAGAGGGCCTGATGTACAAGGGACATCCTCTCCGCCGGGTGGGCAATCTGATCTATTACGGCTCTATGGCCGATAAATACATCATCATGATGCAGGTGCTGGAGACCAAGAAGGTCCAGGACCTGGAGGTGGCCTCCAAGGTCTCCATCCAGCTCCAGCTGACCGAGCCCAACCTCAAATCCCGGGACCGGGTGGTGAAAAAGGGCGAAAAGGACAGCCTGTACACCGCTATGGATTTCGCCTCTGTCTGGCTGAGCCGGGCGCTGGCGGGCAAGTAAGGCCCCGCCTCTACCAATGATAACGCGAAAGGATGCATCACCTATGACACACTTCTCCGGTAAGGCGGCAAAGGTCTTGCTGCTCTGCGCTGTTACCGTGTTGCTTCTGGCAGGCTTTGCCTCCGCCGCTGAGGAGGATATGGCTGTGGCCGTGGGCCGCACCACCGGTTCCTCCCTGCGCCTGCGTGCCGACGCCTCCACCGACGCCTCCATCGTCTCCATGCTGGATAAGGACTGCGCCCTCGCCATCCTGAACGGCTCCGTGGAGGGATGGTATAAGGTGGCCTACAACGGCAAGACCGGCTTCGTCTCCGCCGACTATGTGGCCGAGGACGAGGACAACGTGTTTGAAAGCTATGGCCGCGTCAATGCCGCGGGCGTCAACGTCCGCAGCGGCGCCTCCACCGATTCCGACATCCTGGCCTCTTTGGAGGAAAACGCCATCGTCACCGTCAACGCCCTGGAGGACGGATGGTACGCCGTCACCTGCAAGTATGGGACGGAGGGGTATATCCGCAGTGATCTCTTGGACCTGACCGCCTCCTCCACTGCCGCTTCCTCCAACAGCGGCGTGGTGGACCTGGCCCGTCAGTATCTGGGCACCCGGTATGTGTACGGCGGCGCCTCCCCCAGCGGGTTCGACTGCTCCGGCTTCACCATGTACCTCTACGGCAAGCTGGGCTACTCCCTGCCCCACACCGCCACCGGTCAGTGGCAGAGTGGCCTGGGCAGCCGGGTGTACAGCATCTCCGAGCTGCAGGCCGGCGACCTGGTGTTCTTCAACGATCCCTCCCGCAACGCCGGAAAGGCCTGCTCCCACGCTGGCATCTACATTGGCGGCGGCCAGATCATTCACGCCTCCTCCTCCCGGAGCAACGGTGTGATTATCAGCGATTTGACCAGCGGCTACTACAATACATACTTTGTCGGCGGCATCCACGTCTGATCCCCGCATCGCTCTCCGCACCCCGGTACTCTCGTGCCGGGGTGCGGTTTTCTGCGTGGCGGAGCGGCGCCGCGACGATCGGAGCCCGCCCTCCTGGACCGCAGACCGATCCGGGCTTGCAATTTATCGGATCTGTGGTAGAATAGCCGGGAAACACCGGCGTCGGTCAAGCGCCGCCGGGAGGCAGGCAGCTGCGCCGCCGCCTGCGCGCTCCCTCCGCCCTTTGCCGCGAAGAGTCCGCGGCCCCATTCCGATCACAGAGAAGGAACGATACCGCTATGGAGCAGAACAAGCTGGAGACCATGTATCAGCACCTGGGGGTCAGCCCCCGGGTATACGCCTATGGGGAGGCGGTGCTGCGGGCGCTGGCGCCCCGCTTTGCCGCCATCGACCAAACGGCGGAGTACAACCAGGGCAAGGTGCTTGCCGCCATGCAGAAAAATCGGGTCAACGCCACCCATTTTGCCGCCACCACCGGCTATGGCTATGACGACGCCGGCCGGGACAATCTGGAGCGGGTCTATGCCGACGTGTTCCACACGGAGGCCGCCCTGGTGCGGCCCCAGATCACCTGCGGCACCCACGCGCTTGCGGTGGCCCTGTCCGCCAACCTCCTGCCGGGGGACGAGCTCCTCTCCCCCGTGGGCGCCCCCTACGACACGCTGGAGGAGGTCATCGGTATCCGGGAGAGCCAGTGCTCTTTGAAGGAGTACGGCGTCACCTACGCCCAGGCGGACCTGCGGCCCGACGGCTCCTTTGACTACGACGCCATCCGCTCCGCCATCCACGAGCGCACCCGGCTCATCACCATCCAGCGCTCCAAGGGGTACGCCACCCGCCCCTCCTTCTCCGTGGACCAGATCGGGGAACTCATCGCCTTTTGCAAAAGCGTAAAGCCGGACGTGAAGGTGATGGTGGACAACTGCTACGGCGAGTTCGTGGAGCCCATGGAGCCCTCCGACGTGGGGGCCGACATGGTGGTGGGCAGTCTCATCAAAAACCCCGGCGGGGGCCTGGCCCCCATCGGCGGCTACATCTGCGGAACGGAGGAATGCATCCGGCGGTGCGCCTACCGCCTCTCCGCCCCGGGCTTGGGACAGGAGGTGGGCGCCAACCTGGGGCTGATGCCCGCCTTCTACCAGGGGCTGTTCCTCTCCCCCACGGTGGTGGCCGGGGCGTTGAAGGGCGCCGTCTTTGCCGCAAACCTCTATGAGCCCCTGGGCTTTCCCTGCGTCCCCGGCGCCGCGGAGCCCCGGCACGACATCATTCAGGCGGTGACCCTGGGCAGCGCGGAGGCCATGTCCGCCTTCTGCCGGGGCATCCAGGCCGCCGCCCCGGTGGACAGCTACGTGACCCCGGAGCCCTGGGCCATGCCCGGCTACGACGCAGAGGTCATCATGGCGGCGGGGGCCTTCGTCCAGGGCAGCTCCATCGAGCTCTCCGCCGACGGGCCCATCCGCCCGCCCTACGCCGTCTACTTCCAGGGGGGCCTCACCTGGTACCACGCGAAGCTGGGCATTTTGATGAGCCTGCAAAAGCTGGTGGACGCGGGCCTCGCCTCCCTGCCGGAGGGCCTGTAAGAAAGGGCGGAACAATCTCCCCCCCCCCACCGTGGTCCAGCGGGAGCAAAGGGCGGGCGTGGTCCATCGGCCGCCTGAGCGACAAAAAGGAAGCGGGACAGCGCCTGTCCCGCTTCCTTTTTCCGTTCCGTTCTCCCTGCCCCGCGGCAGGTCACTTCTTGTTCTTCGGTGGGGGGAGCTGGGGGAGCATGGCCTCTACCAGGGCGGCGAGGGCGGTCCGGTCCTCCAGGTCCTCCACTGCCAGCAGCTCCTTCGCACCCGGATAGGGCGCCTCCAGCGGCGCGTGGGGCAGGCGCTCCCGGGCCGCCGCCACGGGCTTTATGAGCAGGCGGTCATCATAGATGCCGCCAAAAAGCCGCCCCCGGCAGTAGAGCAGATACTCCCCCATCATGGGCCGATAGGTGACCCCCTCCAGCTCCGAGAGCTGCTCCAGAATGAACGCCAAATACCCCCCGTGCGATGCCATATCGTCCGCCTCCTTTTTGCTTATTCGCGCAGCCGATCGCGAAAGATGCTTCGCAGTCAGCTGCTCACTCACGGATGCGCCGGTCCAGCCGGTCCAGAAAATACGCCAGCGCAAAGCCGCCCACGCAGCACAGCGCCGAGAGGGCCGCCTCTCCGGCGCCGGTATATTGAGTGGGCAGGATGGCCAGGGTGGAGGCCAGCACGATACCCAGGATCCCGTGGAAGGCGGCGGAGTAATACCGCCGGAAAAACCAGCTCACCAGCCGGGCAAGCACCGCCACCGCCGCCGCCATGCCGGGAAGGCAAGAGGCCATCACCCCGATATCCAGCTGGGAAAGGCCCGTCAGCACCGGCTGATAGAGCCCCAGCGCCATCAAAATGGAGGCGGTGGTCAGCCCCGGGATCACCACGCTCATGCCCCACAGCACACCGCAGAAGGTGTACCACCCAAAGCCGGGCTGGGCCTGAAAGCTCAGCACATGACCCACGTAGAAGAGAACAGCGAACATGCCCAGAGCGCAGAGGGCAAAGCTCACCCAGGAGGCGGCGGAGCGCCCCTCCTTCCCCGCCTGGCGGAAGAGGGCCGGCACCGTGCCGGCGATGAGGCCGATGAACAGCCACGTGGTCACCGTGGCGGAGATGTGGAGCGCCGCTGCGATACCCCGGGCAAAGCCCCAGAAGCCGATCAGCCAGCCGATGCCCAGGGGGATGGACCACTTCCAATATTTGGGGATTGCCCTGCAGGGATGGGTCAGCACCTCCATCATGGGCCGATAAATATCAAAGATCACCGCCAGCACACCGCCGGAGACGCCCGGCAGGATGGCGCCGGCGCCGATCAGCGCGCCGCACAGCAGGTTGCGCAGCCAGTGCACGATCCGATTGTTTCGCTGCGGATGTTCCAAAGGCTTCCCTCCCGGCGTCGTTCTTGCGCCTATGATACCAGTTTTGCCGCCCACTTGCAATCCGATACGGCGCCCCGCCGCCGAAAATTTTGTCAGCCGGGGCAGGCATCGCCGGCGGGCGGATGGGAGCCGCAGCGGAAGGCAGTCCGATTTTGGGAGATTTTTTGCGGATTTTCCCCGATAGCAAGGGAGATTTTCGGATTTTCTCTTGACCTGCCGAAAAAAATCCAGTAGAATGTGTAGTGATGTGTTAGACCATACTGGTTGGGAGCGGGAGCAGGACGAGTCCTGTTCTTCCCATATCAGTCCAAATTTTTGAGGCGGCTCCGCCGTCTCCATAGATGCCAGGAGAGACGAGTATCATGAAACATCCCTAC
>JAFUGI010000054.1 GCA_017469475.1 Oscillibacter sp. | reverse complement strand
TAAACATTTTTTATACAAAAGGGCGTAACACGCCAAATTGCCTACCATCCGCCTACCAACCGATGAAAGTACATTATATTGGTAGGTTTTTGGTATTTTTAATATAGCACAGTTCTTCGCCGTCTGCAAGATTTTTTGGACAAATTTTTGTATCCATTCTGTCACTTTTTCGCCGCTTCCTTTTGGGCGTTTCCACAAAAGACCGCCCGGCGGCCTGGGCCGTCGGGCGGTGGGAACGCTGCTGCGGAAAGGTGCTGCGGAGAGAGGGCCTCCCCCCCTCTTGGAAAAGACAGAGACGGCGCCGGGCGGGCGCTGCGAAAGCCTGTCCGAGAGGCCGAGACAGCGCCGTTAGGGGCATCCAATCTGTAAATGTATCTCCCCTTACACCCGCAGCCGCTCCGCCTCTGTGAGGCGGGTCTGGCTGTACAGGATCACCGTGTCCCCCTGGCGGAGCACCAGGTCGCCGTTGGGGATCATGGCCCGGTTCTTCCGCCGCACCAGCACGATCAGCGTCTGCCGGGAGATGTCCAGCTCCCGGATGGCCTTTCCCACCCAGGGATGCAGATCCCGCAGCACGATCTCCTGGAGGTCGATGTGCTGGTCGTCCTTCAGCGGCTCCGCGCCCAGGACCATGGTATCTCCCTCCTGGAGGGCCACATCGCCCCGGGGGACGATGACCTCCTTCCCCCGGCGGATGGCCGCCACGATGACCCCCCGGGGAAGGGCCAGGTCCCGCACCGTCTTGCCGGCCCAGGCGTCCGAGCGGGTCAATCGGAGCTTGATGAACCGGACGTCCGACTCGTCCGCATACTCCCCCAAGCGCTTGGCCCGGGAATACTGCTCCACGAAGCCGGCGGAGATGATACCGGTGGGGATGGCCACCATGCCCACCCCCAGGAAGGTGATGCAGATGCCGAAGATCTGCCCCAGGGTGGTGATGGGATAGATGTCCCCGTACCCCACGGTGAGCAGGGTGGAGGCCGCCCACCAGATGCCGGAGAAGGCGTTGGAGAAGACCTCCGGCTGGGCCTCGTTTTCAAGGGAGTACATGCACAAGCTGGAGGCCAGCATCAAGACCAGGATGATGAACACGGAGGAGAAGAGCTGCTGCTTCTTGCTGACGATGACCTCCGTGATGACGCTGAGGGAATCGTAATAGGCGTTGATGCGGAAAAGGCGGAAAATGCGCACCACCCGGAACATCCGGAAGGCCACCACCCCCGCGGGGAAGAAGATGGGCAGGTAGTAGGGCAAAAAGCACAGAAGGTCCACGAGCCCTGTGAAGGAGCAGATGTACCGGAGCCGGGCGCGCCCCGTCGTCAGCAGGGGGTAAAGGAGATCCGCTGTCCACACCCGCAGCACGTAGTCCACGGTGAAAAACACCACCGTGACCACCTCCACCCCCTCCAGCACGCCGCCGAACCGGGCGTGAACGGTGGTGAAGGTATCCAGGATGCTGACGGCCAGGTTCACCACGATGGCCAGTACATTGACGATGTCGTACCCCCGGCTGACGGGGCTTCCGATGTTGCCCACCTCCACCATGTCGAAGGTCTGCTTCTTCCGCTTTTTCCAGCGTGCGTCCATCATTCACTCTTCCTCTCTTTCGGCGTCCGGCGTCCCTTCCAGCCGTTCCCGCCGCATGTCGCCCAGTACCCCGTTGAGCTCCGCCCCCATGATGAGGGTCACGGCGCTCATATTCAGCCACACCAGCAGCATGATGGCCGTGCCGATAGAGCCGTAGAGCAGGGAGTAACGGGCGACGCGGTCCACATACAGGGTGTACAGCCAGGAAAAGGCCGTCCAGCAGATCAGCGACGCCACCGTTCCCGGCCAGATGTTCCGCCAGGGCTGGCGCTCGTCCTGGGCCATGGCGTAGAGAAAATACAGGGCAAAATACCCCGCCGCCGCCACCAGGGGCAGCCGCAGCGTCCGCCACAGGCGGGCGGCAAAGGCCGGCGCCCCCAGCTCCACCGCCCAGGCGAGCAGACGGTTGCTCACGGTGGTCAGCGTCAGCATCAGGGCGATAGACACAATGAGCATCACGGTGTAGGCCAGCGTCCGCATCAGCTGGACAAGACCCCGGGGCGGGCCCAGGTGATAGGCGGTGCGGACAGCGCGCATCAGGGAGTTGGTGGCCCGCATGGGGAAATAGACGGAAAACAGCAGCCCGAACACCAGCAGCCGGGGGCTGGGGTTTGCGGCCACATAGGTCAGATACATCCGGGCAAACTCCACGATCTCCCGGGGCATCAGCTCCCCCATGGAGCGGAGGATGGCCGCCGTGTTCAGCTGCAAAAGCCCCAGCAGGGCGCTGAGAAAAATCAGCAGCGGAAACACGGTGAACAATAGATAAAAGGCCAGCGCCGCGCTCTGGAGGGCGACCCGGTGGCGGACATAGCGCCGCGCCATGAGATAGATCCCCCGCAGGAAGCGGTTTTTTGGCAGTTTCAGCGTGTGCATACAGGCGCCTCCGGTTCATTCAGCCTCCATCCGGCCCTGCGGGACCGGGCGCGAAAAGGGGCCGTCATGTCCATTGTTCCCAGGTCTGGGGGCAGTATCCCACCGTGGCCTCCCGGCCGTTGCGGACGATGGGCGTGCAGAAGAGCTCCGGGTGGGAGAGGAGCGCCTCCTCCTGGGCCTGGGGCGTGATGTAGGCCATGTACAACGCCTCGTAGGCCCGGCTTTTGGTGTCCACCAAGACGTCAAAGCCCACTTTTTGCTTGACGGACTGGTACTCCCGGGGGGATAATCCTTTTGAGGGAAGGTCGATATACTGAAAGGGGATGCGCCGCTCCTTGAACCAGCGCTGCGCCTTTTTGGTGTCGAAGGACTTGGCCGAGCCGAAGATCTGGATGTTCATATCGATGCTCCTGTTCCCGTTGAAACGGATGGATTTGATCGCCGATCGTGAAAGCCGCAGGAAACCCGGATGTGGTTCCCAACGGAACGATGTAATGTGAAGGAGGGTCCTCTATGGAAGATGCCATCAAAACCCTGGGTGAATGGGTGCGCGACGCCCGGCGCATCGTCTTTTTCGGCGGCGCCGGCGTGTCCACGGAGTCCGGCATCCCGGATTTTCGCAGCACGGACGGGCTGTACCACCAGCAGTGGCGCTACCCGCCTGAGACGATTTTAAGCCATACCTTTTACGAAAGCAACCCCGAAGAATTTTTTCGCTTCTACCGCGCCAAGCTCCTGGCCCCCGACGCAAAGCCCAACGCCGCCCACCGGAAGCTGGCCCAGTGGGAGCGGGAGGGAAAGCTCACCGCCATCGTCACCCAGAATATTGACGGGCTCCACCAGGCCGCCGGCAGCCACGCGGTGTACGAGCTCCACGGCAGCGTCCACCGAAACTACTGCCAGCGGTGCGGCAAGTTCCACGACTTCTCCTTCCTGCTTCACAGCGAGGGGGTGCCCCGCTGCCAGTGCGGCGGCGTCGTCAAGCCGGACGTGGTGCTCTATGAGGAGGGGCTGGACGCCCAGGTGCTCAACGGCGCCGTCAACGCCATCGCCCAGGCGGACCTGCTCATCATCGGCGGAACGTCCCTGAACGTCTACCCCGCCGCCGGCCTCATCCGCTACTACCGGGGGGACCGGCTGGTGCTCATCAACAAGTCCGCCGTGGCCATGGACCTTTCCGCCTCCCTGGTCATCACCGACCCCATCGGGGAGGTGCTGGACCAGCTGTGAGCAGCAAACGCGTTTCGCAAAAGGAGGGGACCCCATGATCGAAAAAGGACGGCTCCTGGCGATCACCGACGGGATCGTGGCCGTGGCGGCCACCGTGATGGTGCTGCGGCTGGAGGTGCCGGAGCGGGCATCCCTGGCCGCGGCGGGGCGGCAGCTGCCCGTCCTTTTGGCCTATCTTATCAGCTATACCCAGATCTTTCTCGCCTGGCACGAGCATCACGACACCTTTTTGCGGGTCGAGCGGATCAGCCACACCGTGTTCCTGCTCAACTGCCTGTGGCTGTTCTTCGTCACGCTCCTGCCCTTTGTCACCGGTGTGGTGGGCAGCAGTCCCCGCCACACGCCGTCGGTGCTTTTGTACCTTGCGGTGCTGACCGCGGAGGAAGGGTCCCTCCTTCTGCTCTGCCGGACCCTGCACGCCGAGGACCCGGCCCCCATCCAGGACGCGGACATCCTGCGCACTCTCCGCGTCCTGACTCTGAGCAGCAACGCTCTGGCTGCGGTGTGCGCTCTGTGGGCACCGATGCTGGGTCTTGGCATCGCGGCGGCGGTGTGCGTTCTCAGCGTGATCCTGCTCTGCCGCTATGACCGGCGCGCCGGCCCCGGGAAGCGCTGAACCCCTCTCCCCTTCCGCCGGGGAGGACTCCAAAGAGCGTCCTCCCCGGCTCTTTGCGCCCGTTCGTCGTCCGAAATGCAGGATTTTTTATAAACTTATGCAAAATTTTGAAAACGATTTTGGATTTTCGGCTATATTGCCATTGAAAATGAAAGTTTTCAGTGGTATGATTGCACCATCACTTGCAGCACAGCGAAAGGAGCCGCGCCATGATC
The DNA here is from genome assembly GCA_017469475.1 of Oscillibacter sp. GTDB lineage: Bacteria > Bacillota > Clostridia > Oscillospirales > Oscillospiraceae > Oscillibacter. The sequence goes on along the minus strand of JAFUGI010000054.1, from coordinate 1,948 downwards.
TGGAAAGAAAACGGGGAAAACGCCTATTGCGAGATCACGCCCGCCATTTTGTCTTTGAAGGAACAATGGGAGAAGAAGAACTTCATCGACCCCCGGCTGTACACAGAGTACAACGTCAAGCGGGGTCTGCGCAATGAGGACGGACGGGGTGTGCTGACGGGGCTAACCCGGGTGGCGGAGATCCAGTCGTACCTGGTCAGCAGCGTGGACGGCGCGGAGACCATCTCCCCGGCGGACGGCGTTTTGTACTACCGGGGCATCGACTGCCGGGAGATCGTGCGGGGCTCATCCAAACGGGGGCGCTTCGCCTTTGAGGAGGCGGCGTACCTGCTGCTCTTCGGCGAGCTGCCCACTGCCGATCAGCTCCAGGACTTCTGCGTGCAGCTGGCCTCCTACCGGACACTGCCCACCAACTTCTTCCGGGACGTCATCATGAAGGCCCCGCCCCGGGACCTGATGAACACCATGCAGCGGGGCATCCTGACCCTGTTCTGCTACGACGACAAGCCCAACGACATCGGCCTTGAGAACGTGCTGCGCCAGTCCCTCCAGCTTCTCTCCAACATGCCGGTGCTGGCCATCTACGCCTATCAGGCCTGGCGGTACAGCCAGGGCGAGAGCCTCTTCATCCACACGCCCTTGCCGGAGCTCTCCACGGCGGAAAACTTCCTGCGACTGCTGCGGGAGGACCGGAGCTACACGCCTCTGGAGGCCCGGGTGCTGGACGTTGCCCTGGTGCTCCACGCGGACCACGGCGGCGGCAACAACTCCACCTTCACTAACCATGTGGTCACCTCCTCCGGCACCGACACCTACTCCGCCATCGCGGCGGCCATGGCCTCCTTGAAGGGTCCCCGCCACGGCGGCGCCAACAACAAGGTCATGGGCATGATGGACGACATCAAGACCCACGTGCGGGACTGGGCGGACGAGGAGTGCGTGGAGGATTACCTGAAAAAGCTCCTGGACAAGGAGGCCTTCGACCGCAGCGGCCTCATCTACGGCCTGGGCCACGCGGTCTACACCAAGTCCGACCCCCGGTGCGAGGTGTTCCGGGATTATGTCAACCGTCTCGCGGCGGAAAAGGGCCGGGAGCGGGAGCTGGCGCTGTACACCACAGTGGAGAAGATCGGCAAGTCCCTTCTCATGGAGCGCCAGCACAAGAAGGCCGTTTCCACCAACATCGACTTTTACAGCGGCTTCGTCTATGAGATGCTGGGCCTTCCCATGGAGCTGTATACCCCCCTCTTCGCCGTGGCCCGGATGTCCGGCTGGGGCGCCCACCGGATGGAGGAGCTGAGCGTGGGCGGCAAGCTGATCCGTCCCCGCTACGAGTGCGTGGAGGAGCACCGCTCCTACGTGCCCATGGAGCAGCGCTGACAGGCGCCGCCCCTCCCGATATTTTCCAGCCCGGCCGGGGGAGGGTCCATCGCCCTCCCCCGGCTGCTTTCCCCGCCACCCGGCGATTTTTTGCCGAAAAAGCTATTGACAATCCCCCCTTTCGCGGCTATAATAAGCAGGCAGTCTTTCAGAGGGGCGAGATTCGCGGCTGTGCTGGAACTGGTAGACAGGCCAGCTTGAGGTGCTGGTGTCAGTATCGACGTGTGGGTTCAAGTCCCGTCAGCCGCACCACATTTCCTCCCCTGAAAGGTCTGCTGTATATGCGCGAGTGGTGGAATTGGCAGACTCGCTAGATTCAGGTTCTAGTGTGCATTACGCACGTGCGGGTTCAAGTCCCGCCTCGCGCACCAAACAATCCCACCGGAGAAGCCCTCCGGTGGGTCCCCTCTGGGGTCAATTGCATATCGTACGCGCGAGTGGTGGAACTGGTAGACTCGCTAGATTCAGGTTCTAGTGTGCATTACGCACGTGCGGGTTCGAGTCCCGCCTCGCGCACCATGTCGAATGTTCATAACGACAATGAACATTCCGTAGACAGGAGTAATCG
>JAFUGI010000003.1 GCA_017469475.1 Oscillibacter sp. | reverse complement strand
TACGGCCTTTCCATCTACTTCCCCTACAAAAAGGCCTCCAAGGTGGACCAGGCCGTGGACACCTATGACCGCATCGGCGTGGACGACGAGTATTCCGCCTGCATCCGGGAGTTCGCCTCTCTGGAGGTCAGCGGCCAGGCTGTTTCCGGAGGAACGGCGTCGCCCCTGGGCTCCCTTCTGGGCGGCAGCGCGTCCCAGGTGAGCTCCGGGGACATCGCCCAGCTGCTGGGGCTGTTCCTGGGGGGCGACGTGAGCAGCGTGGCGGGCTTGACGGCGGGGAACACCGGCTTCCTCTCCGGCCGCTCCCTCTCCGACAGTGACATAGCCGCCTACCTTGCGGAAAAGCGCTTCGACCCCTCTTACCTCACCTGGACGGACGGGCGGCTCCTCCTGCCCCAGGAGCAGTGGGACCTGGTGCAGGGGCTGGATCTGAACGTCTTCTACGATGACGGCACGGGCTATGTGGACCTGGGGCTGGACAACGTGTACGAGTTCGACGCGTCCGGCAATCTTCTGGGGGAGACAGACGGCACCTGGCTGAGCATCAACGACCAGCCGGTGGCCTACTACCATCTCTCCACCGCTGAGGAGGGGGAGCATTACACCATCACGGGCTATGTACCGGCGCTCCTCAACGGCGAGCGGATGGAGCTGATCCTCATTTTCAGCGACGAGACGCCCTACGGCTACATCGCCGGCGCCCGGCCCGCCTACGCGGACGGAGAGACGGAGACCGTGGCCCGGGGACTGACGGAGGTCCTGCCCGGGGACACCCTGGATTTCCTGTGCGACTACTACTCCTATGACGGGCAGTACCAGGACAGCTATTTCCTGGGCGAGCAGATGACCGTCACCGACCAGATGACCATTTCCAACACTTACCTGGGGGAGGGGGTCCTGGCCATGTACCGCTTCACGGACCTTTACGGCCAGCACTACTGGACGGACCCCATGGACTGAGAGACCGCGCCGGGCGAAAAGGGCTCCCCCTTACGGGAGCCCTTTTCTTGACAGGCGGGGGCGCCGTCGGGTATAATGGCCCCATCACGATCATCACCTTTTGGGAGGAACGAGCATGAAGATCTATGTGACACGCCACGGAGAGACGGACTGGAATGTGCTGAAGAAGGCCTGCGGGTCCACGGACCGGCCGCTGACAGAGCGGGGCATCCGCCAGGCGGAGGAGCTGGCCGAGCGGGTGCGGGGAAAGAACATCCAGGTGATCCTCTCCTCCCCGCTGGAGCGGGCCTATGTCACCGCCCAGCACGCGGCGGAGGCCCTGGGGGGTCTGCCCGTGACCAAGGATGCGCGGCTCACGGAGATCGACTACGGCGAGTTCGAGGGCATCGACCGCTCCCTTCCGGAGTACCGGCGGGTGCGCAACGAGCCCGCCATGCGCTATCCCGGCGGAGAGTCCATGTTCGATGTGGCGGCCCGCATCTACCCCTTCCTGGACGAGGTGCGCGCCACCTACGCGGGGAAGGACGTGCTGCTGGTGTGCCACGGGGCCCTGGCCCGGATCATCGACACCTATTTCCACAGCGACTGGAAGCTGGAGGACCTGCTCCAGTGGCAGTTCGCCAATTGCGAGCTGGTGGAGTACGAGGTGTAAGGCGGCCCTTCGGAGAGGGCGCGGCCCTCTGCGGGAGGAACGGAAAAAGAACGAGCGGACGGCATGCCGTCCGCTCGTTTATGCGTTTTTTGGGGTGGATGCGTCTTTGGGGTTCCGCCTTGCGCTTTCCCCGCCTCAGCCCTTCTCCAGCAGCCGCCGGAGGTACTGGCCCGTGTAGCTTGCCTCGCAGGCGGCCACGGTCTCCGGCGTGCCGGTGACCACCACGGTGCCGCCGCTGTCGCCTCCCTCGGGCCCCAGGTCGATGAGGTAGTCGGCGCACTTGATGACGTCCAGATTGTGCTCGATGACCACCACGGTGTTGCCCGCGTCCACCAGCCGCTGGAGCACGTCCAGCAGCCGGCGCACATCGTCGGTGTGGAGGCCGGTGGTGGGCTCATCCAGAATGTAGATGGTCTTGCCGGTGGCCTGCTTGGAAAGCTCCGTCGCCAGCTTCACCCGCTGGGCCTCGCCGCCGGAGAGCTCCGTGGAGGGCTGGCCCAGCTTCACATAGCCCAATCCCACGTCCTGGAGGGTCTGGAGGCGGTTTCGCAGCTTGGGCAGGGCGGAGAAGAAGGGCAGGGCCTCGTCCACCGTCATGTCCAGGACCTCGGCGATGTTCTTCCCCTTGTAGCGCACCTCCAGCGTCTCCCTGTTGTAGCGCCGGCCGTGGCACACCTCGCAGGGCACGAAGATGTCCGGCAGGAAGTGCATCTCGATCTTCAAAACGCCGTCGCCAGAGCAGGCCTCGCACCGTCCGCCCCGGACGTTGAAGCTGAACCGGCCCGGCCCGTAGCCCCGGCTCTTGGCCTCTTGGGTGGAGGCGAACAGGTCCCGGATGTCGTTGAAGAGGCCCGTGTAGGTGGCGGGGTTGGACCGGGGGGAGCGGCCGATGGGGCTCTGGTCGATGTTCACTACCTTGTCCAGGTGCTCGATGCCCTCGATGCGCTCGCACTTGCCGGGGTGGACCTTCATGCGCATCAGGTCCGCCCCCAGGCGCTTGAACAGGATCTCATTCACCAGGGAGGACTTGCCGCTTCCCGAGACGCCGGTGACCACCGTGAAGGTCCCCAGGGGGAAGTCCACATCCACGTGGCGGAGGTTGTTTTCCGCCGCGCCCACCACCCGCAGCGTCTTTCCGCTGCCGGCGCGCCGCTGGGCGGGGACGGGGATCTTCTTCTTGCCGGAGAGGTACTGCCCCGTGAGAGACTTGGGGTCGGCCATGACCTCCTCCGGCGTGCCGGCGGACACCACCTGCCCGCCATGGACCCCGGCGCCGGGGCCGATGTCGATGAGGTAGTCCGCGGCGCGCATGGTATCCTCGTCATGCTCCACCACAAGAAGGGTGTTGCCCAGGTCCCGCAGTTCCCGGAGGGTGGCGAGGAGCTTGTCGTTGTCCCGCTGGTGGAGGCCGATGGAGGGCTCATCCAGAATGTAGAGCACGCCCATGAGGGAGGAGCCGATCTGGGTGGCCAGGCGGATGCGCTGGCTCTCCCCGCCGGAGAGGGTGCCGGCGCTGCGGCTAAGGGTCAGATACCCCAGGCCCACGGACTGCAAAAAGCCCAGCCGGGAGCGGATCTCCTTGAGGATCTGGTCCGCGATCAGGTGCTGCTGGTGGGTGAGGGACAGGCCCTCCACCCAGGAGAGCTCCTCGCCCACGGACAGCTGGGTGAACGCGTGGATGTTGAGCCCTCCCACCGTCACGGCAAGAGACTCCCGTCTCAGCCGCCGGCCCTGGCAGGCGGGGCAGGGGCACTCGGCCATCAGCTCCTCCAGCTCTCGCTTGCTGGCGTCGCTCTGGGTCTCCTGGTAGCGGCGCTCGATGTTGTTGCAGATGCCCTCGAAGGGCTGCTGCAAAACGCCCCGACCCCGGGGCTGGTCATAGTGCAGCTCCAGCTTTTCCCCCTTGGTACCGTAGAGCACGATGGCGCGCACCTCGTCCGAAAGCTCCCGCCAGGGGGTGGTCAAGGAGAAACGGTACTTTTTGGACAGGGCCTCGAAATACATGCGGGAGATGCCGTCGGACCGGATGGAGTTCCAGCCGCTGGCCTGAATGGCCCCGTCCAGGATGGAGAGGCTCTCGTCCGGCACGATGAGGGTGGGGTCCACCTTCAGCTGGCTGCCCAGCCCCGTGCAGGTGGGGCAGGCGCCGAAGGGGTTGTTGAAGGAGAACATCCGGGGCGTCAGCTCCTCGATGGAGATGCCGCAGTCCTCACAGGCGTAGTTCTGGGAGAAGAGGAGGTCCTGCTCCTCCCGCAGAAGATTCACCACCACCAGCCCCCCGGAGAGGGCGGAAGCGGTCTCCACGCTGTCCGTCAGCCGCTGGCGGATGTCCGGCCGGATGATGAGGCGGTCGATGATGATCTCGATGTTGTGCTTCTTGTTCTTTTCTAACTTGATCTCCTCGTCCAGCTCGTAGAGGTTCCCGTCCACCCGGACCCGGACGTAGCCGGAGCGCTTGGCGTCCTCGAAGACCTTGGCGTGCTCGCCCTTTTTGCCCCGGATCACCGGAGCCATGACCTGGATGCGGGTCCCCTCCGGCAGGGCGAGGACCTGGTCGATGATCTGGTCAATGGTCTGCTGGCGGATCTCCTTGCCGCAGTTGGGGCAGTGGGGCGTGCCCGCCCGGGCCCAGAGAAGGCGGAGATAGTCGTAGATCTCCGTTACGGTGCCCACGGTGGAGCGGGGATTTTTGCTGGTGGTCTTCTGGTCGATGGAGATGGCGGGGGAGAGTCCCTCGATATAGTCCACATCCGGCTTGTCCATCTGGCCCAGGAACATCCGGGCGTAGGAGCTGAGAGACTCCACATACCGCCGCTGACCCTCGGCATAGATGGTGTCGAAGGCCAGGGAGGACTTGCCGGACCCGGAGAGGCCGGTCATCACCACCAGCGAGTCCCGGGGGATGGTGACGTCGATGTTTTTCAGGTTGTTGGCGCGGGCGCCCTTGACGATGATCTGATCCTGCATACGGTGCTCCTTATTCCTGTCACTTGGCGATGATGTCCGCCGCCGCGGCGCCCAGCAGGGTCAGCAGGTCCCGGGGGGCCAGCTCCACCTGGGCGCCGATCCTGCCGGCGGAGATGTAGATGGTGTCGTATTGGAGGGCGGTCTCGTGGAACACCGTGGGGTAGGGCTTCTTCATCCCCACGGGGCTGCACCCGCCCCGGATATAGCCGGTGACGGCGTTGATCTCCTTCACGGGGAGAAGGTCGATGGACTTTTCCCCCACGGCCCTGGCGGCCTTTTTCAGGTCCAGATTCTCCGGGGACGGGACCTCGTAGACGTAATAGCCGCCGGAGACCCCCCGGGCCACCAGCGTCTTGAAGCCCCGCCGGGGGTCCTGGCCCAGGGCCTGGGCCACGTGGACGCCGTACTCCCGGGTCCCCTCCGGGCCCTCCGGCTCCTCATAAAAGTGCGCGGTGTAGGGGATCTTTTTCTGATCCAGGATCCGCATCACATTGGTCTTTTCCTCTTTGTGCTTTGCCATATCGTTCACCTCAGAATATAGACGCCGGCCAGGACGCAGGCGATGCCCAGGATGGTGGCGGCACCCATGGGCTCGTGGAACACCAGCACGCCGGCAAGGGACGCCACCACCGGCTCCAGGGAGGCCATGATGGCGGCCCGGCCCGCCTCCACCCGGGCAAGGCCCCGGGTGTAGAGCAGGTAGGGGAGCACCGTGGAAACGGTCACGAGCCCAACGGCCAGCAGCGCCGTTTTGGGGGCGGCAAGGGCCGCCGCCAGACGGCCGGGCCGCAGCAAAAGAAGGGAGGCGGGCCCCGCGAACAGGAAGGTCCACACCGTCACCGTCAACGAGCTGTACCCCGCGTCCAGGGCATAGCGGCCGAAAATGCTGTACATGGCGTAGAAAAAGCCCGCGCCAAGGCCCAGGGCGATGCCGGGGAGCGTCACCGTCAGCCCTCCGCCGAAAACGCCGCACACCAGGGCGCAGCCCAGCAGCGTCAGCCCCAGGGCCAGGAGCTTTCGCCCTGTGATGAGCTCCCGCCAGAGAACGGCGGAGAGCAGCACCACGAAGCTCGGCGCCGTGTACAGGAGGATGGACGCCACTGCCAGCGAGCACAGCTGCTGGCAGGTGAAGTAGCATATGGTGAAGAGCACCACGCTGATGACGCCGGTGCCGAAGAAGTATTTGAGGTGCCTCCGCTCTACCCGGAAGACCGACCGGTCCCGCAGGGCGAAGAGAACCGCCAGAAGGGCCATGCCGCCCAGGTTCCGCACCACCACGATGTCCGTGGGGGTCAGTCCCCCGGCCATGAGCCCCCGGTTCCAAAGGCCGATGATGCCCCACAGGGCGGCGCCGGCCAGGATGCTGGCATAGGCCCCGGCAGGGCGATTGGGTCTTGCGTCGTTCATAGGCAGCTGCTCTTTCTTATCGTAAACTCGTAAATATGATGTTTGGGGGTGCTTCCGCCGACGGCCGTGTGATGAGGAGGCGACTTCGCACTTCCTCCGCCGCTGGCGGCGCTTCGCTCATTTCCCCCGCAGCTCGATGATGCGGTCTCGCAAAACGGCGGCGTACTCGAATTCCAGCATGCGGCTGGCCTCCTTCATGGCCTTTTCCAGCTTGGCGATCTCAGCGGCGCGTTCCTGCTCCGTGAGCTTGCGCTTGCGCCGGCCCCGGATGGTGGACTCCTCCGCCGTCTGGGAGATCTCCAGCACCTCCCGCACACCCTTGATGATGGTCTTGGGTACGATGCCGTGGGCTTCGTTGTAGGCGTTCTGGATCGTCCGGCGGCGCTCCGTCTCGTCCATGGCGGCGCGCATGGAGGGGGTGATCTCGTCGGCGTACAGGATGACCAGGCCCTCGGCGTTGCGGGCCGCTCGGCCGATGGTCTGAATGAGGGAGGTCTCGGAGCGGAGGAACCCCTCCTTGTCCGCGTCCAGAACGGCCACCAGGCTCACCTCCGGCAGGTCCAGTCCCTCCCGCAGGAGGTTGATGCCCACCAGCACGTCAAACTCGCCCAGGCGCAGGTCCCGGATGATCTCCATGCGCTCGATAGTCTCCACGTCCGAGTGCATGTAGCGAACCTTGACGCCCTGATTTTTGAGGTACTCCGTCAGGTCCTCCGCCATCTTTTTGGTCAGGGTGGTCACCAGCACCCGCTCGTTTCGCTGACTGCGGGCGCGGACCTCCTCCAGCAGGTCGTCGATCTGGCCGGTGACGGGGCGGACCTCCACCCGGGGGTCCAGCAGGCCCGTGGGCCGGATGACCTGCTCCACCACGCTGTCCGCCCGCTCCCGCTCGTAGGGGCCGGGGGTGGCGGAGACGAACACCGCCTGGCCGATGCGGCCCTCAAACTCCTCGAACTTCAAGGGGCGGTTATCGTAGGCGCAGGGGAGGCGGAAGCCGTACTTCACCAGGCTGTCCTTCCGGGCGTGGTCGCCATTGTACATGGCCCGCACCTGGGGCAGCGTCACGTGGCTCTCGTCCACGAACAGAAGAAAATCATCCGGAAAGAAGTCCAGCAGCGTCATGGGGGCGGAGCCAGGGACGCGGTCCGAGATGATGCGGGAATAGTTCTCGATGCCGGAGCAGTAGCCCAGCTCCTGCATCATCTCCATGTCGTACTCCGTCCGCTGGCGGATGCGCTGGGCCTCCACCAATTGGCCGTTGGCCTCAAAAACGCGGACCTGGTCCTCCAGCTCCCGGCGGATCTGGGCGATGGCCTTTTCCATTTTAGGCTTGGTGGTCACATAGTGGCTGGCGGGGTAGATGGCGATGTGGTTGAGCCGCCGATTCACCGCCCCGGTCAGGGGATGGAAGTCGCTGATCTGGTCGATCTCGTCCCCAAAGAATTCCACCCGGATGGCGTGGTCCTTGTAATAAGCGGGGTAGATCTCCACCGTGTCTCCCCGGACTCGGAACATGTTCCGCTCAAAGGCGATGTCGTTGCGCTCGTAGCGGATCTCCACCAGGCGGCGCAGCAGCTCGTCCCGGTCCCATTCCGCTCCCACCCGGAGGGAGACCACCAGCTTGGCAAAATCGTCCGGCTCCCCCAGCCCGTAGATGCAGGACACGGAGGACACCACGATCACGTCCCGCCGCTCCAGCAGGGCGCAGGTGGCGGACAGGCGCAGCCGGTCGATCTCGTCGTTGGTGGAGGCGTCCTTGGCGATGTAGGTATCCGTGTGGGGGATGTAGGCCTCCGGCTGGTAGTAATCGTAATAGGAGACGAAATACTCCACGGCGTTCTCCGGAAAGAACTCCTTGAACTCCGCGCACAGCTGGGCGGCCAGGGTCTTGTTGTGGGCCAGCACCAGCGTGGGGCGCTGAACCTTTTCGATGACCTTGGCCATGGTGAAGGTCTTGCCGGAGCCGGTGACGCCCAGCAGCACCTGCTCCTTGAGGCCGCTCTCGATGCCCTCCGCCAGGGCGGCGATGGCCTGGGGCTGGTCCCCGGAGGGCTGATATTCAGAAACGACTTTGAATTCCGGCATGACTGTTCTCCTGAAAAAAGGCAATGAAAGCGGTGTAACCGCAGAGGGGCGGCAGGTTTGGCGGCGGCTTTCAATCATGCTCGCCGCCGCATGTGCGCGACGAACATTCCCCGACTTAGGCCGCCCTTGCCATATTACATATTAGAGATACCCGCTGTCCGCCATGGACACGAAGTCCCCGTCGGCCACGATGATGTGGTCCCGCAGGCAGATGTTGACGGTGGCCAGGGCGGCGCGGATGCGGTCCGTGGCGGCATAGTCCTCCTGGGAGGGCAGAGCCACGCCGCTTGGGTGGTTGTGGGCCAGGATGACCGTGCTGGCGGAGGAGAGGATGGCGTTTTCCACCGCCTTGCGGATGTCCAGCTCCGCCGAGGCGATGCCGCCCTCGCCCAGCCGCTTGCAGGTGAGGAGCTTTCCCTTCCGGTCCAGGCACAGCTGGTAGACCACCTCGTGCCGCTCGTCGGCAAAGCGCTCTAACAGATAGGCCCCGGCCCGCTCCGTGGTGCTGAGGACCGTCTCCCGCTCCGCCTCGGAGATGCGGGCCTTGCGGCACAGCTGGGGCACCAGCCGCAGCAGCACGGCGGCGGAGGCGCCCACCCCCTCCACCCGGGCCAGATCCTCCGCCGGGGCGGAGAGCACGGCGGCCAGCGAGCCGTAATGCTCCATCAGGGCGTGGGCGATGGGATTGGTGTCCCGCCGGGGAATGGCGTAGTAGAGCAGGAGCTCCAGCGCCTCATGGTCGGCAAAGCTGTCCAGTCCGCCGGTGAGAAACCGGCGGCGCATCTTTTCCCGATGCCCGTCGTGGATGCCCATAGCCCCGCTCCCCTTCCCAAAGGACGCCGCCTTTCCAAAGAAGGCGCGCCCTGTCTTTTCGCGCTGTGCGCCGCGGCGGGGGCAGGCCCTGCCGGGGCGGCACTTCGGAACTATCATTGTATCACATCCCGCTCCGCTTCACAAGATGGTTTTGCTCTGAAAAATTCCGTTTGCCGGGGAAGATCCGGCAAAACGGGGGCAATGGGAGGAAAATCCATTTGACGAAAGAGCCGCCCCGCGCATTCGTCGCGGGGCGGCTCTTATGATGCGCGTCAGGTGAGGGGGCGCTCCGACAGGAGCTTTCGCAGGGTGCCGTACAGGGCGGAGACGCCGGAATTTTCCGGGTCCTGCCCGAAGGAGAAGGAACAGCCGGACAGGAGCACCGTCTGCTCCCGTTCCCGGCGCTCCGGCAGGTCCCGGGTCTGGACGGCACAAAGCCGGGACAGGGGGATGCGGAGCTGGCGGTATTTGAAGGCGTCGCTGGGGGTGTGCCTTCGCCGGGGCTCCTGCCAGGTCACGATCAGTTCCCGGGCGGTGAGCACGTGGAGGGCGGCGGGCAGCGTCTCCCGCCGCAAAAGGCCGGCGGGCATCCCGCCCCGGCGCTCCGGCTGAAAGGCGTACAGCAGCGGGTCTGCCCCGTCGGCGCGCAGGTCCCGCAAGGTGTTGTGGAAAAAGGGCTCCAGCGTGGCCGGCCCCTGCCGCCCGGCGACATCGTCCGGCGAAAGGAGCGGCTGCTCCGGGATGACGGCCGAGCGGAGGCGGGCCGCGAACTGCTCCATCACGTCCATGGAGACCGCGTTGAAGGGAAGGAAGAGGGAGTCCTCCTCCCCATATACGGTGAGGCTGGCCGACAGCAGATGGCGCCGGAAGGACAGGCACTGCACCTGAGAAAGGGGGATGCGCTGAGAGCGCACCTCCTGCCCCTCCCGCCGCAGGGCCCACAGGAAATCGGCGCAGATCCCCGCCGCGTGATCGTAGAGATCCATGTCCGGGGAGGCCCGCCTCCGCTCAATGCTGCGGGGGATCTTGATCTGCATGATGGACGGCTCTTGGGGAAGGAATGGGACAAACAGCCTGGGGGCCGGGTGCTCCGGCGTGATCTCATAGACCCAGGGGCCAAAGGCATCGTACTCGGAAATGGGCATGAAACGCCTCCCTTCTTGCCGTGTCCGGCAGCGG
>JAFUGI010000053.1 GCA_017469475.1 Oscillibacter sp. | reverse complement strand
GGTCTACGGCGTGCCGGACGTGAAGGCCCTGACCGCCCACCTGAAGGGGGAGGCGCCCCTCTCCCCCGCCCCGGCCTGGACGCCGGAGCCGGAGTGCGAGGGACTGCCGGACCTGCGGGACGTGATGGGCCAGGAGCAGGTGCGCCGGGCCCTGGAGATCGCCGCCGCCGGCGGGCACAACATCCTCCTCATCGGAAGCCCCGGGGCGGGCAAGTCCATGCTGGCCAAGCGCCTTCCCTCCATCCTGCCGGACATGACCCCCGCCGAGGCGCTGGAGGTCTCCGGCATCTGGTCGGTGGCGGGGCTGACGGACCCCCGCCGTCCCCTGCTGACCCGGCGGCCCTTCCGCAGCCCCCACCACACCGCCTCGGCCACGGCACTCTCCGGCGGCGGGGCGGCCATGCGGCCCGGGGAGATGTCCCTGGCCCACAATGGCGTGCTGTTTTTGGATGAGCTGCCGGAGTTCCACCGGGACGTGCTGGAGGCCATGCGCCAGCCCCTGGAGGACGGAGAGGTGACGGTGTCCCGGGCCGGGGGCACGCTGCGCCTGCCCGCCCGGTTCCAGCTGGTGTGCGCCATGAACCCCTGCCGCTGCGGCTGGCGGGGTCACCCCTCCGGCCGGTGCACCTGCACGGACCGGGAGGTGGAGAAGTATGTGGAGAAGATCTCCGGCCCCCTGCTGGACCGCATCGACCTCCACGTGTCCGTGCCCTCGGTGGAGTATGAGGCCATGCGCCGCCGCGCCCCGGCGGAGGACTCCGCCGCAGTGAAGCGCCGGGTGGACGCGGCCCGGGCCATCCAGTCCGCCCGCTTCGCGGGAACGAATGTGGTCTGCAACGCCCAGATGGCGCCGGACCAGATCGCCCGGTTCTGCCGACTGGACAGCGCCGGCGAGGCCCTGATGGAGAGCGCCTTTGCCCGCATGGGCCTCACTGCCCGGTCCCACGACCGCATTTTGCGCCTGGGCCGCACCATCGCGGATCTGGAGGGGGCGGCGGACATCTCCCCCGTTCACCTGGCGGAGGCCATCCAGTACCGGAACACGGACATTTTGAAGGGATAGGGTCTGAAGATATACGGCCCCAAAGGGACAGGCAGCCCCCGCAAGACCGATCCCTGCGCGCAAAAACGGCCCGGACGCTGCTGTGTCCAGACCGTTGGTCTAATCAACAAGCGCCCCACAAGACTCCCGCCTTCGGCGGGCCAATGCGATCGGTTTTTGCCGGAGCTCCGCCCCGGCAAAAACACCTTCAGGCGAGCAGGGCGAGCCCTTGCGCCGACCAAAGCGGGCCCTCGCCCGCTGCGATGAGCGCAAGTCCTCCCACGGAAGCCTTCCGGCTTCCATGGGAAAGGATAGCGGCTCCGCCGACATCCGAAACGGCCCGGACGCAAATGCGTCCGGGCCTTCGAATGATTTTCTTCTTACTGCTCCGCTCCGTCCTTTTCCAGTACGGCCTTGGCGCCGGCGGCGAGGCCGGCCAGGCCCTGGATCTCGGAGGGGATGATGATCTTGGTGGCCTTGCCGTCCGCCACCTTGGTCATGGTCTCCAGCGCCTTGAGCTTGATGACCTGCTCATCCGGCGAGGCGGCGTTGAGGAGCTTGAGGGAGTCCGCCATGGCCTGCTGGACCTGCATGATGGCCTGGGCCTCGGCCTCGGCGGCCATGATGCGGGCCTCCTTTTCGCCCTGGGCCTTGAGGATGGCGGCCTGCTTGGCGGCGTCCGCCTTCAAAATGGCGGACTGCTTTTCGCCCTCGGCCACCAGGATCTGGGACTGCTTCTGCCCCTCGGCCTGGAGGATGGCCTCTCGGCGCTCCCGCTCGGCCTTCATCTGCTTTTCCATGGCGTTCTGGATCTCCTTGGGCGGGATAATGTTCTTCAGCTCCACCCGGTTGACCTTGATGCCCCAGGGGTCGGTGGCCTCGTCCAGGATGGCCCGCATGCGGGAGTTGATGGTATCCCGGCTGGTGAGGGACTGGTCCAGCTCCATGTCGCCGATGATGTTGCGCAGGGTGGTGGCCGTCAGATTCTCGATGGCGTTCATGGGGTGCTCCACGCCATAGGTTTAGAGCTTGGGGTCGGTGATCTGGAAATAGATGACCGTGTCGATCTGCATGGTGACGTTATCCTTGGTGATGACGGGCTGGGGGGCGAAATCCGCCACCTGCTCCTTGAGGGAGACCTTCTTGGCCACCCGCATGATGAAAGGGATCTTGAAGTGCAGCCCCACGTTCCACACCGCGTGGAATGCGCCCAGCCGCTCCACAACATACGCCCGGGACTGCTGGACCACGTGGATGTTGCTGATGAGCACCACCAAAACCAGCAGGATCAGAACGATTACCGCGATTTTACCGATCATACCGTTACCTCCGTTTTTTCTTCACAGGCTTTGACAAAGAGCTTCACGCCCTCCATCCGTTCGATGCGCACCTGGGTCCCCGCCGGGATCACCGCGCCATCGGCACTGCGGGCTGTCCAGGTCTTGCCGTCGGCGTACACGGCGCCGGTGGCGTTTTCATTGTCGATGGTCTCCGTCACCTTGCCAGCGGCACCCAGCAGGCGGTCGGCGTTGGTGGGCGTGGGCCGGGCGGCGTTGAACCGCCGCACCAGCGGCCGGGTGACGGCCAGAGCCGCCGCCGACACCAGGGCAAACACCGTCAGCTGCGGCAGAAGGGCAAGCCCCGCCACCGCCGCCAGAAGGGCGGCCACCGAGCCGACCACGAACCAAATGGACACCAGCCCCACCGTAATGGCCTCCACCACGGCGAAGGCCACAATGGCGCAGATCCAAACGACGATCATCATATGGAATGGACCTCCTTCCCCGGCCGAAGCGAGCATGCCCGCTCCGCCGTTTTGCCCGGACCGACGGCCTTTTTCGCATGTCTGCCGCCAGTCATTGAGGGTATTGTATCATACCCGGCGGAAAAATACCATTTCATTTCGGTTACAAACTGCCCAGGGCAAAAAATGGGCAAAAACTGCCCCGCGCCGGAATGGTCCAGCGCAGGGACAGATGCTGCGCGTGGGCGCCGCCCCTCACCGTCGGTGCCAGCCCAGCAGCAGCGCCGAATGGACGATCACCATCACGGAGCCCGCGTTGTGCACCAGCGCCCCCGCCACGGGGCCCAGACGCCCGGTGATGGCCAGGGCGATGGCCAGGAAGTTCAACCCCATGGAAAAGGTCAGATTGCCGCGGATGGTCCGCATCATCCTTTTGGACAGGGCCAGCAGGTGGGGAAGCTCCCTCAGCTCGTCGTTCACCAGGGCGATGTCCGCCGCGTCCACGGCGATGTCGCTGCCGCCGGCTCCCATGGCGATGCCCACGTCCGCCCGTTTCAGGGCCGGGGCGTCGTTGACCCCGTCGCCGATCATGCACACCCGGTCCCCCGCCTGCTGGAGCGCCACGATGCGCGTCAGCTTCTCCTTCGGCAGACAGCCGCCATAGACCTCGCCGATGCCCAGGTCCTCCCCGACGGCGGCAGCCGCCGCCGGGCTGTCCCCGGTTAAAAGCACCGGCGTGACCCCCAGCGCCCGGACGGCGCGGAGCATTGCGGCGCTGTCGGGCCGCACCGTGTCCGCCAGCAGGAGACTTCCCGCGGCGGCGCCGTCCACGGCGACGTGGACCACCGTGCCGCCCCGGGTGGGCTCCTCCCCATCTTGGGGCACTGCCACGCCGTGCTCTTGCAGGAGGCGGGCATTTCCCGCCAGCACCCGCCGCCCCTCCACCAGGGCCGAAACGCCCTGGCCCGGCACCATGGAAAAATCCTCCGCCGCCGGCGGCGTCCCTTCGAAGTCCCGCACCACGGCCCGGCCCAAGGGGTGCTCGGACAGCGTCTCCGCCGCCGCGGCCAGGGTGAGGACCTGCTCCGCCGTGAAGCCCGGGCGGGGCCGCACCGCTATCACGCGGGGCGTGCCGCAGGTCAGGGTGCCGGTCTTGTCGAAGGTGATCTTGCTCACCTGGGCCAGCCGCTCCAGAGCGTCCCCCTCCCGGACCAGGAAGCCGTGCTTCGTGGCGTTGCCGATGGCCGCCATAACGGCGGTGGGGGTGGCCAGCACCAGGGCGCAGGGGCAGAACACCACCAAAATGGTGACGGCCCGGATGATCTGGCCGGTGACCAGCCACGTCACCACCGCGGCGGACAGGGCGACGACCACCACCCAGGTGGCCCACCGGTCCGCAAGGCCCACGATCTTGGCCTTGCCCGCGTCGGCGGACCGGACCAGCCGCACCAGACGCTGGATGGAGCTGTCCTCCCCCACTCGGGAAGCGGTCATCTCAAAGGCGCCGAACTGGTTCACCGTGCCGCTGGTGACCTCGTCGCCCACGGTCTTGTCCACCGGCAGGGACTCCCCCGTCATCACCGACTGGTCGATGGCGGTGGCCCCGGCGGTGATGACGCCGTCCGCCGGCACCGTCTCCCCCGGCAGCACCCGCAGCCGCTGGCCCTGGCGCACCTGGGACGCGGGAATGATCTCCTCCCCCGTCTCCGTCAGCACCCGGGCAGTCTGGGGCGTCAGGCGCACCAGGCGCTCGATGCCGGAGCGGGCCCGCTCCACGGTCAGGTCCTCCAAAAGGGCCCCCAGCTGCATGATGAAGGCCACCTCTCCAGCGGCAAAATCCTCGTGAATGCACACCGAGGCGATGAGGGCCATGGACACCAGAACGTCCGCCTTGATGTCGAACCGGGTGACCAGGCCGATGAAGGCCTCCAGCAAAATGGGCACGCCGCACAGGAGGATGGCCCCCCAGGCGATGTCGAAGGGCAGGGGCAGAAAGCCCAGGCGGCTGTTGGCAAGGCTCAGGGCCAGGCAGGTCCCGCCCAGCGCCAGCAGCACGATGTCCTTCCGGGTGCCGCCCCACTCCAAAAGGGCCTCCAGGCGGGAGCTCCAGGTCTTGTTCATCGGCGATGCCTCCTTGAAAAAGTATCCGCTACTCCCCTGCGAACCGCGCTTCGCAGGGAAGGACTCGCGCCCATCGCGGCGACATGGGACCTCATTGGCCGGCGCGAGGCCCCGCCGCAGCGCGGAAAAGGGGATGCGCTGTGCGGCGGCGTCAAAATGTCAACGTCAGCTATAGCGGGTTTCATCTACGGCCCCATTATACCCATGGGGGTATAGG
>JAFUGI010000052.1 GCA_017469475.1 Oscillibacter sp. | reverse complement strand
TCGCGCCTGCAACGCCTATGCCCGGCCGGAGTGCGCCGACTGCTGGGCCAAGTTTTACTGCTCCGGCGGCTGCGCCGCCAATGCCTACCACGCCACCGGATCCATCCGGGGCGTCTATGAGGCGGGGTGCGAGCTGTTCCGCAAGCGGATCGAGTGCGCCATCATGATGCAGGCCGTGGAGGCCTGCTCCGAGGAGTCCTGAGCTCCGGGAGAAGCGGAAGGGGGGAGGAGCCATGGAGACGCCCATCGTTGATTTTGTGCGCCGGTACGCGGCGTCAGACATCGCCCGGCTCCACATGCCGGGCCACAAGGGCCGGCCCTTCCTGGGCTGCGAGGCGCTGGACATCACGGAGATCGCCGGGGCGGACGCCCTCTATGAGGCGAAGGGCATCATCGCCCAAAGCGAGCAAAACGCCGCCGCCCTCTTTGGGAGCGGCAGGACCCTTTACGCCACTGAGGGCTCCAGCCAGTGCATCCGGGCCATGGTGTACCTGGCCATGACCTGCCGGCCCCGGGAGGCCCTGCCGGTCATCGTGGCAGGGCGAAACGCCCACAAGGCCTTCCTCTACGCCGCCGCCCTGGCCGACGCGCAGATCGCCTGGCTGTGGCCGGAGGAGCGGAGGAGCCTGTGCGCCTGCCCTGTGACGCCGGAGGACCTGGAGGCGGCGCTTTGTGCCCAGGGTGCGCCTGTTGCCGCCGTGTACCTCACCAGCCCTGACTACCTGGGAAACCGGGCGGAAATCGGGGCCCTTGCCGCGGTGTGCCATCGGCACGGCACCGTGCTGCTGGTGGATAACGCCCACGGGGCGTATCTGCACTTTTTGGATCCGCCCTCCCATCCGCTGGACCTGGGGGCGGACCTTTGCTGTGACTCCGCCCACAAGACGCTGCCGGTGCTGACCGGCGGCGCCTATCTGCATGTGGGCTGGGGGGCGGCACCGTCCTTTGGGGGACGGGCCCGGGCCGCCATGGCGCTCTTTGGCTCCACCAGCCCGTCCTATTTGACCTTGGCGTCGCTGGACCGGTGCAACTCCGATCTTGCGGAGGGGTATCCCCTTCGCCTCGCGGAAGCTGCCGCCCGGGTGGAGGATCTGCGCCGTCGGCTGCGGCAGCAGGGCTTCTCCGTGGAGGAGAGCGACCCCCTGCGCCTGATGCTGCGGGGGGACGGCTTTGCCTTGGCGGAGCGCCTGCGCCGGGGCGGCGTGGAGACGGAATACGCGGACCGGGACTGCCTGGTGCTGATGGTCACGCCGGAAAACCGGCCGGAGGACCTGGAGCGCGTATGGGCGGCCTTGGGGGAGAACGACCTTCCTGCCCGGCCCCTTCCGACGCTGCCTCTGGGAAGGGGAGAGGCGGTGCTGACGCCCCGGCAGGCCCTCTTTGCTCCCCATGAGACGGTGCCGGTCCAAAGCGCCCTGGGCCGTGTCTGTGCCGCGCCCACGGTCTCCTGTCCGCCGGCGGTGCCCATCGCCGTCTCCGGCGAGCGCATTGGGGAGGAGGCGCTGGCGCTCTTCACGTATTATGGCATCCGGCAGGTGGACGTGGTGGCGGAGGATGCCGCGGCGCGGTAAAGCGCCCGGTCAATATCCCGTGCCAAGCGGGCATTATGCCGCGTCATAAAACGTCTGGCGCTTTTGCCCGATGCTGTGGGCCGTCCTTTCGACATCCGCTTCACTGCATCCGCATTGCCGTGCAATCTCGGAAAGTTTACCGCCATCCAGCAGCATGCGGTATATCCGCCGCTCCCGGCCGGTCAGACATTCGAGAAACTGCTCTTTCATGATCCGCTCCTCCACACCGTCGATCCCGCCCAGGGTGGAAGCCTCAATCGTATCCGCTATGGAGAACTTGCTCTCTCCGTCCGAGCGAATGGGCTGTTCCAGCGATGCGGTGCGAAAATACGGGAAATATTTGCGGTTTTCTTCCGCAAGTCTGCTTCGCATATCCTTTTCCAGGGTCTCCTCCAAATCGAGATCATCCGAATGATATTGCTGCGCGCTTGACACAAGCGCCTCGAGCACGATGGCCCGTCGCTCGTCGATCGGCGTGGACTTTGCCATCTGATAGACCACCTTATCGACGATATGCTGATAGATCGTCAGCAGCTCCTCCGTGTCATACGCCCAGCCGGAGTCCGTTTTCCACCGCCGCGGAATGATTTTTCCGATATAGAAGCCCGTTGCCGCATCCTTGCGCAGGCA
Organism: Oscillibacter sp.; assembly: GCA_017469475.1. Taxonomy (GTDB): domain Bacteria; phylum Bacillota; class Clostridia; order Oscillospirales; family Oscillospiraceae; genus Oscillibacter. The sequence continues at coordinate 6,046 of JAFUGI010000052.1, read as the reverse complement.
AAACGCAAGCGGCAGCTTCAGCCCCGCCGAGCGGATCGCGGCGGAAAGCGCTCTGGCCGACGTGGAGGCTTGATTGGTTTGGCTTTTGTCTGGATCGGTCCCGCCCGCTATGGCAAGGAGTTTGTGCTTTTGGTCGAACCCCACGCGGATATGCTCCGGCAAAAGGGCGCGAATTCCCTTTCCAAGCCGCAGGATGCCGTCCTTTCCCACGGAGGCACACAGCTTTTTTCTCCCGTTCTCCCGGTCAAACCACTGAAATTCATATCGTTCCCTGTTCATGGCAAAGCCCCTTCCAATAAAAGATGGGACCATTTTATACGATTTGACAGTCACTGTACGAACGGCCCGATCGCAACCTTGCCGGGCTGAGTGAAATTGGCCTAAAAAGAAAGAGTGCTCTTACGGACCGATTAGGTCCTGTAAGAACACTCTGACTGGTCCGAGTGGCGGGATTTGAACCCACGGCCTCTTGGTCCCGAACCAAGCGCGCTACCAACTGCGCTACACCCGGATGCAGCCTAATTATCATACAGAATTTTTGCCCAAATGTCAAGTATTTCCTTGTGGCGGGATTTGAACCCACGGCCCGGTCGATGCCCGCCTTCTGCCGGGTACGCGCCCAAACCGCGAAAGGGACCTTTTGCCCGCCTGCGGCAGCCCCGCTTTGCTCCACCGCCAGGTGCGGCTCGGCGGGCAGCCGGCCTCTCCATACCTTCGCAGGGGGCCGCTTTCCAACTTTTTTCGCCTTTTTTCGCGATTTTCCCTTGAATCTTGGTGCTGTCTCATATATATTGAAAATAGCTACTTTATATAGGAGGTCTGAACCATGGGCAAATTTGTGATTCGCGAAACCAAGACCGGGATCAAATTCGATCTCAAGGCTACCAACGGCGAAGTCATCGCCACTTCGGAGGTCTATTCCTCCGCTGCATCCTGCAACAAGGGCATTGCCAGCGTTCAGAGGAATGCTCCCATTGCCGCGGTGGAGAATCAGACAGTGGAGGGCTATGCTGTTGAGAAGCACCCCAAGTTTGAGATCTATCTGGACAAGGCCGGCGAGTTCCGCTTCCGCCTGAAGGCCACCAACGGCCAGATCATCGCCGTCAGCGAGGGCTATAAGAAGCTGGCCAGTTGCCAGAACGGCATTGAGTCTGTGAAGAAAAACGCCGTCGACGCCAAGATCGTCAAGGAATAAAGCGCCTTCATCCCAGGGCCCATTCTTCGGAATGGGCCCTTTTTGCGCCCCTTCATCATGGGCACAGAAGGGCGCGAAAAAACCGGCGGCAAGCCGCAGCTTGCCGCCGGAAACGAGACGACGTTCACAGGATCCCCATCAGCACCAGGGCGATGAGTACGAAGGTGACGAGCAGAGCGAGGGAGAAGAGGAGGTACCCCACGTTCAGCCGCTTGCCGTTTGCGGCGGGGGCGGTGGATTCCGGCACCAGATGGGCCCGGCGCAGGGCGGTGACCACCGGCTTGTAGAGGACCAGGGTCACGGCCATGTTCAGCCCGCCCTTCACCAGGTTGAAGGGGAGGAACACGGTGGGCAACATGGCGGCCACCACATCCCGGGGAATGCCCTGATAGATGGGAGTGATGAGATAGTTCCACAGGAGCATGACGCCGGTGAGGACCGCCACGCCCAGGCTCAGGCCCAGGATGGCGCCCTTGCGGGTGTGGATGCGGCGGTAAACAAAGGCGGCGGTGCAGCAGAAGGAGGCGGTCGCGGCCACATTCATCACGAATCCGATGAAGCCGGTGTCGCTGGCGAAGAACATCTCCAGCAGGGGGACCACCAGGGAGATCGCCGCGGCGGCCATGGGTCCGAAGAGGAATCCGCCGATGCAGATGACCGTGTCCTTCAGGTCCAGCTGCAAAAATCCGTAGACCTGGGGCAGCATCTTGCTCAGAAGCATCACAACATAGGCGATGGCGGTGAGCATGGCCATGGAGGTGAGGGATTTGACGGTGCTCCGGGGCCGGACGGAGGGGATGGCGCTGGTGTTGGGATCAGACATAAGAAAACACGCTCCTTTGTTTTTCTGGAACACCCGGATGCTTTGGCTTCTCCAAGGTGAACCAGCAACAAAGAAGCGCACCAAAATGGCGCGGCTCTGCCGCATTCATCTTCTTCCATCCAGACTGTAACTGTTGGTCCCGGAGTTGCACCGGATCGGCGGACGCTTGTGCGCCCGGTCGCGGACTGTACCGCCAGTGGGGACTTTCACCCCGCCCTGAAGACAAAGATTCAGTTGTTCTCTATAGCGTAGTATATACCAACCTCCAACGAAATGCAACCCCCAATTTGATAGACCGGGCCCCTTCTTGCCAGACAGCTGGGTTGGCAGACATTTCCGCCGGCTCGATGGCAAAACGCGAGACTTTCGTCTTTACAAATGCAAACAGATGTTCTATACTATAAAATACGGTCGTTTGATTCGGCACGTGACATGGCCGGCGCCGCCGGCGAGAAGGGAGAGGACGACTTGCGGGCAAGACAGGAATCCTGCTGCTTTACCGGCCACCGGCCGGGGAAGCTGCCCTGGCGATACGACGAGGCCGACCCCCGGTGCCTGGCGCTGAAGCGGAGCATCGCCGACGCGGTGGAGACCGCCTATGAGCAGGGGTATCGACACTTCCTCTGCGGCATGGCCCAGGGCTGCGACCTCTATTTTTGCGAGTGTGTGCTGTCCTTGCGGCAGCGCTGCCCGGATGTGACGGTGGAGGCCGCCATCCCCTGTCCCACCCAGGCGGACACTTGGCCCGCTGGGGAGCGGCGGCGGTATGCACACCTGGTGGGGGAGTGTGACCTCCAGACCATGGTGTCCCAGAGCTACAGTCCCAGCTGCATGCAGCGGCGGGACCGCTACATGGTGGACCACGCCTCCTTGCTCATCGCCGCCTTTGACGGCACCGCCGGCGGCACCCGGTACACCATCCAGTACGCCATGCAGCGGGGCCTGGCGGTGGTGGACATCCCCATTCCCGCGGAAGTATGAGCGCGCACGGTGCACCACGGTCCATCCATCTCTTCGCAAACGAACAAGGACACCGACTTTCAGCCGGTGTCCTTGTTTTTTACAGCCAATTTGCCCGTAAGGGGAAATTCCCTTACACCGCTTGCCGCAAATCCGTTTGGATCAATAGCACTTGCGGTAGATGGCCTCCTCGCTCTCCAGATCGAAGGGATAGTAGGCATTGGTCATCAGGCGCTGCTGGTTGGCCTCCACGCTCTGGGGGAACTTCTTGAAGTCCTCCTCGGTGAAGCCGCAGTCCCGCAGGGGACGCAGGGGCAGGATGCGCTGGAGCAGGGCGTTCATCTCGGGGATGGCGTCCTTGGCCTCGCAGCCCAGGATGCTGGCCACCAGCTCCTTGAACTTCATGATCTCGCCGTCGGGATTGTGGGCATCATAGTAGTCCATGATGGCGCCGAAGAGCATGTAGTTGCTCTCGCCGTGGGGCACGTGATAGGTGCCGCCCAAGGGGAAGGACATGCCATGGACCGGGCCGCAGCCGGCCTTCAGGAAGGCGATGCCGGCGTAGAAGGAGGCGGTGACGAACTGATCCATATACTCGAAGCGGGCGTCCTGGCCCTTCTCGTCGATGAGCTTGAAGCCCTTGAGGATCATGTCCATGGCCTTCACGCTGAAGAGCTCAGACGTGGTGGTCTTGCGGTGGGGGCTGAGGAAGGACTCCGTGGCGTGGACCAGAGCGTCGATGGCGGAGCAGGCGAAGGGCTTGTAGGGCAGGGTGCGCAGCAGGTCGGGGATCAGGCACACCTTGTTGGGGATGATGTCGTCAGAGACCAGGCCCAGCTTGGTCTCGCCGCCGGTGAGCACGCCGTCCTTCTCGTCCTTGACGATGGCAACGGAGATGTTGGTGCACTCGGAGCCGGTGCCGCAGGTGGTGGGGATGGCGATGACGTCCTTCTCGTGGATCACGGGGAAGCGCTTGAAGTACAGGTTATGCACGGTGTCGGGACGCTTGCAGCCCAAGAGCTTGCACAGGTCCATGATGGCGCCGCCGCCCACGGCGATGACACGGTCATAGGTCTCGTAGGGGATGGCGTCGTACATGGTCTGGATCATGGCCTCGGAGGGCTCGCCGGCGCCGAACTTCTCCTGGAAGACGAAGTTGCACTTGAGGCCCAGGTCTTTCATGAAGGGGGTGTAGATGAACTCGTTGGTGAGCACCACATCCCGCTCGCCCAGCTTGAACTCCTCAGCCATCTGGGCAAAGGTCTGGAACTTGTACAAGGTGGGATCAAAGATGATCTCTCTCTTGTCGGCCATCAGGGAAGCGGAAAATGCATCCCTGGTTTCATTTCTCCTTTTCAATAGTGGTTGATCTTGGATGGAGTGCCCCGGCAGACCGGGGCACAGGATCTCCTTACTTGCGTGCGATCGCCTTTTTCACGGCGGCGACGATGTTGGCGGCGCGCAGGCCGTACTCGTCCATCAGGAAGTCCTGGGGACCCACCTGACCGAACTGGTCCTGCACACCCACGAACTCCTGCACGGTGGGCTGGTTCTTGGCCAGGCAGTTGGCCACCACAGACCCCAGACCGCAGGTGACGTTGTGGTTCTCGGCGGTGACGATGGCGCCGGTCTCCTTGGCGGCCTTGATGACCAGCTCCTCATCCAGGGGCTTCCAGGTGAACATGTCGATGACCCGGACGGAGATGCCCTCCGCCTGCAGGGCCTCGTAGGCCTTCAGAGCCTCGTCCACCATGATGCCGGAGGTGATGATGGTGGCGGCGTCCTTGTCGCTCTCGTGGAGGACCACGCCCTTGCCGATCTCAAACTCGCTGCCCTCGCCGTACACCTGGATGATGCCCTTGCGCACGAAGCGAGTGAAGGTCACGCCCTTGGTGATGGAGGGGAGCTGGCGGGTGATGCTGGCCAGCTGGTCATAGTCGGCCGGGTCCAGCACAGTGGTCTCGGGGATGGAGAGGTACATGCCCGCGTCCTCCAGAGGCATGTGGGTGCCGCCGTTGAAGGCCGCAGTCACACCGGCGTCGGACGCCAGCACGTGGACGGTCAGCCCCGCGTAGGCGGCGGACATGTAGATTTGGTCATAGCAGCGGCGGGAGGAGAAGGTACCGAAGGAGTGGAAGAAGACCTTCTTGCCGGTGGCAGCGAGACCGGCGGCGATGCCGGCGGCGTTGCCCTCGGCGATGCCGGCCTCAAAGGCCCGGTCGGGATAGTTCTTGCGCAGCATCTTGGTGTTGATGCAGCCCATCAGATCGCAGTCCACATAGACGATGGACTTGTCCTCCGCCATCATCTCGTTCAAAGTCAGAGCAAGACCGTCACGGCAGGCGCGGGAGTCTTTTTTGTGCTCACCAATCAGTTTCACGTTCATGATCTTGTCCTCCTTTTAAGCGTTCTTGGCGGCGTCCAATGCCTTTTCAGAGGCGGCGATGGCCTCGGCCCACTGCTCCTCATTGGGCTGAGAGGAGTGGTCATGCTTGGGCTCGGCAAACGTGGCGCCCTTGCCCTTGCAGGTGTCCAGCACGATGCAGGAGGGCACGCCCTTGGTGGCATAGGCGTTCTGGATGGCGTTGTAGATGGCGGTCACGTCGTGGCCGTCGATCTCCTGAGTGTACAGGCCGAAGGCCGCAGCCTTCCGGGCCAGATCTCCGTGGTCCAGGATGTCTGCCGTGGGGCCGTCCAGCTGGTAGCCGTTGTTATCGATGAAGAAGATCAGATTGTCCAGCTTGTGGGCATAGGCAAAGTGGAAGGCCTCCCAGACCTGGCCTTCGTCGGCCTCACCGTCGCCCACCACGCAGAAGACGTGGTTGGTCCGGCCGTCGATCTTGTTGCCCAGGGCCGCGCCGGTGGCGGTGGAGGTGCCCTGGCCCAGAGAGCCGGTGGTCAGGTCCACGCCGGGGGTCAGCTTGCGGTCGGTGTGGCTGGGGAACTTGGTGTGGGGATGATTGAGCGTATAGGCGTCCTCCATGGGGTAGAAGCCCATCAGACCATAGGTGTCGTAGGCCATGGGGCCGGCGTGGCCCTTGGAGAGCACCAGCCAGTCACGGTCCTCC
>JAFUGI010000051.1 GCA_017469475.1 Oscillibacter sp. | reverse complement strand
GATGCCCGGCCGAAAGCGGTGCCTGGCCCTGGGAGCGGGGGCCATTGTGCCTCCGGACGCTGCGTCCGCCCCTCGCCGCCCGGGGTCTGCCGTGCTGCGGCGAAGCAAACGAGAGAGAGGAACTGACCATGGGAAAATTCACCGGCGTGCTGCTGGCAAGCGACTTTGACAACACCCTTTTGAACACGGAGACTGCCCGCCGCACCGGCTCCGCTGTGCCGGAGCTGCCGGAGCGGAACCGCCGGGCGCTGACCTACTTCATGGACCAGGGCGGCACCTTCGCCGTGGCCACCGGCCGGGCTCTGGCCGCCATCGAAAAGTTCGTGGACCAGATCCCCATGAACGCCCCTGCCGTCATCTGCAACGGCGCGGCGCTGTACGACTTTCAAAAGGGGGAGTATCTGGAGCTCATCAACCTGGACAGGGAGGCGTGCCTGCGCTGTCAGGAGGTGCTGGACCGGTTCCCCACCGCCGCGGCGGAGGCCTATCCCCTGGAAAACGTGATCCACGCCGTGCGGCCCAATCTCTACACCCGCCAGCATGAGCACGTGACCCACGTGGCAGTGCAGGCGGACGCGTCCTTGCGGGAGGTGCCCCAGCCCATCACCAAGCTGATGTTCGAGGAGTGCCACGAGACACTGGAGACCATCCGCGCCTACATCGTCTCCCAGCCCTGGGCGGCGCGGTACGAGGTGTTCTTCTCCGACCGGACGCTGCTGGAGGTGACGGCCCGGGGCGCCAGCAAGGGGGCCATGGTCCGCCGCCTGGCGGAGCGGCTGGGCATCGCGCCGGAGCATGTGTACTGCGCCGGGGACGAGGCCAACGACCTCTCCATGCTGACCATGGCGGCGGAGGGCTTTGCCCCGGCCAACTGCGTGGACGCGGTGCGCGCCTGCGGCGCCACCATCGTGTGCGACGCGGACCACGGCGCCCTGGCGGACATCGTGGAGATCCTGGACCGGCGGTACTGAGGGCCGCCGGAGGGCAGGAGATCATAGCTGCACCCAACAAAGGAAGGGACGCGGGCATCGCCCGCGTCCCTTTTTGTGCAGATATTAAGAAAACGAAGCCCCTGCCGGGCACCGCTCCGGCGGCTCGTCACGCCCTGCTCCGGCCCCGGGAGAGGACTCGCCGCCCGGCGCTCCACACCTCCCGCACGGCGTCCGGCTGGCGGCGGTAGACGCACCGCTCCAGCCGCTCCTGAGCCGTCAGCGGATGGGGCTGGGGCAGCTGGCCGTCCTCCAGCACGATGGCGTGGAGGGAGGCGCCCGGGGCGAAGCCCGCTGGCTCGCCGAAAAACGCCGTGGCGGCGGAGGTGGCCAGATACCAGGCCTCCGGCACCGTCAAAAAGGGGGTGTCCCAGTGGTCCATCAGGTGGCGGGCCTTGGAGGCCCGGATGGCGGAGGCCGTCACGTCAAACATGGAGAGGCGGTCACCGCCGGCAATGTCGCTGCCCAGCACCACCTTTATCCCCTCGTCCAGGGCCCGGCGCACCGGGGCGACGCCGGAGCACACGTTCTGGTTGGAGTCCGCGCAGTGGACCATGGTGACGCCGGAGCGGCGCATGGCGGTCCGCTCCCGCCGGTCGGACCAGACGCAGTGGGCCATGAGGGTGCGGTCGGTCCACAGGCCGTATTTCGCGTAGGTCTCCCAGTACTGCTCACAGTCCGGGTGGAGCTGGCGCACCCAGGCCATCTCGCTCTGGTTTTCCGACAGGTGGGACTGGACGGGCAAATCCCGCTCCGCCGCCAGGCGGCCCAGAAAGGCCATCAGCTCGTCGGTGCAGGAGGGGGTGAATCGGGGGGTCAGGATGGGACGGATGTGGGCAAAGTCTCCGCATCCCTCCAGCCAGCGCAGCGTCTCCGCCATGGAGCCCTCCGTGGTCTCCTCCAGCACCCCCGGCGCGCCGTTGCGGTCCATGTTCACCTTGCCCACATAGCCGGTGACGCCGGCGCGCTCCAGCTCCTCCATCAGGACCCAGGTGGCGTCGGTGTGGAGGGAGGAGAACATGCACACCCGGGTGGTGCCGTTTTCGATGAGCTCCGCCGCCAGCTTCCGGTAGACCGAGCGGGCATAGTCCGTGTCGGCGAAGCGGGCCTCCGTGGGGAAGGTGTAGGCCTGGAGCCATTCCAAAAGCTGCAGGTCCATGCCGGTGCCCAGCATGGGGTACTGGGGGGCGTGGAGATGGCAGTCCGCAAAGGCGGGAAGGATCAGGGCGTCCCCCCAGTCCTCCACCGGCGCGGCGGCGTACTGCTCCGGCAGGACGGGGTACACCCCCAGAATGCGGCCGTCCTCCGCCGCAAGATACCCTCCCTCCGTGATGTCCAGCTGCCCCAGGGCGGGGGCGGAGACGATGGTGCCCTTCAAAATGGTCAGCGACATGGGATCGACCTCCTGTTCTGCTTCGCGGATATGGAAAGAGCGCCTGACCGGGCAAAGCTCCGCCGGCCAGACACTCATAGCAGGGCCCTTCGGCGGCCCGTAGAGACTTTCGCGCCATATACAGCGAAATTATATGAGTCCTGTTCTCCTTTTACCATAGCACGGCCCTCGGGAAAAAACAAGGGCCTTTTGCCGTCACATCTGAGGGCGCCGGTGCCTATACTGGGGTACGGGCGGCCTCCGCCCGAATCGGGGAGGACCGCTCCCCAGAGAGGCGTTGATACGTATGCTGCAAGCGCTTGGCTGGGCGGCGCTGGGCACCGGGTTCACCTTCGGGATGACCACCCTGGGCGCCGCCACTGTGTTTTTTCTTTCCGACACGCCGGAGCCCCGGTTCCAGCGGGCCATGCTGGGTTTTGCCGCCGGGGTCATGACGGCGGCCTCCGTGTGGAGCCTGCTGCTGCCGGCCATGGACCAGGCGGCGGCGCTCCGCCTGCCCGGCTGGCTCCCCGCCGCCGTGGGGATGCTGGCGGGCACGGCGT
>JAFUGI010000002.1 GCA_017469475.1 Oscillibacter sp. | reverse complement strand
CATGCAGGACAGCGAGTGCATCATCGCGGTGAACAAGAACGACACGGCCCCCATCTTCGAGATCGCGGACTACGGCATCTGCGGCGACCTGTTCAAGGTGACTCCGCTCCTGACCGAGGCCATCCGCGCCGCCAAGGCCGCTAAGTAAACGCCATTTCTCTCTCCTTCCTCTCGCGCAGGGGGCCGCCGGTTTGCGCGGCCCCCTGCGCCTGCGCTTGCATTTTATCAACCGGTATCGTACAATGGACCGGAAGACACCGAAAAAATACCGAGAACACGAGGAAAATGCTATGGAACAGACCTTTCGGGGCAGCAGTCAATACGTGGCGTCGGCGGAGCTGATGAGCACCGTGAACATCGCCATCGCCCTGCAAAAGCCCCTGCTCATTAAGGGCGAGCCCGGCACCGGCAAGACCATGCTGGCCCAGGCCGTGGCGGACGCTTTGGGCAAGCAGCTCATCATCTGGAACATCAAATCCACCACCAAGGCCCAGGACGGCCTGTATGTGTACGACGTGGTGCAGCGGCTGTACGACAGCCAGTTCGGCACCCACGGGGTGGACGACATCGCAAGCTACATCAAGCCCGGCAAGCTGGGGGAGGCCTTCCGGTCCGAGGAGCAGGTGGTGCTGCTCATCGACGAGATCGACAAGGCGGACCTGGAATTTCCCAACGACCTTCTCTGGGAGCTGGACCAGATGGAGTTCTACATCCCGGAGACCAAGGAGACCGTCCGCGCCCGCCACCGGCCCATCGTCATCATCACCTCCAACGCGGAGAAGGAGCTGCCGGACGCCTTTTTGCGCCGGTGCGTGTTCCACTACATCGAGTTCCCCGGCCAGGCCCAGATGGAGCAGATCATCCGCGTCCACTTCGGAGACCTGGACCGGAAGCTGGTGCAGCAGGCCCTGGCCGCCTTTTACTGGCTGCGGGAGCTGCGGGGCATCGAGAAAAAGCCCAGCACCTCGGAGCTGGTGGACTGGCTGCGGGCCCTGACGGCCGGCGGCGTGGACCCGGAGCTCATCGAGCGGCAGATCCCCTTTGCCGGTGTGCTGCTGAAAAAGGACAAGGACCTTCAGACCCTGGCCCGGGCCAGGAGGTAAGATCATGTTCGCGGCGTTTTTCTACCTGCTGCGTGCCCGGGGGCTCCACGTGTCCCTCAACGAGTGGATGGCGCTGATGGAAGCCATGGAAAAGGGGCTCCACCAGTCCAGCCTGACCGGGTTCTACCACCTCTGCCGGGCGGTCATCGTCAAGAGCGAGACGGATTTTGACCGGTTCGACCAGGTATTTCTGGAGTTTTTCAAGGGCGTGCCCTACGAGGGGGAGCTGCCGGAGGAGCTTTTGGACTGGCTGAACCACCCGGCGGAGGATCTGCACCGCACGCTGGAGGAGCTCAAAAACCTGGGCTTTCCGGACGAGACGCTGGAGGACCTTCTCAAAATGCTGGAGGAGCGGCTCAAGGAGCAGACGGAGGAGCACAACGGCGGCAATTACTGGGTGGGCACCCAGGGCCGCTCCCCCTTCGGCAACAGCGGCTGGCACCCCAACGGCATCCGCATCGGCGGCCAGAGCCGCCACCGCACCGCCATGATGGTGGCGGGGGAGCGAAAATTCCGGGACTTCCGCAAGGACAACACACTGGATACCCGCCAGTTCCAGATGGCCTTTCGTACCCTGCGCCAGCTCTCCGTCCAGGCGGACAGCGCGGAAAAGGTGCTGGACGTGAACGGCACCATCCGGGATACCTGCGACAACGCGGGGTCCCTTCGCCTGCGCTACACCAACGACCGCAAAAACGCGGTGAAGGTCCTGCTGCTGATGGACTCCGGCGGGTCCATGGACTACTACGCCGGCCTTTGCAGCATGCTCTTCCAGGCGGCCACCAAGTCCAACCACTTCAAGGAGCTCCACACCTACTATTTCCACAACTGCGTCTACGGAGAGGTGTTCACCTCGCCCCGCCTTCTGTGGGAGGGGGCGGTCTCCACCGAGTGGCTGCTCCAGAATTACGACAGCAGCTACAAGGTCATCTTCGTTGGGGACGCGGCCATGAACCCCTACGAGCTGCGCAGCCGCCAGTACAACTGGGTCACCCAGACCTACGGTCCGTCGGGCCTGGAGTGGCTGGACCTGTTTTTGAAGCAGTACCCCCACATGATCTGGCTGAACCCGGAGCCCATGCCCCAGTATCAGGACTTCTGGTCCCAGACCCACTTGCAGCTGGCCAAGCTCTTTCGCATGTACGACCTCTCCGCCGAGGGGCTGGAGCAGGGCATGAAGCGTCTGATGGTGGCCCGCTGACGACCTGGCGGAAGAGTGGACGCCGTGGCGAAAGCCCCGGCGGGCTCCATCGCGGACACGGTCCCGCCAAGCCCCATCGGGGCGCAAGGGATGTGCGCTCCGCCCCCACCGCGGCAGAACGCACTGCTGCGGCACGATACCCTGTTACGGCATAAAGCCTTACCGTGGCCTCACGTCTCCATCAAATCAGCGCCCCGCCGTCCGATCTGGACGGCGGGGCGCTTTCGCATGTTCAGTTTTCCGGGTGGACGAGGATCAGTCCGCCCCGCT
>JAFUGI010000050.1 GCA_017469475.1 Oscillibacter sp. | reverse complement strand
GTGGCGGCGCCTCCTCCGGCGGCGGAGGGGGCTGGGGCTCCCTCCGGCCCGGCGGCGACTGGGGCGGCTGCGGCGGCCGCCGGGGCGGCATACCTCCGGGACAGGGACGACGGTTGGGCATAGGCATCCTCCTGACTGCGGCGAGCCCTCAGGCGCCGCGATATTTTCGCCGGGTGGCAATGCCGCCCCGGATGTGGCGCTGGGCCTTGTTCACGTCCAGCACCGCCTTCACCTGGACATAGAGCGCCCGGTTGAACTGGGGCAGGCGCTCGGAGATGTCCTTGTGGACCGTGGATTTGCTGATGGCGAATTTCTGGGCGGCGGCGCGGACCGTGGCCCGGTTCTCTATGATGTAAAGAGCCAGGCGCTCCGCCCGCTCCTCCATATGCTCCTTCAAAACAACACACTCCCTTGCAGCCGCCCGCCGGCCGGGCAACGGACGCACTCCATCTATATGCGCCCTCGCCGGCGAAGATGCCGCCGGTGCAGGCGGGGGCGGGGCACAGATTTCGCTCTGTACAAAATCATAGGAATGTGATATGATTTTCCCAAAACCGGGTGGGGGAGGCGCCCCGGAAAACCGAATACGCTGCATCGTGTCACCCGTCATGACTGCCCGGCCGGGCAGGCGCGGTGATTAGGAAACCCGGTCAGAGTCCGGGGCTTTGCCCGTTGCTGTATATGCAGGAGCTGTTGTTCAGGGAGCGATCCGGTCACTGGAGCTTTTCTGGGAAGGCGGAACAATGGCGCAGGAGCGAACCGCTCCCCAATGCATGAGCCAGAATACCGACGATGCTCGAGCTTGCAGGGCGCTTTTGCGCCGGACAAGATGGGGGCGAGAAAGACGGTCGCGCATTTTGCGGGGCTGTTATTTTTTTAACGATATGTCAGCGCCCCATCGGAACACAGGAGGGAACCCATGAAGAAAACACTGTCGTTGCTTTTGTCGCTGGTCATGGCGCTGACGCTGTGGCCCGCCGCCGCCCTGGCCGACCAGTCGGCCGGGGAGATCGTGATGTCCTTTGAGTATTACGACGCGGAGGAGGAGACCGTGGCGCTGCTGCGGGGGCCGGAGGCCGTGGCCTTCACCGATGAGGATACGGGCCTGACCCTGGCGCGCACCCTGCTGGGGGAGGAGAACGTGAACGCCCCCGGCGGCTGGCTCACCGGGCTGACCGTGGACGAGGTGGAGTACTCCGCCGCGTCTTTGGAGCTGCCCTACGGCTCCTGGGCGGTCTACCGGAACAACGCGGAGGACGCCGTGGGCATCGGAGACTACCGGCCCCAGGACGGGGACGTGTACCGAGTGGTTTTGACCTCCTACGACCCCAAGACCTACCGCTTCCCCGCCATGCCCCACGACCTGGACGCCCTGTACTGGGCCATGGCCGAAAGCGGCGCGCCTTTGGAGGAGGCCAACGCCCTGGTGCAGGGGGAGACCCCCGCTCAGTCGGAGATCGACGATATGACCTCCGCTCTCTCCGGCGGCGGGGCCCACCGGGTCCTCATCGACGGGCGGACCGTCCAGGTGGACACCTCCTCCTATCCCTACACCTACACCCCGACGCTGACGGCGGACAAGTCCCTGGCGGCGGCGGGGGAGACTGTGACCGTCACCGTCACGGAGCCGGTGGGGCTGTGCCTGGCGGACCTTCGCGTCGGCGGAGCGACCCTGGAGGCCGGGGAGGAGGAAGGGACCTACACTTTCTCCATGCCGGACTGCCCGGTGGCGGTGACGGCGGCCTTTGAAGAGGCGGAGACGGACGCCAACAAGCTCCTGGGAGCCGTCTTCTCCTACGACGCGGCGGAGGAGGACCCCATTCCCCTGACGCCCGCCTTCGACCCCGCCGTGCGGGAGTATGACCTGACGCTGTACGACTGCCGGCTGGACGACGCCGTTTATTCCACACTGACCTTCGACGCCGACGCGGGCACCACGGCCTCCTGGCAGTACTATCTCTATGACGCGGACTACGACTTCGGCTTCTATACCCCCGGCCCGGACGCCGCGGCCACCCGCTCCGGCGAGGCCTACGGCCACACCGCCGCCAACCTGACGGCGCCGGGCATGACCAACGGCCAGCAGCACCGGGTGGATGTGCGCCCGGCGGGGGGCAGCGCCGTCTCCTACTACTTCCGCACCACCCTGCTGCCCACCCTGGCGGAGCTGACGGTGGACGGCGGCGCGGTGGAGGGGTTCGACCCGGAGCGGGCAGCCTATACGGTGACCGTGCCGGAGGGGACCGCCTCCGTCACGGTGAACGCCGTCCCCTATGACGAGGAGTACAGCGTCTATTTGAACGGCGCCGCGGAGGACATCGCCTCCGCTCCCACGGTATTGGCGCTGACGGACGGCGAGGCCCTGGCGGAGCTGACGGTGGACGACGGCTATGGCGTCACCGCTGCGTACACCCTCCGCGTCCGGGAGGCGAAGAGCCCCGCCGCCCAGGAGCGGCTGGACCGGCTGGACACGCTGCTGGACACCATTGCCGCCGGATATACCGAGTCCTCCGGGGAGTGGGTGGTCATGGACATGGCGGCCTACAGCGCCCTGCGGCCGGAGGGACCCAAGACCTCCGCCGCGGCCCGGCAGACCTATCTCAACTCCGCTGTGGCGGCGGTGGCGGAGGGGGGCTGGTCCCCCGCCCAGACCTATGCCAAGGCGGCCATCATCCTGCGCGCCGTGGGGGCGGACCCCACCCATCTGACGCGTGCCGACGGCGAGACCGTGCTGGACGTGACGGCGCTGCTGCGGGGAGAGACGGTGGAGAGCGTGTACGTTGCCCCCTGGGTGCTCCTGGCCAATGTGCAGGGGGACCTGGCCCTGACGGAGGAGCAGGTGGAGTCCCTGCTGGCCGTGGTGCTGCGAGAGCAGGGGGATGACGGGCTGTACGGCTATGAGTGGGACGGCGTTTTCTACGCGGACCTGGATACCACCGGCACCGTGCTCGCCGCCCTGGCGCCTTACTGTGACGGCCATCCCGCGGCCAAGGCCGCGGCGGACCGGGCTGTTGCGGCCCTTTCCGCCCACCAGGGGGAGAACGGGTCCTTCGGAAGCGCCAACACCGACGCCATGCTCCTCATCGGCCTTGCGGCCCTGGGCATCGACCCGGACACGGACAGCCGCTTTCTGCGCCCCGGCGGGAGCCTTTTGGACGGCCTTCTCTCCTACGCATTGCGTGACGACTCCGGCTTCGGCTTTACGGACAACACCTCCGCCAACGACCTTGCCACGGAGCAGGGCTTCCGGGCCCTCCTGACCGCCCGGCAGGTGCTGGAGACGGGGGAGGCATACCAGGTTTACGATTTCAGCGCCGTTCCCGCGGAGGCGGCCGGGGAGTCGGCCTTTTTGGGCTGCCCGGTCACTCTCAGCGTCATCCCCCAGGGGGCGGAGGTCTCCGTCACCCGGGACGGCGCGGCCATGACGGCGGAGGGCGGCGTCTATGACCTGGCGGCGGGCACCTATGCCTACACCGCTGCCAAAGACGGCTACCGCACCGCCTCCGGCACCTTCACCGTGACGGAGGAGGAAGCGTCGTCCCACAGCGCGAAGCGCGTCTCCGTGTCCCTGACCGCCGTGCCGGACTCCGGCTCCTCTCAGATCCGCGTCCAGGTCCGGGTGCTGACCCACGACGGCACCGCCTGCGGCGGCCAGCTCACCTACAAGCACGATGCCTCCGCCTACTACGCCCTGGCGGAGGACAGCGTGACCCTCCGCACCGGCCAGAGCGCCTTTGACGCGGTGGTGACGCTTTTGGAGCGGGAGGGCCTTTCCTACGAGGAGAAGACCTACGGCTATCTCAGCGCCATCGACGGCCTGGGCGAAACGGACCACGGCAGTCCCAACTCCGGCTGGCTGTACATGGTCAACGGCCGTGTCACCACCACCGGCTCCCGGGACCGCATCCTGCGAAACGGGGACGAGGTCATCTTCTTCTTCACGGACAACTACGTGGATGATTACGGCTCGGAGAAGTGGACCTCCGGCTCCTCCGGCGCCTCCTCCGCCGCTCCGGCGACGGAGCGCCCCGCCTTTTCCGACGTGCCGGCGTCCTCCCCCTTCTACGCGGCGGTCCAGTGGGCTGCCGGGACCGGTGTCACCACCGGCACCTCCGCGACCCTCTTCAGCCCCAACGCCCCCTGCACCCGGGCCCAGGCGGTGACCCTGCTCCACCGGGCCGTGGGCGCTCCCGCCCCGGCGGGAACGGTGGCGCCCTTTGCGGACGTGGACCCGTCCTCTCCCTTCTACACGGCGATCCAGTGGGCGGCGGAGCAGGGCATCGCCCTGGGGACGGAGGGCCTCTTCCGCCCCGATGAGACCGTGACCCGGGCCCAGGCGGCGGCCTTTTTGTACCGGGCCGCCGGGTCCCCCGCAGCCCGCGCCGCCGCCTTTACGGACGTGGCACCCGGCGCCTACTACCGCGCCGCCGTGGACTGGGCGGCGGAGCGGGGCGTCACCCTGGGCACCACCGCCGTCACCTTCAGCCCCAATGCCCCCTGCACCCGGGCCCAGCTGGTCACCTTCCTGTACCGGCGGTACGCCGACTGAGCGCGAAGGCCCCGCAAAGTCAATGCGTTTTATGGGGCGGCGGAGCTGCCTCAAAGTGACTGAGATCCCCTCCGGGGGAAACAGGCAGGTCCGCAGGGAGACGTTCCCAACGGACGATCGACTGCTGTAAGAAAGGAGGCCCCGCATGGACCGCTTGCGAAATCGCGCCGCCGCCCTGGCGCTGGCGCTTTTGGTCACGCTCTCTGCCCTGCCCCCTGCCCGGGCCGCCCAGGGGACCCTGGACGCCCGGCTGGAGGAGACGGCAGCCTGGCTCCTTCGCGCCGTGCCGGAGCCCCAGGTGGGCTCTATCGGCGGCGAGTGGGCGGTGCTGGGCCTTGCCCGCAGCGAAAGCGCCGTGCCGGAGGGGTACTACCGGGACTACTACAGCCGGGTGGAGACCTACGTCACGGAGCGGGGCGGCGTGCTGCACCCGCGCAAATACACCGAGTACGCCCGGGTGGTCACGGCCCTCACGGCCATCGGCCGGGACGGGCGGCTGGTGGCGGGATACGATCTGACTGCCCCTCTGGGGGACCATGAAAAGACCCTCTGGCAGGGGCTCAACGGCCCCATCTGGGCCCTCATCGCCCTGGACAGCGGGGACTATCCCATGCCGGCGGCGCCGGCGGGTGCCGTCCAGGCCACCCGAGAGGGGTATGTTGCCTATCTCCTCTCCCAGGAGCTGAGCGGCGGCGGCTGGACCCTGGGGGGCGATGCCGCCCAGGCGGACATCACGGCCATGGCCCTCCAGGCCCTGGCCCCCTACCGGGGCCAAAGCGCCGTGGCCGCCGCCGGGGAGCGGGCGCTGCTCCGCCTTTCCGCCATGCAGGATGACGGCGGCGGCTTTGTCTCCGGCGGCATCCCCACCGCCGAGAGCTGCGCCCAGGTGCTGCTGGCCCTGTGCCAGTGGGGCGTGCCGGTGTCGGACAGCCGCTTCACCAAAAACGGCCGAACCGTCGTGGACGCCCTCCTGCGCTGCCGCCGCTCCGGCGGGGGCTTTGCCCACGAGGCGGAGGACGCGGACGCCAATCAGATGGCCACCGAGCAGGCTTTCTACGCCCTGACGGCCCTGCGGAGGTGGGAGCGAGGGCAGAGCGGTCTTTATGACATGGCGGACGCCCCCTCCCTCGCCTACCGGGGCGGCCTTGCCGGAAAGAGCAGTCGGGTGACGCTCGTTCCCGTGACGGCGCCG
>JAFUGI010000049.1 GCA_017469475.1 Oscillibacter sp. | reverse complement strand
TGCCGGGCCTGGCGTGAGCGCGGCACGAATGATTGATGAAGACCCGCCCCGGAGAGCCCATGGGCTCTCCGGGGCGGGTCTTCATCAATCATTCGTGCCGCGCTCACGCCAGGCCCGGCAGGGGCGGGGCGTGGAGGATGACCCGGCCGAAGCACACCAGTGTCCTCCCGCCGGAGGGCAGGAGCACCAGGTCTGCGTCCGACCGGGCCCGGTTCAGGGAGAAGAGGTACACGATCCCCGCCGGGTCTTTGTGATACTGCTTGCAGAACATGTCCCCATCCACGCAGAAGATGCCCACGTCCCCGGGGCGCAGGGGGTCGTGGTTCACGTAGACCACGGAGCCGTCCCCGATGTAGGGGGCCATGGAGTCCCCCTGGATGCGGATGGCGAATTCCGCCGCGGGAGGCACCTCGTCCTCCACGGAGATGTAGTCAAAATCCTCGCCGAAGACCGGCGCGGCATAGCCGGCGGCGGCGGGACTGCGGTACAGTGGAATGACCCGGGGCTCCGCCGCCCGGCCGCTCTCCGCCTCGTCCCGGTATTCGCACAGGGCGTCCACCAGGTCCCGGACGGTCTCCCGTCCCCGGGGGGAGAGGCCCCGATACTGCTCCACCAGCCGCCGCTCCCCCTGGGTGAGGACCCGGCTCCCTGCCCGGAAGCTGTCCTGCAGGAGGGTGTTGGGGTCGGTCTCCAGGGCGTCGAACAGGCGGAGGAGGATCTCCTCCTTGGGGAAGCTGATGCCCTTTTCATAGTTGCTGATCGCCGACGGCGACACGCCCAGCGCCGCCGCCAGCTCCGCCCGGGACCTGCCCAGCTCCTCCCGCCGGCGCTGCATCCGCTGGCCAAAGTCCATGTCGCCGCCCCCTTTGCCGTTTTTCTTTATCCTATCGGATTTATGAGGCGCTGTCAACGAAAATTCCACAAGAAGCTTGTGAAACCCTTCATTTTACCGCAAATTTTGGGAGTTCCTCCGGTTCAAAGTCCCTGATACGCGCCGTAGACACTGCGGCGGGTGAAGTCCTGCACGGGGGCGAACAGCCCCTCCGGCAGGGCGGTGAGGGGAGCGTCCGGCGCCGTGCCGGCGGCGATGAGCCCCTGCTCCGCGCACCAGGCCAGGGCGCCGCAGTAGGCGTGCTGGCTTTTGCCCGCCTGACGGATGGCCTCCCACCGGCGGCGAAGGGCCTCCTCCCTGGGGGCCAGGAGCATGGCCAGCTCCCCCGCCGTCATGGCCCTGTCCAGGCGCACCGTGTTGTCCGAATAGGCCACGGCCCGCTGCTCCGCCAGGGCGCGGAGGGTCTCCAGCAGGGGGTCCTCCCGCCCCACGTCCGCAAAGGGGCTCTCGGCCAGAAGCTCGTCCACCGTCACCACCTGGTAGCCGTAAGTGCGCAGCAGCTCCAGCTGGCGGCGCAGTCCCCAGGCCACCGGCGTGCGCTTGGCCATGTTGTACCCGTCCTTCTGGAAGATGATCTGGCCGCAGAAGAAGTCCGGGTCCTGCTCCAGCGCCGCCTGCATGGGGGCCACCATAGCGTTCACCTCCGCCTCCAGGGCCGCGTCCGCGTCCCCCGCCGCGGAGGGGAGCCACCCCGCCCCGTCGAAGGAGGCGGCCATGTACTGGCAGCCCAGGCGGTCATACACATCGTAGCTGGTGAAGCCGTCCCCGATGCGGTCCACATAGTGGGGCGGCCGGGCCATGGTGACAGTGTACCCATAGTGCTCCCGGAGATAGTCCCGCAAGCGGGCGATGTCCGCCGCCGCGGCGTCAAAGCTCCCCAGGGTGACCCGCTTGCCGTAGACGATGTTTTTCTTCCCGAAGATGATGTGGCGGTAGCCGTGGTCGGTGATCTGGTGACCCTCCGCCAGGATGCGGCGGATCAGGCGGTCGTTGTGCACGGCGCCGCCCCGGTCGTCCCTGTGGATGTCGGGATAGTGGTCGTATTTCAGCCCGCCCCAGGCGGCGCTGCCCAGCTTGCCGGCCCGGTCGGGATAGTTGTCCGAGGTATCCCCCACCACGTCGAAGGTGCCCCGGGCGTTGAACTCCCCCAGGGTGTCCAGCAGGATGTCCGTCAGGGACCGGCCGTCAAACCGGTCCGGCGCGGCGGGCAGGTCCATGGGCCCGTCGTCAAAGGTCATGGCGCAGATGCGGCGGGTGGTCTTCACCCGCTCGATGCGGCGGGTATAGCTGAGATGGTGGACAGCGGGGGGCAAAACGTAGGTCTTGAGGAACCGCTTTCCGGCCTTGCCGACCTTGACGATGAGAGACATACGGCTCACGCTCCTTTTCGGATCAGGTCCTGCAGGCAGCACTTGGCGGCGAACAGGGCCCATTTGCAATAGGACAGCGGCCCCGCGTGGGACCGGCGTCGCTTGGTGAACTGGCTGCGGGCGGTGTCCACTGCCCGGCTCCGGCGGCCGGAGACGGCGGTGTTCCCGGCGAGCAGGGCCGCCCGAACGGCGGAGATGGTCGCCTCCTCCACCTCCACGGCGGTGACGCCGTGGCCGATCTCCCGGGGGAGATGGGCGTCGCTCCCGCCGAAGCGGCGCAGGCCGTGGGCGGCGGCAAAGGCCTCCGCCTGGGCATTGGCGCGGGGATTTTTCCGCTCCGCCCGGCTGTTCCACACCTCCACCCCGTCCAGAAGGGGGGCGATGGGGTCGATGGTCTCCGCCGTGCGGCGGTGCTCAAAGGGGTGGGCCAGCACGGCAAGGCCCCCCTGGGCGTGGATGGCGGCCACGGCCTCGTGAAAGTCCCGGGTCTCGATGGGCCCTTGGACAAACCAGCCCAAAAGGTGGCCCCGCTCTGTGGAGATCTCCACCCCGGGGATCAGAAGAAAATCGGGAAAGGCGGGCGCCTGCGTCAGGACCTGGTCATGGTCGCAGACGGCGCAGCCCTGCAGCCCCGCCTGCCGGGCCGTCTCCACGATCTCCTCCAGGCTCATCCGCCCGTCAGGCGATGCCTGGGAGTGGATGTGCAGGTCCAGCTTCAGCTCCATGGCGTCCTCCTTTCGTCTCCCGGGCCGCTCTTTTCAGCGGCGCAGGAGGGTATTGCGCAGATACCGCCGCATGGGGGCCGGGTCGTCCCGGTCCGTCAGGGCCTCCCGGGCGGTGAAGCAGTCCCGGACGCCGGCGCAGAAGGGGCCCACGCGCCCGTGGCGCAGAAGGCTCAAAAGCGCCGCCGTGTCATTGAGCAAAAAACGCATCCGAAGGCCGGCGGTATAGTCCGCCGGGGCGTAGGCCACGGCCTCCCCGGCAGCGGCGCGGGCATAGTGGGCGGCTATGGGGCTTCCGGCGCAGGCCGTCAGCGGGAAGCTGCCCCAGATGCGGGGGTTCACCTCCAGCACATAGCCGCCCTTGAACTCCACCATGGCAAGGCCCTGGAAGCCAAAGGAGCGCAGCAAACGGTAGGCCCGGTCGATCAGCTCCGGATCATAGAAGCTTTCGCAGCAGGTGGAGGGGCCGCCGGTGATGGGATACTCCCGGACCCGGCGGTGGCAGATGGCGCCAAGAAGGGCCCCGTCCCGTCCCAAAAGGAGGCTGGCCCCCGCGCCGTCCCCCGTCACCCGCTCCTGGACCAGAGGGGCGGGGTCGTAGGGCGCCATGGCCGCCAGAGCGGCCCGATAGGACGCCTCGTCCTCCGCGATGCGGTAGCGGTCCCGGGCCTTGAGGCCGAACTTCTCCCCGCAGTGGGGCTTGATGACCACGGGGTAGCGCTCCGGCGCGGCGCTGTACGCTCTTGGCACCGGGATGCCCAGCTCCTCGCACCGGCGGTGGACCGCCTCCTTGTCGTTCAGGGCGTCCAACACCTCCGGCGGCGCAATGAGAAAGTCCGCCGATGGGGAAAACCGCTCCCGCTGCCGGGCCACAGCGTTCAGCGTCACGGCCCCCACACAGAAGAGGACCGGCCGCTCATATTCCCGCAAAACCGCCAGCAGGCGGTCGGGATACTCCTCGTCCGCCGCGGCGCCCTCGATCCAGCGGCCCTCCCCGCAGTACCGGGAGGAGAACACCGGCGGGGGCAGGGCGCTGTCCTTCCGGGTCTGGGTCACCACCACCCGGTACCCCGCCCGGCCCAGCGTCCGCACGGCGGCGATGGAGGCGCGGTATTTCCCGTCTGTCACCACCACGGTGGTCATCCTGTCCCCTCCTCCCGCCGCCCGGCGGCCTCGTTTTCGCGGTTCCTCATGGCGCACGCCGCCAAAGGCGGCGGCATGCACGGTATAATCGCTGCGTTGTGCTGATTATACCAAATCCTCCGGCGGAATACAAGCCGCCCTCTGAGGCGCGGAAAACAGGCGCCGCCCGCTGCGGCGCCTGTCTTTTTCCCCTTTATTCCAGAGTCATGATGGTCCCGTTCTCCAGATTCTCATACCCCTCCGGGCAGTGGGTGGAGAGGTACACCGTGGGATGCTCCCGAATGAACGTGCGGACCCGGTCCAGCGTCTCCCGAGCGGCGGCCAGATCCTCAAAGACCACCGAAAGCCGATTCGCCCTCAGCGCGGCGTCGCAGTAGGTCACGTCGCCATGGAACAGGTAGAAGCGGCCGCCGTCCTCGGCGATGACGATGCTGTTTCCTTTGGTGTGGCCCGGGGCGGGGAGATACCAGATGCCCTCTGCCACCTTCTGGCTGCGGGGGAATGAATAGTAGGGCCCGTCCGCAAACTCCGCACGGACGATGTTCTCTCCGGTGAGCTTCAGCGCCTCCGCCTCCTCCGGGGAGAGGTAGATCTTCGCGTTGGGAAAGCTGCGCAGCTCGCCGGTGTGGTCCGGGTGCTTATGGGTCACCAGGATCCGGGTCACCTGCTCCGGCTCATAGCCCAGCGCCCGCAGGGCAGAGAGATAGTCCGTGATCTTTTCCCCCATGTAAAGGGCCGCGTCCTCCTTCCGGGGGATGGGCGGCGTCTCCCTGGGAAGCCCGGTATCCACCAAGATCACCTCGTCCCCGGTGTCGATGAGGAAGTTTTGCAGGGAGGAGCGGTAGCGGACCGTGGGGTCCAGCTCGGCGGGGTCGGCGCCGCCGCCAAAGGCGAAGGGCTGGGTCATAAACCCGTTGTCGTACAGTTTCACCGCTTTGATCTTCATAAAAATCCTCCTTTTTGATCCGGTCGCATGTCAGCCGGCCGCAAAAGCCGCAAACGACCCCTGTTTTGCCCCGAAGGGGATCTCCATCGTTTTCAGGCAGCTTCGCCGCCCCAAACGCGCTCCGAACGCCGCGCTGCGCAAGGCCTTGCGCCGGCATGACGCGGGGCCTCAACCGTCTGTGGTCGTATATATACCGGCGGCCTCTTCGTGTCCGATCGCCTGGTAATCACAGCGCTGACACTGGGAGAAGCCGGGGTCCTCCCCTTCCCGCACATAGGCCCCGGCCCACTGACAGACGGCCTGGAGCAGAGGCACCAGTGTTTCACCCCGCCGGGTGAGGGCATACTCCACCCGAAGGGGCGTCTCCTCATACTGGGTCCGGCAGACCAGTCCGTCCTGCGCCAGCTCCCGCAGGGCGGAGGTGAGCACCGCGTCGGTGATGTTGACCAGCTCCCGGCGCAGTTCCCCGTACCGTCTGGGCTGGCGCCGGGAGAGCACGCACAGGATGCGGGGCTTCCATTTCCCGCCGAAAAGGGTCTGCGCATAGACCAGCGGACAGCGAATGTCCTTTTCCAGCTTTGGCTGATACATTCCGGCGCCTCCTTGGTCTCGATCTTCTCATGCCTCATTATAAGGGCTCACCGGGCGCAAGGCAAGGTACTATGAATTTTATGTGCAGTCAGAGCAAGGGACAGAAGGTCTGCCGCCGCGAGGGGCGGCAGACCGCCGGGCACATTCCACGATATATAATAATAGTACGGCCGGGCGTTTTGAAAACGCCCGGCCGTGCCGATTGGGTCCCCGGTTTTTACCTTACACTGTTCTGCTCATGCGCCCAGGTAGCGATACAGGAAGGTCACGATCTGGCCCCGGGTGCAGCCCCGGTCGGGGCTGAAGGTGGTGGCGGTGGTGCCGGTGGTGATGCCGTTTGCCGCCGCCCACTGCACGGCAGGGGCATAGTAGGCGTCAGCAGGCACGTCCGTAAAGGCGGTCTCGCCGCCGGCGCTGGCCTTGGCATAGCGGTACAGGAAAGTGGCCGCCTGGGCCCGGGTCACAATGGCGTCGGGGCTGAAGGTGGTCTCCGTGGTGCCCCGGGTGATGCCCTGCTCCACGGCCCAGGCTACCGCCTTTTCATAGTAGGCGCCGGAGGGCACATCCGCAAAGGCGCTCCCTCCGCTGACAGCGGGGCTGCCGGCGGCGCGGTACAGGAAGGTCACCACCTGGGCCCGGGTGCAGGCGCGGTCCGGGGCAAAGGCCGTGGCCGTCACGCCGGAGGTGATGCCCTGCTCCACCGCCCAGGCCACCGCCTTTTCATAGTAGGCGCCGGAGGGCACATCCGCAAAGGTGCGTGCCTCCTGCGGAGCCGGAGCCGCGCTCTGGGCCGCGTCCTCCCGCACAGCGGTGGAGCTGCGGCCACCGCCGCTCTTTCCGGTATCCTTGGGGGCGGTGTAGGTCACGTCCGTCAGGACCACGGGGGCGTAATTGGCGGCGGAGACGGTGACGGTATAGGCCCGTCCATCCTCCGCGGCGGCCGGCAGGGCGGCAGCGCCGTCCGTCACGGCCACGTTCTCCGCCACCACGGTGGTCACCGCCTCGCGGCCCTCACCCTCCGTGTAGGAGAGGGTCACGGTGACCTCCGCCGCGTCCTCCGGAAGGCCCGTCAGGACCAGCGTCCGGCTGTCCTTAAAGGACGCCGTGGGCGCCGGGCTCATGGCCGGCAGGATGGCGATGTCCGTCAGGTAGTCATACACGGCGTCTGCGGTGATGTAGCGGATGTTGGTGATGGTCTTGCCGCTAAGGTCCATCTCCTCCTGGTTCCAGCCGAGCTCCGTCACCCGCCACACGTTCGCCACGTGCCGCAGGCCGTACTTCGTGCCGTCGGAGAGGGTCAGGACCACACCGCTGACCTTGGTGCTGCTCTGATCGACCCCCTCGGGGATGGTGAGTGCGATCTCCGTGTCCGCGTGGCGGGCGTTGTAGGTCACGGCGCCGGTGGTCCCCTCGACGGACGCCGCCGCGGCGCTGACGGCGGAGAAGGAGAAGCTCCCCTGCGCCCCGCTGAGGGTCTTATAGACCGCCGGGTCCTCCGTCAGCCGGTAGTAGGCGTAGCTGGGCGCCTGGAACAGGGCGTCCGCACCCTCGTAGACCGTGGTGGTCTCCTGACCCCGGTTGGTGACGGTGATGGACACGCTGTCGGCGTCCGTGATCTCCGTCAGCCCCTCCAGAGCGGAGAGGTCCGGCACGTACACGGGGTAGGTCACGCCGGTGATGTCGCTCCCGTCCTCACTGACGTGGTAGGAGCCGCCGGCAAGAGTCCCGGTGCGGGGCTTATTCTTCGTGGCGCTGGTCACGGCGTCCACCGTCTTATCGCCCTCTCCCAGCTCCGCCTGATAGAAGTCCGCGTAGGGGATGTTCATGAGCACATACCCGGGCTTTGCCGGCGCCTGGAGCGTCACCTCCGCGGGCACCGTGAGGATGCCGCTGTTGGTATAGTACGTGATCTTTGTGATGGTCTCGCCCTCCAGGTCCGCGAAGAAGGCGGGATGGGTGGCAAGGCCCTTCTGGTTGGCCTCGGACCGGGTGCACAGGGCGATCTCATGGAAATCCTTATAATAGAGGTTTTCCAGGTGGCGCAGGCCGAAGGTCTTGCCCGCCGCCGTCTCCAGCACCGCGCCGTAAACAGCGAAGTCCGTCTTGCTGGCAGCAGTGAGGACGCCGCCGTCCTCACTGAGGATGAGGAGGTAGTCCCCGTGCTTGGAGTCGGTGTTCACCTCTACCTGGGCGCCGGTAAGGGTGGTCTCCGTTCCCCGGATGGCGCCGAAGGTCACCTGGCCGTCCTTCACCGTCACATCCCGGTAGACGGCGGGCGTGCCGCTCAGGGGCGCATAGCTGTGGTAGTAGGCGGCGGAGGCGTCCGTCACCTGCGGAAGCGCCGCGCTGTCCGTCACCCGCACGGGGAAGCGGACGCCGAAGATGGTGGTGTCGGCGCCATAGGCCACCTCCTGGTTGCCCTTGGCGGAGCTGTCCCAGAAGTAGGCGGCCTTGTTCTTGGTGGTGGCACTGGTCACAGCGTCAAAGCCGCTGTCGCCATAGAACTCAGCATAGGGAATGTTCATGAGGAGATAAGCGATCTCCCGCTTTTCCAGGCGCACGCCGCCGGGGGCGTCCTCGTCCACCGTCCAGGCGTACAGGTCATCCTCCGTCAGGCCGAAGGCGGACAGGTCCACCGAGAAGTCATTGGCCAGCCCGTTGAGTGCCTGCACGGCGGCGTCCGGACTGGAGACAGCCTCCACATCCTCCGCCACGCTGTAGCTGCCCCAGGGCGGGGTGGGGAACTGAGTGCCGGTGGCCGCCGGCTCCTGGGCCTCGCCGCCGTTTTTCAGGGTCGCGCTCTCGCTGTAATAGCAGTTGTACAGGCCGGTCCACATGGCATAGCCGGCGATGAGCCCGGCGCCGTCGCTCTGATCCCGGGCGATGGCGCTGCCGTCGCTGTAGCAGCCGGCCACCTTGGCAAACCCGCCGGTGAAGCCCACCAGGGGGCTGATCCAGGAGCGGCCCCAGGCGCCTTCCTCCTCGTCGTCCTGGCAGGCCTTTCCGGTGACGGTGCTCACGCTGTAGGAGTTTGCCACCAGGCCTGCGTTGTCCACGCCCACCAGGCCGCCGGCCTCCACCATGCCGCCGCCGCTTTCAATGACGCAGGAGATGTCCACGTCCGTAAAGCAGTTGGTCACAGCGCCGGCGTACAGATAGCCGGAAATGCCGCCAAGGTTGGGCTGCCCCTCCAGGCACTCGCTTTGCACCGCGCTCAGCTTGCCGGTGACGGAGCAGTGGTCGATCCACACGCCATCGCCGTCGTAGTTGTAGGCGACGCCGCTGATACCGCCGACGGAGATGCCCTCTCGGCTGGTCACGTAGATCGATACGTTCTCCAGGTTCAGGTCCTTGACCCGGGCGTTGTCCGCCAGCTGGGCAAAAAAGGCCCAGAAGGTGCCGGGCTCCACGGCCTTCGGCTCGTTCTCGGAGCCGATGGTCAGGCCGCTGACGGTGTAGCCGCAGCCATCAAAGGTCCCGTTGAACACGCCCTCGGCCCCGCCGATGGGGGTCCACTCGCCGGTGAGGTCGATGCTGCGGCCAAGGGCAACGAATTTGCCGGCATAGGTCTCGCCGCTCGCCACGCTCCGGCCGAATTTCTCCAGCTGGTCCTGGCTCTCGATCACATAGGGCTCCTCCTCCGAGCCGTCGCCGGAGGCAAAGAAGGAAAGGCCGGGCTCGTCAGGCTCGTCGATCTCCTGGGGCTCATCCGATCCCGTCTCGCCCAGGGCGTCCTTCACCGCCGCCACGATCCCCTTGGAGCTGAGCGTCGCATGGGTGACGGTGTCCACCTCGGTGGAGTCCGCCTGGATGATCCTCTCGAACATGGCGGTCGCTTCGCTCCAATACCGTGAGGTCTCCTCTTGCGAGACCACCTGGATCTCCGTGATCTTCCCGTCCTTCACGGTGACATCCAGCACGATGTCGCCGTTTCTTCCTTCGCCGGTCCCCCGGAAGGTCCCGTCCGTTCTCGCGCCCGTCTCCTCCTGAGCCGCTTTCGGCGTCTCAGACCCGTCCTCCAGCGCCAGGGCCGGCGCCGGGAACAGGCTGAGGGTCAAAAGCAGGCTGAGGAGCACGGAGAACAGCTGTCTGGTTCCTTTTCTCATACGCACCTCTTCTTTCTGCGGATCGCACGGTATGTTAGCTATAACTAACTCCCGAGGGAAAACAATGCCCCACAGCGCCGGAGCGCCTGGGTCCTGTCTTCATAGTTAGCATGAACTAACTCGTGCGTCGAAAATCAGCTGGCTTCGCCAGCGCATTTATTGTATCCGGTTTTTCCCCCGCTGTCAAGCCGCATTTGCGTCCGCCGCCCCTTTCTCAGGCGACGCCGCTCCGGCGCGCCTCCCTGGCGGCGGACCTCCCGGCGCCCCGCCCTCTTCGGCGGCCGCCTCCCCTCTCCCGGCACCGCGCCTTCATTCCATCCCAAAAAACAGTCTGCGAAAGTGTCCGCTTTTCCGCGAAAGTGTTAAGACCCGGTAAAAAAATGCGAAATTTCCTCGAAAAACCACCGGGAACGGGCTGGACATTTCTGCGGATAGGGTGTAAAATGGAGCGCAGTATGTGGTAGTATGCCAAAGCGCACCCTGTCCCCGCCCTGCCGGTGGGCGGGCGGCGGAGCGCGCCTTGCGTGCTGTCAAGGAGTAAAATGAGGTGAAGACAATGGCACAAGCGTTCTTTGGCGGCGTTCATCCCCATGACATGAAGGCCGCGACCAATGAGAAGGCCATTGAGCAGCTGGCTCCGCCAGCTGAGGTGGTCATTCCCATGTCGATGCACTTCGGCGCGCCGTGCACGCCCCTGGTCAAGGCCGGGGACCATGTGAAGGTGGGCCAGAAGATCGGCGAATTCCGGGGGCTGGGCGCCCCCATCCACGCAAGCGTCTCCGGCAAGGTCAAGGTCGTGGAGCCCCGGCCCTATTCCATGGGCGGCAACATGATGTCCGTGGTCATCGAAAACGATTTCCAGGACGAGCTGAGCGAGGAGGTCCAGGCCCCCGCGAACCCCGATGCCCTTACCGTCGATGAGATGGTGGAGCTGGTGAAAAACGCCGGCATCGTGGGTATGGGCGGCGCCACCTTCCCCACTCACGTGAAGATCTCCGGCGGCATCGGCAAGGTGGACACCGTCATCATCAACGGCGCCGAGTGCGAGCCCTACATCACCGGCGACCACCGCACCATGCTGGAGCGGCCGGAGGAGATCATCGGCGGCGCCACCTATCTTGCCAAGATGTTCGGCGTGGACCGGGTCATCATCGGCGTGGAGGACAACAAGCAAAACGGCATCGACGCGATGAACAAGGTCATCGCCGAGAAGAAGGCCCCCGTGGTGGTGGAAGCCCTGCGCTGCCGCTACCCCCAGGGCGGTGAGAAGCAGCTCTGCCAGGCCATCACCGGCAAGCAGGTGCCGCCGGGCGGCCTTCCCAGCAACATCGGCTGTGCCGTCTTCAACATCAACACCACCTGCGCCATCTACCGGGCCATCACCCAGGGCATGCCCGTGGTGCGCAAGATCGTCACCGTGTCCGGCAGCGGCGTGGTGGAGCCCAAGAATATCGAGTGCCCCATCGGCACCCCGGTCAGCTGCCTCTTCGACGCCTGCGGCGGACTGAAGGAGGGCACCTACAAGCTGGTCATGGGCGGCCCCATGATGGGCATGGCCCAGTACACGGCGGACGTTCCCGTGGGCAAGGGCACCGGCGCGATGCTGGCCTTCTGCGAAAACGAGGAGCAGACCGTGGCCCATCCCCAGTGCATCCGCTGCGGCAAGTGCGTTGCCGCCTGCCCCATGCACTTAGAGCCCCTCTTCATGTATCAGTACGCGTCCAGGGACATGCTCGACGAGCTCAACGACGCCCACATCATGGACTGCATGGAGTGCGGCGCCTGCGCTTACGCCTGCCCCGCCCGGATGCACCTGACCCATATGTTCAAATACGGCAAGCAGAAGCTCAAGGATAAGCAGATGGCCGAAAAGGCCGCCGCCGAGGCCAAGAAGGCCGCGGAGGCTGCCAAGGCCGAGAAGGAGGTCGCCGCGAAATGACGGATTATAAGAATCTCAAGCTCATCGCCACCTCCTCCCCCCACATCCGCGGCAATGAGACCACCCGCTCCATCATGCTGGACGTCATCATCGCCCTGTGCCCGGCGCTGCTGTTCGCCTGCTTCAACTTCGGCTTCCGGGCGCTGACCGTCACCGCTGTCAGCGTGATCGGGTGCGTGTTCTGGGAGTGGCTGTACCGCAAGCTCATGAAAAAGCCCCAGTCCGTGGGCGATCTGAGCGCCGTGGTCACCGGCATGCTGCTGGCCTTCGTGTCCCCCGTGACCATCCCCTACTGGATGATCCTGGTGGGCGGCTTCTTCTCCATCATCCTGGTCAAGCAGCTCTTCGGCGGCATCGGCTGCAA
Source organism: Oscillibacter sp. (assembly GCA_017469475.1). Lineage (GTDB taxonomy): Bacteria > Bacillota > Clostridia > Oscillospirales > Oscillospiraceae > Oscillibacter. Next base: position 2,738 of record JAFUGI010000049.1, on the reverse strand, counting down.
CTTCGTCAACCCCGCCCTGGCCGGCCGCGCCATCCTGCTGGCAAGCTATGCCGGCACCATGACCAGCTGGATCGACCCCATCAGCAACAAGGCCGCCCTCATCGGCTCCAACGCCGACGCGGTCACCACCGCCACCCCCATGGCCCTGCTCAAGAGCGGAGCTATGGAGAGCCTGCCCTCCCTGCCCAACATGTTCGTGGGCAGCATCGCCGGCTCCCTGGGCGAGGTCAGCGCCATCGCGCTGCTGCTGGGCGGCGCCTACCTCATCTGGCGCAAGGTCATCAACTGGCAGACCCCCGTTGCCTACATCGCGACGGTGGCGGTCTTGACCTTCCTCTTCCCCCGCTACGGCACCAACGTGGAGTGGATGCTCTACAACGTGCTGGGCGGCGGACTGATGCTGGGCGCCTTCTTCATGGCCACCGACTATGCCACCTCCCCCGTTACCAAGAAGGGCCAGCTGATCTTCGGCGTGGGCTGCGGCCTGTTCACCGTGATGATCCGCTACTTCGGCTCCTACAACGAGGGCGTGTGCTACTCCATCATGGTCATGAACCTGTTCGTTGCCCTCATCGACAAGCACACGAAGCCTGCTCGTTTCGGCGTCGTGAAATCCGATAAGAAGGAGGCGGCTGCGAAATGAGTACCGAAGCGCAGACCAAGGAAAAGGTCCAGATGGACCCCAAGTACATCATCACCCTGACCGTGACGCTGTGCGTCACCTGCATCATCGTGGCAGGCCTGCTGGGTCTTGTCAATCTGGTGACCAAGGACCCCATCGCCGCCATCAACAAGGAAAAGACCGAGGCCGCCATGCGCGAGGTGGTGGCCGACCCCGACGGCAGCACCTTCTCCGACGCGCTGGAGCTGACCGATGAGATGACCGCCGCCGCCTCCGGCGCCGGCGCCACCCTGACCGAGGCTTACGGCGTCACCGTGGGCGGCGAGGCCGGCGGCTACGCGCTGAAGATCGATACCAGCGGCTCCCAGGGCACCATCACCATGATGGTGGGCGTGGACGCGGACGGCACCGTGACCGGCGTTTCCATCGTCAAAAACTCCGAGACCTCCGGCATCGGCTCCAAGGTCATGAACAACGAGATCGTCAAGGCCACCGGCGTCCACGTGCTGGACCAGTTCAAGGGCAAGAGCGCCGCAGACGGAACCCTGTCCGTGGGCAGCAACATCGATGCCATCTCCGGCGCCACCGTCTCCTCCCGAGGCGTGACCACCGGCGTCAACGCAGCGCTGGCCGTGGCCGGCGTGCTGGGCTGAGAAAGGAGGAGCCGCAATGAATTTCGCAAGACAGTTCAAGGAGGGCCTCATCACCAACAACCCCGTGCTGGTGCAGGTCCTGGGCATGTGCTCCACCATGGCCATCACCACGTCGTTCTTCAACGGCATCGGCATGGGCGTGGCCGTGACCATCATCCTGACCCTCTCCAACATCATCATCTCCGCCATCCGCAAGCTGGTGCCGGACAAGATCCGCATCGCCATGTTCATCGTGGTCATCGCCGGCTTCGTCACCATGGTGGACCTGCTGCTGCAGGCCTTCGTGCCGGCCCTGTCCGAGTCTCTGGGCGTGTTCATCCCCCTGATCGTGGTGAACTGCATCATCCTGGGCCGGGCGGAGTCCTTCTCCTACAAAAATGGCGTGGCCGCCTCCGCGGTGGACGGCATCTGCCAGGGCATCGGCTACACGCTGGTGCTGATGGTCATGTGCATCGTGCGTGAGCTGCTGGGCGCCGGCACCTTCGGCGGCGGCATCCTGGGCGCGGGCGGCATCCTGGAGGGCGGCGCCCTGGGCGCCGGCAAGGGCATCCGCATCATTCCCGAGCAGTTCCCCATTGGCGTTTTGACGCTGCCGGTGGGCGGCTTCATCGTGCTGGCCTGCCTGATCGCGGCCATGCAGTGGGCGCTGGCCCGGCCCAAGAAGGAGAAGGAGGAGAGCAAGTCATGAAACAGATCTACGAACTCCTGGCGATCACGCTGGGTGCCATTTTGTCCAACAACTTCATCTTCTCCCAGTTCCTGGGCTGCTGCCCCTTCCTGGGCGTTTCCAAGAAGGTGGACACCGCCACCGGCATGGGCATCGCCGTGACCTTCGTCATGGGCCTTGCCAGCGCGGTGTGCTATGTGGTCAACGAGCTGGTGCTGGTGCCGCTGAAGCTGGAGTACATGCAGACGGTGGCCTTCATCCTGGTCATCGCCGCCCTGGTCCAGTTCATCGAGATGTTCCTGCAAAAGTCCATGCCCTCCCTGTATACGGCCCTGGGCGTGTATCTGCCCCTCATCACCACCAACTGCGCCGTGCTGGGCGTGGTGCTGCTGAACGTGCAGAACAACTATAACTTCATCTCCTCTGTGGTCTACGGCATCACCGGCGGCCTGGGCTTCCTGCTGGCCATCGTGCTCTTTGCCAGCATCCGGGAGCGTCTGGTCTTTGCCGACTATCCCAAGGCCTTTGAGGGATTCCCCATCGCCCTGGTCACCGCCGGACTGATGGCCCTTGCGTTCATGGGCTTTTCCGGCCTGCGGATCTGGTAAGGAGGGCTTGAAATGTTGAATGTTGTATACGCGGTGGTCCTTCTGGGTGCGCTGGGCGCTTTGTTCGGCCTGGTGCTGTCCGTGGCCTCCAAGATCTTTGAAGTGAAAAAGGACCCCCGGGAGGAAGCGGTCCTGGGCTGTCTGGCCGGCGCCAACTGCGGCGGCTGCGGCTATCCCGGCTGCGCGGG
>JAFUGI010000048.1 GCA_017469475.1 Oscillibacter sp. | reverse complement strand
TCGCTGATGTCGCACCCCGCAAGGGGTGCGTGGGTTGAAATCCAGGGCTCGTCGTCCGGCGTCAGCCGGGGCCGCAGGGTCGCACCCCGCAAGGGGTGCGTGGGTTGAAATTTGGCCGCCCGGAGCATCCGGACCTTGTCCGGGGGTCGCACCCCGCAAGGGGTGCGTGGGTTGAAATATGCGCCGCTGGAGCACTCTGGTCCCGGCGTGGGGGTCGCACCCCGCAAGGGGTGCGTGGGTTGAAATGCCGCCGGTGCTGCCCCTGCGGTCGCCAGCCTTGTCGCACCCCGCAAGGGGTGCGTGGGTTGAAATTTGATCCCAAATTCGGCAGCATCATCTACGTGCCGTCGCACCCCGCAAGGGGTGCGTGGGTTGAAATAACCAGTCCAAAAGCCCCCAAAGGATAGAGAGACCAGTCGCACCCCGCAAGGGGTGCGTGGGTTGAAATAATAGTTTGATGAGCCAGCGGGCGAAGACGCCCAGGTCGCACCCCGCAAGGGGTGCGTGGGTGGAAACAAGTGATCCTCACCGGATGCATGGAGTTTCATCGCGTCACCCATCTTGTACCCCTGCACCCTCACCCCCCCACACTGATCCCGACAGGCAAAGGAACATACCCCTGCCGGAGACCATAGTCAAACTGATGCTCCAAATGCGCCCTTTCACACCTGCCACTCCAAACATTGTCCTGTTCACGACTGTTCGGCTTCGCCGATCGGTTTCCCATCATCGAATATCGTCCTTTTATCAAATTCCCCGGCAAATCGCAGATCGATCCAACCAAACGGATCCAACGCGCCGCAGGGCCGGCTTCGCGGCCCACGGCAAAGAGGGAGGCATGACCATGCGCTATCAGGGCGTCATCTCCGGACGGTTCCTCGCCCGGCCCAACCGCTTCATCGCCCAGGTGGAGACGGCGCGGGGCGTGGAGACGGTCCATGTGAAAAACACCGGCCGCTGCCGGGAGCTGCTGGTTCCCGGCGCCACGGTCTACCTGGCAGCGGGGTCCGGCCCGGCGCGTAAGACCGCCTGGGACCTGATCGCGGTGGACAAGGGCGGGCGGCTCATCAATATGGACGCCCAGGCGCCCAACTGGGTCTTCGCGGAGTGGGCCATGACAGGCGGCGCCTTTCCGGGGGCCGCTGCCCTGCGGCAGGAGGTGCGGTACGGCGATTCCCGGCTGGACTTCTGTTTGGAGACGGCCCGGGGGCCCCATTACGTGGAGGTCAAGGGCGTTACTCTGGAGGAGGACGGCGCCGCCCGCTTCCCGGACGCCCCCACGGAGCGGGGCGTCAAGCACATCGGGGAGCTGCGCCGGGCGGTGGAGGAGGGCTGGGCGGCCACCCTCTTCTTCGTGGTGCAGATGGAGGGCGTTCGCTCTGTGGCCCCCAACGACCGGACCCACCCCGCCTTCGGCGCGGCGCTGCGGCAGGCGGTGGCCGCCGGGGTCCGCGTGGAGGCGTGGGACTGCGCCGTAACGCCGGACTCCCTGTCCATCCGCCGGCCGGTGCCGGTGCTGCTGTGACAAAAAACAGGGCACACTGTTCATGCAGTGTGCCCTGTTTCACGCTCATTCCTGAAAGGTTTTTTCCACGAATTCCGTGATCTTCGCAAAGGTCTCATTGCTCAGATCGTGCTCCACCTTGCAGGCATCGATAGCCGCCTGCTCCGGAGAGACCCCCAGATGCTCAAAGAGCCGGGTGATCATCTTATGTCGGCCGTAGATCTTGGAGGCGATCTCCATCCCGCTGTCGTTCAGGGTGATGGTGCCGTCCCCGGCCATGGAGATGTATCCGCTCTCCCGCAGCTTTTTCATGGCGATGCTGACGCTGGGCTTGGAATACCCCAGACGATTGACGATGTCGATGGAGCGCACCTGGCCCAGCTGTTCCTGCAAGATCAGGATCGACTCCAGATAATCCTCCGCGGACTCATGAATGACCAAGCATACCGCCTCCTTTACCATAAATGTTGTCTATTTTAATTTATTCTAACAAAAGAGACGCCGGATTGCAAGGGCTTTCTTGTCGTATTCGGCATAAGCGGTACAGGGAGGCAAGTGCGGCACAAACACATGTCCGCTGCCGGCGGGCTATGGACAGGCGGTGCCCTGCGGACCGTAGGCGCCCGGGCTTGACGGAGGCGGGCGGCGGACTCTATAATATAAATAGACGCGCCAACAGGCGCGAGGAGAAGGGAGAAGCGCATCGTGAAAGAAAAGCAGGTGCTGGTGGCCGTGATCGACGGACAGGGCGGCGGCATCGGCCGGGCCCTGGTGGAGCGGACCCGGCAGACCTATCCGGGCGTCCACATCCGGGCCTTGGGGACCAACTCCCAGGCCACGGCCGCCATGCTCCGCGCCGGGGCGGACGACGGCGCCACCGGGGAAAACGCCGTCGTGTTCAACGCGCCCCGGGCCCAGGTGCTGCTGGGGCCGGTGGCGGTGCTGTCTGCCAACGCCCTGCTGGGGGAGGTGTCCCCCGCCATGGCCCGGGCGGTGGGGGAGAGTCCGGCGGTGAAGATCCTGCTGCCCTCCCAGCGGTGCGGCATCCGGCTGGCCATCGGCCCGGCGCAGCCCATGCAGGTCTATCTGGACGAGGCCATGCGCCTTCTGGGTGAGGTGCTGGAGGACCTGGCCGAGGGCGGCTGCTCTGATCGGTCCTGACGAAAAGCCGCCGCCAAAAGAGCGCAAGCACATAGCGGGAGACCGGCGCGGAGCGATGCGGCATCGCGGAGGGGACACACCCGGGAAGAGCCGCCGCAGGGGACCTGCGGCCCCGATCGGAGCGGGGCAAAACCGCTCCGCTACCGCGCAAGAAAGCTGTTGACAAGGCCGGGCGGCGTGTGGTATGATACTACATGCGTTCAGAGGGTGACCCCTCCTGCCGCTTCGTGGAGAGATGTCCGAGCGGTTTAAGGAACCGGTCTTGAAAACCGGCGATGCGCAAGCATCCGTGGGTTCGAATCCCACTCTCTCCGCCACCATTTTTTACATACGCAGAAGTACCCAAGAGGCCGAAGGGGCTCCCCTGCTAAGGGAGTAGGGTGTCTAAAAAACGCCGCGAGGGTTCAAATCCCTCCTTCTGCGCCAAGCACCCGGAAATGCCAAAAACAGGCATTTCCGGGTGCTTTGTTTTATGATTTGTTGCGTTATACCTGCTTTCTGATTTCTGGAGCCGGGCGGGTTTGGACTGCAAAAAATTGCAAAAATTTGCTCCGTAGCTTACACGGTAGCAACACCGGTAGCTTACAATGTCGACGCACCGCCCTCATCGCCGCCCTTGTCCAGCGAGTTGACGGCGACGTGAGCTGCAGATTCAGAAAACTGTTCTCACACTGTTCACATTGTTTTCAGATTTTTTTAAGATTTGCCGGCTATACTCCAGACAAAGGTTGAGGGACCGGAACGGTCCCCGCCTTTCGAAAGTCACAACACTTGGTTCTAAGATCGGGACCAACCGGATAGAACATAGGAGGAAGCAGCTATGTATAACGACGAACAGAATCTGTATCATTACACCTACCGCAAGGACGGCAGCGAGCCCGGTGCCCGGTACGACGCCCGCACCGGCGGGGAAACGACCGTTCAGCCCTCCGTCTATGAGACCGCGCCCCAGGGCGACGTGCAGGAGATGAAGCCTGTGAAGAAAAACCGCATCGGACTGAAGGTCACCGCCCTGGCCCTGTGCTGCGCCCTGGTGGGCGGCGCCGTGGGCGGAGGGGTCGCCTGGACCGCCGCCTCCCGCACCGGCTCCGCCGCCGGAGGGAGCGAGACCGCCGTGCAGGTCAGCGGCCGGCCGGCCGCCGCGGTCAGCATCAAGACCGTGGACGGTAAGAGCGCCATGAGCGAGGCGGAGATCTACGCCGCGTCGGTGAACAGCGTGGTGTCCATCAATGTCACCGGCACCAGCGGCACCAACATCTTCGGCCAGGCCGTGCAGACGGCGTCCTCCGGCTCCGGCTTCGTCCTGACCAGCGACGGCTACATCGTCACCAACTACCACGTCATCGAGGGCGGCCAGACCGTGACCATCACGCTGTACAACGGCGACACCTATGACGCCCGGATCATCGGCGGGGACAAGGATTACGACATCGCCGTCATCAAGATCGAGGCGGCGGACCTCCAGGCCGTCACCCTGGGCGACAGCAACGATCTGAACGTGGGCGACCATGTGGTGGCCATCGGCAACCCCCTGGGTGAGCTGACCTTCTCCATGAGCGAGGGCATCGCCTCCTCCGTGGACCGGGCCATCAATGTGGACGGCACCCCCTTCAACATGATCCAGGTCACCTGCGCCATCAACCCCGGCAACTCCGGCGGCCCCCTCTTCAACCAGTACGGTGAGGTGGTGGGCATCGTCTCCGCCAAGTACTCCAGCTATTCCAGCGAGTCTGTGGAGGGTCTGGGCTTCGCCATCCCCATCAACGATGTGCTCTCCATGATCGAGGACATCATGACCAACGGGTATGTGGCCAACAAGCCTTACCTGGGCATCACCCCCGGCACCATGAATCAGCAGATGGCGGCCCAGTACCGCTATGACGTGACGGAGGGCGTGTTCGTCTACTCTGTGGAGCAGGGCAGCGCCGCCGACAAGGCCGGGCTGAAGATGGGCGACGTCATCACCAAGGTGGACGATACGGACGTTGCCACGGTGGAGGACCTGAACGCCGCCAAGAAGCACTATTCCGCCGGGGATGACGCCGTTCTCACGGTGTACCGGAACGGGGAGACCATCACGGTGAACATCACCTGGGGCAGCGTGCCCGCCGAGCAGCAGACCCAGAACGCCCAGAGCGGCAGCCAGTCCGGCGGAAGTCAGTACGGCAGCGGCCAGTACGGCAGCGACTATCCTGACTCCTACAACGACCTCTTCCGCTACTTCTTCGGCAACCGCTTCGGCGGCTATGCCGGGTGAGCCAAGGCGCCTTCCGTGCGGCTTCGCGGCAGTAGCCGCGGCAGGGGAACGAGCCGCCCATGCCAAAGGCGCGTGAATCGCAGCAAAACCGCCCCTCCCGGTCTCAAGCCGGGAGGGGCGGTCTCCTGTTTGCGGGGCGGAGGGAAAGCGGGGGTCACTGTTCTCTTGCGAAGACGATCAGGAGGGAGATCTTCCAGTAGCTCCAATAGGACATGCTCACGACCTCCCAGCCTTGGCGGGCCATGTCGTTCATCACCTGCTCGGCCTGCTTCTTCGTGGTCTCCACGATCTTGTACTCCTTCATGCTGCCGCTCCTTTCCTGCCTCCTTTTTCGATGGCGCACCTGCGGCGCTTCCGCTCTGTTTGCTGTAGGATACCATACTTTCGCCACCCGTGCAAGCGGCGGCGGATGCCCTTTGCGGAGGGGGGACAATTCCCTCCGGCGGCGCTTGCACTTTCCTGTGAGAGATGATACAATACAAAATCGAAATCATGCGGCAAAGGAGATCTGCCCTTATGAAGCTCGGTATCGTGGGACTTCCAAATGTTGGAAAGTCCACTCTGTTCAACGCCATCACCAACGCCGGCGCCGAGAGCGCCAACTATCCCTTCTGCACCATCGACCCCAACGTGGGCATGGTGGCCGTGCCGGATGCGCGGCTGGACCAGCTTGCGGAGATGTATCACCCCAAGAAGAAGACCCCGGCGGTCATCGAATTCGTGGACATCGCGGGCCTGGTGAAGGGCGCCTCCCAGGGGGCGGGCCTTGGCAACAAGTTTCTGGAGAACATCCGCCGCACGGACGCCATCGTCCATGTGGTGCGCTGCTTTGACGACGAGAACATCATGCACGTGGTGGCGGACGCCAGCACCAACGTGCCGGTGGACCCCCTGGGGGACATCGAGACCATCGACCTGGAGCTCATCATGGCGGATCTGGAGATGGTGAACCGCCGGGTGGAGAAGGCCCAGAAGATGGCCAAGAGCGGCGACAAGAAATTCGCCCACGAGGCGGAGGTGTTCTCCGCCCTGGCAAAGCATCTGGACGGCGGCAAGTCCGCCCGGACCTTTGACTGCGCGCCGGAGGACGCGCCCCTCATCGCAGGGGCGGACCTTTTGAGCCTCAAGCCCATCATCTACGCCGCCAATCTGGATGAGGACGGTTTTGCCGACCAGGAGGGGAACGACTATTTCCGCCAGGTCCGGGACCGGGCCGCCGGGGAGGGGGCCCAGGTGCTGCCCATCTGCGCCAAGCTGGAGCAGGACATCGCGGAGCTGGACGGGGAGGACCGGGTGCTGTTTCTGGAGGAGCTGGGTATCCGGGAATCCGGACTGGACCGGCTGATCCAGTGCAGCTACGCCCTGCTGGGGCTCATCTCCTTCCTGACCTACGGCGAGGATGAGTGCCGGGCCTGGACCATCCGCAAGGGCACCAAGGCCCCCCAGGCTGCCGGCAAGATCCACACGGACATCGAGCGGGGCTTCATCCGGGCGGAGGTCATCGCCTACGAGGACATGATCCGCTGCGGCAGCGTGGCGGCCTCCCGGGAGAAGGGACTGCTGCGCAGCGAGGGCAAGGACTACGTGGTGCAGGACGGAGACATGATCTATTTCCGCTTCAACGTGTGAGCGGCAGGAGAGGATACGAAGAGGACCGCCTCCATGCGAGGCGGTCCTCTTAAATCGCGGATCCAGCCGCGCCCGCAGTCGCGCTGCGGTGCGGACCGGGCGAGCGGTGCGGGCCTTCGCACCGACCAGGACGGGAAAAGCCCGCCGCGATCAGCGCGGGTCATTCCCGTGAGAGTCCGGCGAAGCGGTGCTCCAGGGAAACACCCTGCGCGGCGTCAGCGGCCGAAGGCATGGCCGCCGGAGCGGATGGCCGCCATGAAGGCGGCGGCCGCAGCGGTGGGGGTCACGTCCCGCAGCGTGCACATGTCCACGCTGCGCGCAGGCAGGGTAAAATCGGTCTGCAAGGCGCGGATCTCGCCGCCCGCCAGGGCATCCTCCACGAATTCCAGCGTCACGCCGGCCACGCCCAGGCCGATCCGGGCCAGGGACACCAGCAGCTGCCGGGAGCTGAGCTCGATCTCCGGCGTCAGCGTGACGCCGTGCTTCAAAAATTCCTGCTCCAAAAACACCCGGGAGCTGGCCTTTCGCTCCAGCAGGATCAGGGGAAACGCCGCGATCTCCTGCCAGGTGTACACGTGGGTAAAATCGCAGGGGAAATCGGCGGCGGCCACAAAAGCGGAGTGGGTGGCGAAGCAGGGCCAGCAGTCCAGCGCGGCGTCGTTGGGGGAGGAGGCGAAGGCGATGTCCACCGCCCCGGAGCGCAGCATGCTGAGCACCTTGGCGCTGCGCCCGCTGACGATCTTCAGCCGGATGCCGGGGTGGCGGCGGTGGAAGGCGTCCAGATACGGGGTGAGGAACAGGGCCGTCACCGTGTCGCTGGCGCCGATGACCAGCGTGCCCAGCAGCAGCTGCTGGGCCTGGGAGAGTTTGTCCTCCCCGGTGGCCAGCAGGCCCAGGGCGCTGCGCACGTATTCATAGAGCATCTGGCCCTCTCCCGTCAAGGAGACGCCCCGGGGGCTGCGGGCAAACAGCCGGGCCTGGAGGGCCGTTTCCAGCTGCTTGACGGACTGGCTCACCGCCGACTGGGAGATGTAGAGATTTTTCGCGGCCTCGGAGATGTTGCCGGTCTCGGCTACCTCCTTGAAGACCCGGTATAGTTCCAGCTTGACTGCCATTTGACCGCCTCCTGACGGAAGAGCCGGGGACGACCCGCCCCGGTTCGTGGATGACCTGCGCGCAAAGCCGCGGCGCTTCCCGGCGCCATACCCCCATTATATGCGCCCGGCGGAAAAAGCGCAACGCCGGGGGTAAAAATTTCCCCGGCGGCTTTCCAAACCCCGGCGCTTCTGGTATACTGTCTTCTAGACCTGCCGCAAAGCGGCATGGGACCGGCATCCTCATAGAATATTTGCGTTATGTAAACAAAACCGACGGAAAGCAGCCGTCTGGTCAGATGGGGCTTGGATGCCTTGTTTTCAGACTGAGCGGCAGGCGGGAAGGGAGATACCATGCGCTACGACGATCTCATCTGGGACTTTGACGGCACCCTCTTCGACACCTATCCTCCCATGTGCCGGGCGCTGCGCCTGGCCATGGAGCGGGCGGGATTCGCCTTTACGGAGGAGGAGCTCATGCCCTGGTACACTACCTCCCGCAAGGACGTGATGGCCTACTGCGCCCAAAAGGCCCAGATCTCCGAATCGGAGGCGGACGCCGTCTACCGGGGCTACCTGGCGGAGTTCGGCCAGCCGCCGGCCCGGCCCTTTCCCGGCATCCCATCGTTTCTGCGGCGCTTTCGCCAGGCGGGCGGACGCCACTTCCTCTTCACCCACCGCAGCGAGTCCGTCCACCAATACCTGGCGGAGGCGGGGCTCACGGACCTCTTTGCGGCGGTGGTCTCCAGCGGCAAGACCTTCGCCCGCAAGCCGGACCCGGCGGGAAACCTCTACCTCATTGCAACCTACGGCCTGACGCCCCGGCGGACCCTGGCCATCGGGGACCGGGAGCTGGACGTGCTGGCGGGGAAGCGGGCGGGAACGGACGCCTGCCTGTTCACGCCGGAGCGGCGGGAGTCGGCGGCGGACTATCAGATCGACCGCTTTGACCGGCTGTACGACATCACGGAGCTTGCCGGATCGTGAAAGGAGAGGATCAGATGGACATGCGCATCCTGGCGGTGGGCGACGTGGTGGGGGAGAGCGGCCTTTTCTGGCTGGAGGACTCCCTGCGGCCGCTGCAGCGGCTCAAGGGCATCGGCTTCACCGTGGTCAACGGAGAAAACGCCTCCGGCGTGGGACTGACGCCGGAGCAGGCCTGGCGCATTTACGACGCCGGGGCCGACGTGGTGACCCTGGGCAACCACGCCTTCGGAAAGCAGCAGATCGGCGAAACACTGGAGGAGGTATCCTGGCTGCTGCGGCCGGCCAATTTTTCCGGCCGGGTGCCGGGCCGGGGCTGCGGCATCTATGAGCGGCAGGGCCTTCACATCCGGGTGATGAACCTCATCGGCCGCTGCGATCTGGACTGGAAGGCGGCGGACCCCTTTGCGTCGGCGGACCGGCTGCTTTCGGAGGGGGAGGCGGATGTCACCTTAGTGGATTTCCATGCCGAGGCCACCAGTGAAAAGCTGGCCTTGGGCTATTATCTGGACGGACGGGTCAGCGCCCTGTGGGGGACCCACACCCATGTGCCCACGGCGGACGAGCGCGTCTACCCCCGGGGCATGGGCTACCTGACGGACCTGGGCATGACCGGACCCATTGAGTCCGTGCTGGGCATCCGACCGGAGCAGTCGGTGGAGAGCTTTTTGGGCGGCTTGCCCGGCCGCTACCGCACGGCGGAGGGACCCTGCAAGCTCCAGGGCGCCATTTTTACAGTGGATACCGCTTCCGGCCGGTGTACCGGCGTGGAGCGGATCGATCTGCGGCCATAGGCCGTGAACGGAAAAGAGGAAGTCAGTATGTCGATCGAAAAAGTCAGAGCGTATTTTCAGCCCCTGGGCATCGCGGACCGCATCCGGGAGTTTTCCACCTCCTCCGCCACAGTGGAGCTGGCGGCGGCAGCGGTGGGCGTGGAGGGCGCCCGCATTGCCAAGAGCCTGAGCTTTCAGGTGGACGGCGCGCCCATCATCGTGGTGGCGGCCGGGGACTGCAAGGTGGACAACAGCCGCTACAAGGCCCAGTTCCACACCAAGGCCAAAATGCTCACCCATGAGGAGGCCCATGACCGCCTCGGCCACGATGTGGGCGGTGTGTGCCCCTTTGCCCTGCCGGAGGACGTGAAGGTGTATCTGGACGTGTCCCTCCGCCGGTTCGAAACGGTCTTTCCCGCCGCCGGCAGCGACAATAGCGCCGTGGAGCTGACCTGCGACGAGCTGGAGCGGTACTCCTCCAACTTTGTCTCCTGGGTAGACGTGTGCAAGGGATGGCAGGAATAAGCCCTTTACAGCATTTATCAATTCTTGCTCAGCGGCAGAAAGGAGGGGCCCGGCATGGTGCGATTCATCCACGCGGCGGACTTTCATCTGGACAGCGCCTTCGGCGCGCTGACCCAACGGCAGGCCGCCGCCCGACGGCGGGAGCTGCGGGAGGTGGGAGAGCGGCTTTCAAATTATGTAAACCAGAATGACATCGATCTGGTGCTCCTGGCCGGCGACCTGTTTGACAGCGCCTCTCCCTATCGGGAGACGGGGGAGCAGCTTTCCCATGCCCTGGGGCAGATGCGCGCCCGGGTGTTCGTGGCCCCCGGCAACCACGACTGGTACGGCCCCGGCAGCCCCTGGCGGACGGTGGACTGGCCGGAGAACGTGACGGTGTTCTCCCGGAGCGCCCTGACGGCGGTGGAGCTTTCCCAGTGGGGACTGGTGATCCACGGCGCGGCCTTCACCGCGCCGGAGCAGCGGGAGGGCTTTCTCACCGGCTTCACCGCGCCGGAGGACGGGAAGGTCCACATCGGCCTGCTCCACGGGGAGCTGGACGCGGCGGAGATGCGCTATGACCCCATCACGGCGGCGGAGGCGGCGGCCAGCGGTCTTGCCTATCTGGCCCTGGGCCACATCCACAAGCGCTCGGAGCCCCGCCGCTATGGGCGGACCCTGTGCGCCTGGCCCGGCTGCGTGGAAGGGCGGGGGTTCGACGAGCTGGGGGACAAGGGCTTTTACGACGGCACCATCGGTGAGGGCGGGGCCGTGTCGGTGACCTTTGTGCCCTTCGCCCGCCGCCGGTATGCGCGATTGACGGTGGACATCACTGGCCGGGACCCTCGCGCCGCCGTAGAGGCGGTCCTGCCGCCGGACACGGTGCGGGACCTGTACCGCATCGTCCTCACCGGGGAGACGGGGGAGGCCGGCGCCGGCGCCGCCGCCCTGCAGGAGGCCCTGGCGGACCGGTTTTACACTCTGGAGGTACGGGATGAGACCCGCCTTTCCCAGGACCTGTGGGCCCGGGCGGGGGAGGACTCCCTGCGCGGCCTCTTTTTGCAGGACCTGCGCCGCCAGCTGGAGGCCGCCGACACCGAGGAGCGGCGGCAGCTTGTGACCCAGGCGGCCCGGATGGGCCTTGCGGCGCTGGACCGCCGGGATCTGGGCTGAGCGGCCGGAGACCGGCAGAGCGGAATATTTGGGAGGAATAGAATGATACAGCGTTTTGAAGAGCCCACGGGCCAGTCCGTCGAAAAGATCGTCGGCCAGGACCGGTTCGCCTTTGCCCACTCGGACACCAGCGATTTTTACGACCTCATCGAATGGGCCGAGGATGGCGGCTACCGGGGCTCTACCCTTCAGTTTTTCGACTTTATGACCGGACGGGTGTACCGTCCCTTCCCCAAGAAGCGGAACGTGCTGTACAGCGATCCGGTCTACGCGGCGGGCTTCTACTACTTTCTTCAGGGGGACTATGACGCGAAGAAGATCACCCTCTACCGCTGTTTTCCCGAGACGGTATTGGAGAAGGTGACGGAGCTGAGCTGTGAAGAGATAAACCTTTACAATCTGCGCATCATCGGCGATCCCATTCACATCATCAGCCAGGGGGACACGTTCGCGTGCTACTACCCGGAAACACTCTCCTTCCCCATAGACGGCCGGGAGGTCGTCCTTTTGATCCAGGATGGCAAGGTCTACTCTGAATCCTGGGTGGAGGAGGGCTGGGACGAGGAGAAAGACCGCGCCACGGACGCCTATCGCTATTACGACAAGGTGATCGTCCGGGACCTGCGGGGGACCGTCCTCTCCGAGGAGGTGGGGTCGCTGTATCAGGCGGCAGACGGCGCCTGGTGGATCGTGTGAGCGAGGAGGAAGGCGGCCCTCCGCACCGCGCCGCCCGTGGCCGGTCCTTTCGGGACGGGCTCGGCTGAAACCGAATACGAGTTTCGTGAGGCCGGGAACCGGCGTGCAGGCGGCCCGACCTGGGCGTGGACGCCGGCCTGCGGGAAAAATTCTCTGCCGCCTCTTGACGGCGGGGGAAAAATCGGGTATCCTGTTTCCAATGAATGGGCCTGAAGGCCATTTTCGTCCAGAAGGACGGTTTGTGCTCCCGCATTGCTCGTAGTTGCCCGGCAGCAGCCGGACGGTTTGTCTGAAGACGCACCATCGGTGCGTCTTTTTTTGCGGGCCGATAGGACTGCGCCTCTTTTCCACACGGCATGCGAACCGTAAAGCAGAAGTGCCTTACAGAATTTTGCGGAAGCGAACTTTACTGTTCAGGAGGACCGACTATGAAAAACAGATCCGTGAAAAGCAATCGATTGATCCGTGCGGCGGTGTGCCTGGCGCTGTGCCTGGTGCTGCCCTTTTTGACGGGGCAGATCCCCCAGATCGGGCAGGCGCTCTCGCCCATGCACATCCCGGTGTTTTTGTGCGGCTTCCTCTGCGGGCCGTGGTATGCCCTGGCGGTGGGTCTCATCGCGCCGCCGCTGCGGTATCTGCTCTTCCACATGCCGCCCATTTTCCCCACCGGCCTTGCCATGAGCTTTGAGCTGGCCGCCTACGGGGCGGTGTGCGGTGCGCTGTTCCTGCGCCTTCCGAAAAAGCGGAGCAGCATTTACCTGGCCCTGATCGCCGCCATGCTGGCGGGCCGGGTGGTGTGGGGCGTGGTGCGGGCCATCCTCTCCGGCGCGTCCGCCGCTCCCTTTACCTGGCAGGCCTTTTTGGCCGGGGCCTTCGTGAACGCCGTGCCCGGCATCATCCTCCACATCGTGCTGGTGCCGGTGGTCGTCATGGCCTTGCAGCGGGCGGGCCTGGTGGAGCAATAACGGGGCGAGAGACGGCCTCTCCCGGGCCGCTCCTCCTGCGGAAGAAACATCGAGAAAAGCAGCACTCCCGACGCCTCGGGAGTGCTGCTTTTATGAAAAGGAAAATAGCTTTACAGGCTTGAATGAATGGGACTTTATCGCCGTGCCCTACCGGCATGCCTCAGCTCCGGTTGCCGGAGTTGGTGGTGTCCTTGAGCAGCACGTCGTGGGCGCCGCCCTCCACGATGGAGACGGAGGATACCAGTGTCAGCTTGGCCTTCTCCCGCAGCTCCGGAATGGTCAGGGCGCCGCAGTTGCACATGGTGGAGCGGACCTTGGCCAGGGTGGCGGCCATGCCGTCGGACAGGGCGCCGGCGTAGGGGACGTAGGAGTCTACGCCCTCCTCAAAGCTCAGCTTGGCGGCGCCGCCCAGGTCGTAGCGCTGCCAGTTCCGGGCCCGGGCGCTGCCCTCGCCCCAGTACTCCTTCATGTAGCTGCCGCCGATGAGGACCTTGCTGGTGGGGGACTCGTCGAACCGGGAGAAGTACCGCCCCAGCATGCAGAAGTCCGCCCCCATGGCAAGGGCCAGGGTGATGTGATAGTCCTGCACGATGCCGCCGTCGGCGCAGATGGGCACGTAGACGCCGGTCTCCTCAAAGTACCGGTCCCGCTCCTGGGCCACGTCGATGACGGCGGTGGCCTGGCCCCGGCCGATGCCCTTGGTCTCCCGGGTGATGCAGATGGAGCCGCCGCCGATGCCGATCTTCACGAAGTCCGCTCCGGCGTCCGCCAAAAAGCGGAAGCCCTCGCCGTCCACCACGTTGCCGGCGCCCACCTTCACGCTGTCGCCGTAGTGCTCCCGGATCCACCGGAGGGTGCGCAGCTGCCACTCGGAATAGCCCTCGGAGGAGTCGATGACCAGCACGTCCGCTCCGGCCTCCACCAGGGCGGGGACCCGCTGAGCGTAGTCCCGGGTGTTGATGCCGGCGCCCACCACGTAGCGCTTCTGGTCGTCCAGCAGCTCCAGGGGGTTCCCCTTGTGGGAGTCATAGTCCTTGCGAAAGACGAAGGAGACCAGGTGTCCGTCTGCGGAGACAATGGGCAGGGCGTTGAGCTTGTGGTCCCAGATGATGTCGTTGGCGGCCTTCAGGCTGGTGCCCTCCGGGGCGGAGATCACCTTTTCCGCCGGGGTCATAAAGGTCTCCACCGGCGTGGCGACATCCATGCGGCTGACCCGATAGTCCCGGCTGGTGACCAGGCCCAGGAGCTTTCCGGTGCCGGTGCCGTCGTCGGTGACGGCCATGGTGGAGTGGCCGGTGCGCGCCTTCAGCGCCAGCACGTCCGCCAGCGTGTCGCCCAGGCGGAGGTTGGAGTCGCTGGTGACGAAGCCGGCCTTGTACCCCTTGACCCGCCGCACCATCTCCGCCTGCTCCTCGATGGGCTGGGAGACGTAGATAAAGGCGATGCCGCCCTCCCGGGCCAGGGCAATGCCCATCTTCTCGCCGGACACAGCCTGCATCACCGCCGAGACCATGGGCACGTTCATGGTCAGGGGGCTCTCCTCGCCCCGGCGGAATTTGGCCACCGGGGTCTTCAGGGAGACATTGGCGGGAACGCACTCGGAGGAGGAGTAGCCCGGCACCAGCAGATATTCGCTGAAGGTGCGGGAGGGCTCCTGAAAGAAATATGCCATACGGCCACCTCATTTCTCAATATTTTTCAGCCGATCGTGAAACAGGCAAAGGAGTTGGCGCTTTTCCCCGAAGGGAGTATCAAATCGTTTTTGCGGCAGCTTTGCCGCCGCAAAAAGACCCTGAGTCGAGCTTTGCGGGGCCTCATGCCGACCACAGCGGGGGGTTGCCCGCTGCGATGCGCACGAGCTTTCCCTTGCGAAATACAGCTTGCAAGGGATCACGATATTTTTACCAGAATACCACAAAAGGGCAGAAATGCAACCCAAACTTCCGGGGGTGCCCGCCATTCTCAGAGCTGGAAATAGTCCCGGGCGGAGTCGAACAGATGCAGCTCGTAGTCCCCGGGGATGTTGCGGTACAGCGCCGGGCCCACCCGCTCGCTGTGGCCCATTTTGCCGAAGACACGCCCGTCGGGAGAGAGGATGCCCTCCACCGCCCAGGCGGAGCCATTGGGGTTGCCGTCCACATCCATGGTGGGCCGGCCCTCCGTGTCCACATACTGGGTGGCGATCTGGCCCCGCTCCGCAAGCTGACGGAGCAGCGCCTCCGGGCACAGGAACCGCCCCTCGCCGTGGGAGATGGGCACGCTGACGACGCTGCCCACCTGCATCCGGGAGAGCCAGGGGGAGTTGACGGAGGCCACCCGGGTGCGGACGATGCGGGACTGGTGGCGGCCGATGACGTTGAAGCTCAGCGTGGGGCAGGTCTCGTCGGTGTCGATGATCTCGCCGTAGGGCACGAGGCCCAGCTTGATGAGGGCCTGGAAGCCGTTGCAGATGCCCAGCATCAGCCCGTCCCGCTGGTGCAGAAGGGCGTGGGTGGCGTCGGAGACCTCGGGATTGCGGAAGAAGGCGGTGATGAACTTGCCGGAGCCCTCCGGCTCGTCGCCGCCGGAGAAGCCGCCGGGGAGGAAGATGATCTGGCTTTCCCGGGCGGAGCGGGCAAACCGCTCCGCGGAGTCGGCCACCCCCTGGGCGGACTGGTTGTTGATGACCAGGATCTCCGGCACCAGACCGGCGCGCTCCACGGCCCGGGCGCTGTCGTACTCGCAGTTGCTGCCGGGGAACACGGGGATCAGCACCCTGGGCCGGGCGATCCCCGCCTTGGGGGCGGTCTGGGGAGCGGGAGCGGCCGAGAGCACCGGCGCCGGGCCGGCCGTCTCCGGCGTGCGGTTGGGGTACACGTCCTCCAAGACCCCCTCGTTGAGGGCGAGGAGCTCCGCGATGGAGGCGCGGTCGGAGCCGATGGCGATGACCGGCTCCGCTGTGGTGCGGCCCAAGAGGCGGCCTCCGGGGACCTCCTCCGCAAGCTCGGCCACGATGGCGCCGGGGCAGGGGGCGTACCAGGGGACGGTCTCGTCCGCCTCCGCCGCAAAGCCGACGCGGTTCCCGAAGGACATCTGCGTCACCGCCTCGGCGGCTCCATGCTCCATGGCCCAGGCGGCGCGGACCTTGCCCGCCTCACACAGGGCGTGGAAGGCATCCCAGTCCCGGCGGCGGGCGTCATAGTCCTCCAGGGCGCTGGCGCCGAAGAGGTATACCGGGTGGCCCGCCTCCTTGAACTCCGGAGAGAGGACCTGGCCTGCCCTGGCCGGGGCGATGGCAAAGGAGATGAGGGTGGGGGGTACGTCCAGGTCCAGGAAGGAGCCGGACATGGAGTCCTTGCCGCCGATGGCGGCGGCGCCCAGGGCGAGCTGCGCGTCCAGCGCCCCCAGCAGGGCGGCGAAGGGCTTGCCCCAGCGGCGGGGGTCCTGGCGCAGCTTTTCAAAATACTCCTGCAGGGTGAGGTAGGCGCGGCGATAGTCGCACCCGGCGGCCGCCAGCTTGGCGACGGAGGTGACGACGCTGCCCTGGGCCCCGGTGTAGGAGTCGGCGCTCATGGCCTCCGGGTCGAAGCCCCAGGCCATGACGGAGCAGTCCTCCGTCTCCTGCCCCGGCAGCACCGGAAGCAGCGCCGCCATCACCTGGGCGGGCGTGCGCTGGTATTTTCCGCCGAAGGGCATCAGCACGGACCCGGCGCCGATGGTGGCGTCGAACCGCTCCGCAAGGCCCCGGCGGGAGGCGCAGGGCAGGCTCCCCGCCATGGCGCGCAGATCCTGGGGGGCGGGGGACGGCGCCTCAGCCCCCTCCGGCACCGCAACAGAAGTGTGCTTCACGGCGCCGTTGGTATTCAAAAATGCCCGGGAGAGGCTGACGATGGGCGTTCCCCGCCAGCGCATGACCATCCGGGGCTCCGCCGTGACCACGGCCACGATGTAGGCCTCCAGATTCTCCCCCTCCGCCGCGGCGATGAGGGCCTCCGCGTTCTCCGGCGCCACCACTACGGCCATGCGTTCCTGGGACTCGGAGATGGCCAGCTCCGTGCCGTCCAGCCCCTCGTACTTCTTGCGCACGGCGTCCAGGTCGATGGAAAGGCCGTCCGCCAGCTCCCCGATGGCGACGGACACGCCGCCGGCGCCAAAGTCGTTGCACCGCTTGATGAGGCGGGTGACGTCTCCGTTTCGGAACAGGCGCTGGAGCTTCCGCTCCTCCGGGGCGTTGCCCTTTTGCACCTCAGAGGCCATGGTGGTGAGGGATTTGCGGTTGTGGCTCTTGGAGGAGCCGGTGGCGCCGCCGATGCCGTCCCGCCCCGTGCGGCCCCCCAGAAGGATCACCACATCCCCGGGGACGGGCCGCTCACGCACCACGTTCTTCGCCGGAGCGGCGCCCACCACGGCGCCTACCTCCAAGTGCTTTGCAATATAGCCGGGGTGATAGAGCTCGCTGACGATGCCGGTGGCGAGGCCGATCTGATTGCCGTAGGAGGAGTAGCCCGCTGCGGCGGTCTGGGCCAGCTTCCGCTGAGGGAGCTTGCCCGGCAGAGTCTCGCTCACCGCCGCCCGGGGGTCGCCGCAGCCGGTGACGCGCATGGCCTGGTACACATAGGCCCGGCCGGAGAGGGGGTCCCGGATGCACCCGCCGATGCAGGTGGCGGCGCCGCCGAAGGGCTCAATCTCCGTGGGGTGGTTGTGGGTCTCGTTTTTGAACATCAAAAGCCAGTCCTGCTTCTCACCGTCCACCGTGGCGGCGACGTGGATGGAGCAGGCGTTGATCTCCTCGCTCTCGTCCAGCTCCGGCAGGAGGCCCCGTTTTTTCAGGACCTTGGCGCCGATGGTGGCCATGTCCATCAGAGTCTGGGGCCGCAGGGCGGCCTTCTCCGGCCCGTAGACCTCCTCCCGGGCGGCCAGATACCGCTCGTAGGCGGCGCGGACGCGCTCGTCCAGGATCTCCACAGAGTCGATGTGGGTGGAGAAGGTGGTGTGGCGGCAGTGATCGGACCAGTAGGTGTCCACCACCCGGATCTCGGTGACGGTGGGGTCCCGCCGCTCCTCCTGGCGGAAGTGGGCCTGGAGGAATTTGAGATCGTCCAGGTCCATGGCAAGGCCCATGCGCTCCAAAAGGGCGGCAAGGGCCGCCTCATCCATGGCGGTAAAGCCCTCCACCGTCTCCACCATGGCGGGGATGGGATGGGTGATGCGCAGGGTCTCCGCCTCCTCCAGGGAGGCCTCCCGGGCCTCCACAGGGTTGATGACGTAGCGCTTGATGGCCCCCAGCTCCTCCGCCGTCAGCGCGCCGGAGAGAAGATACACCTTGGCGGTGCGGACCAGGGGCCGCTCGCCCCGGGTCATGAGCTGGATGCAGCAGGAGGCGGAGTCCGCCCGCTGGTCGAACTGACCGGGCAGGGACTCCACGGCAAACACGCTGTCCGCTCCCGCCGGCAGGTCAGGGTAGGTGTCGTCCAGCTGGGGCTCGGAGAACACGGTCCGCACCGCCCGGCGGAACACGGCCTCGTCCAGCCCCTCCGCGTCGTAGCGGTTGAGGATGCGCACGCCGGTGAGGGAGGCGACGCCCAGAACGGTCTGGACCTCCCGGCACAGGCTCTCCGCCTCCTGACGAAGGCCCGGCTTTTTCTCTACATAGATCCGCTGTACCATTTATTGACCCTCCCCGGCGGCCAGCGCCCGCTGGCCGATGTCATGGCGCAGGTATTTCCCCTCGAAGGAGATGCCCTCCGCTGCGGCGTAGGCGTCCTGCAGGGCCTGGCGCAGCGTGGGAGCCGCGGCGGTGACGCCCAGCACCCGGCCGCCGCTGGTGACCAGGCGGCCGCCCTCCAGCTTATCCCCCGCGTGGTAGCAGGTGACGTTTTCCGCAAGGGCCTCCGGGAAGGAGATGGGCTTGCCGGTTTCATAATGGCCGGGATAGCCGCCGGAGGCCAGGATGACGCAGGCAGCGGCGCCCTCCGCCCACTCCACGGGAAGGTCCGCAAGCGTCTCGTTTTCCACCGCCTGCAGGATGGTGAGCAGATCCGTTTTCAAAAGGGGCAGTACCACCTGGGTCTCCGGGTCGCCGAAGCGGCAGTTGTACTCGATGACCCGGGGCCCCTCCGGCGTGAGCATCAGCCCGAAGTAGAGGCAGCCCTTGAAGGGGCAGCCCTCTGCCCGCATGGCGGCAAGGGTGGGCAGGAAGATGGTGTCCATGCAGACCTGGGCGATCTCAGGCGTATAGTAGGGGTTGGGGGCCACGGTGCCCATGCCGCCGGTATTGAGGCCCGTATCCCCGTCCCCGGCGCGCTTGTGGTCCATGGAGGAGACCATGGGCCGGATAGCGGTGCCGTCGGTAAAGGCCAGAACGCTGACCTCCGGCCCGGTGAGAAACTCTTCGATGACGATCTCCCGTCCGGCGTCGCCGAAGGCCCGGTCCTCCATGATGGACTTGACGGCGTTCTCCGCCTCCGCAAGGCTCTGGGGGATCAGCACGCCCTTGCCCAGGGCCAGGCCGTCGGCCTTTACCACGATGGGGAAGGAGGCGGTGCGCAGATACGCAAGGGCCGCCGCCGGCTGGTCGAAGACCTGGTAGCGGGCGGTGGGGATGCCGTACTTTTTCATCAGGTTCTTGGAAAAGACCTTGCTGCTCTCGATCCGGGCGGCCTTGGCATCCGGCCCGAAGCAGGGGATGCCCGCCTCGTGGAGACGGTCCACGCAGCCCAGGGCCAGGGGATCGTCCGGCGCCACCACGGCGAAGTCCACACCGCGGGAGACGGCGAAGGCCACGATGGCGTCGATGTCCTTGGCGCCGATCTCCGGCACGCACACCGCGTCCGCGGCGATGCCGCCGTTGCCCGGCAGGGCGTAAATGACCTCTGCCGCTGGGTTCTCCTTCAGCTTTTTGACGATGGCGTGCTCCCGCCCGCCGCCGCCGATGACCATCAATTTCATATGCAGTCCTTTCTGCGCCCCGTGAGGGGTCCCGGAGGGACCCGCCAGGGGCGGTGGGGAGTTTTGACAAAGGGAAAATGCCGGAAAGGGGATCTGCCGCAAAAACCGTGTTCCATTCCCCTCGGGGCAAAGAGCCAGGCTCTTTGCGCATTTTGCAAGCGGCCAGGCAGGACCTCAGCCAAAAGGGGAGATGGGGAGAGCGGGGCGATTCAGTGGTGGAAGAGCCGCATCCCCGTGAAGGCCATCACCATGCCATACTTGTCGGCGGTGGCGATGACGTGGTCATCCCGGATGGAGCCGCCGGGCTCCGCGATGTACTGCACGCCGCTCTTGCGGGCCCGCTCCACATTGTCCCCGAAGGGGAAGAAGGCGTCGGACCCCACGGTGACGCCGGACTGCCGGGCGATCCACGCCCGCTTTTCCTCCGCCGTCAAAACCGCGGGCTTTTCCGTGAAGGTGTTTTGCCACACGCCGTCCGCCAGAATGTCCTCATACTCCTCAGAGAGGTAGACGTCGATGGCGTTGTCCCGGTCGGGCCGGCGGATGCCGGGCAGGAAGGGGAGGGCAAGGGCCTTGGGATGCTGGCGCAGGTACCAGTTGTCCGCCTTTTGCCCGGCCAGGCGGGTGCAGTGGATGCGGCTTTGCTGACCGGCGCCCACGCCGATGGCCTGCCCGTCCTTCACATAGCAGACGGAGTTGGACTGGGTGTACTTGAGCGTGATGAGGGAGACGATCATGTCCCGCTTTGCCGCCTCCGGCAGATCCCGATTTTTCGTCACGATATTGGAGAGCAGGGCCTCGTCGATGCGAAAGTCGTTTCGCTCCTGCTGGAAGGTGACGCCGAACACGTCCTTGTACTCCTGGGGGGCGGGCACATAGTCCGGGTCGATCTGCACCACGTTGTAGCCGCCCTTTTTCTTGGTTTTCAGGATCTCCAGCGCCTCATCGGTGTAGCCGGGGGCGATGATGCCGTCGGAGACCTCCCCCTTGAGGTACAGGGCCGTGGCGGCGTCGCACACATCGGAGAGGGCCGCCCAGTCCCCGTAGGAGCACAGGCGGTCGGCCCCCCGGGCCCGGATGTAGGCGCAGGCGATGGGGGAGAGGGGGGCGCCGTCCTCCACGAAATAGATCCTCCGGTCAATGTCGCTCAGGGGAAGGCCCACGGCGGCGCCGGCGGGGGAGACGTGCTTGAAGGACGCGGCGGCGGGAAGGCCCGTGGCGGCCTTCAGCTCCCGCACCAGCTGCCAGGAGTTGAGGGCGTCCAGAAAGTTGATGTAGCCGGGCCTGCCGTTGAGCACCGTGATGGGCAGGTCATCGCCGTTTCGCAGGAAGATGCGGGAGGGCTTCTGGTTGGGGTTGCAGCCGTATTTCAGTTCCAGTTCGTTCATGATGGTTCCCCGCTTTCTGTCAGTTGTTCACATAAGAGCTCCGCCGCCCGGGGCAGGAGGACCCACTCCGCCTGCTCCATGACCCGGCGCTGCAAGATCTCCGCCGTGTCGCCGGGCTGGATGTCCACCGCCTTTTGCAGCAGGATGCGGCCCCCGTCCGGGATCTCGTTGACCAGGTGCACCGTGGCGCCGGTGACCTTCACCCCCCGGGCCAGGGCCGCCTCGTGGACCCGCAGGCCGTAAAAGCCCTTGCCGCAGAAGGAGGGGATCAGGGAGGGGTGGACATTCAAAATGCGGTCCGGCCAGCGGCGGACAAAGTCTGCCGAGAGGATGGAGAGGAAGCCGGCGAGGATGATGACGTCGATGCGCTCCGCCTCCAGGCGGGCGGCGATCTCTGCCTCGAATTCCGCCTGGGTCCGGCCCTTTCGCGGAACGGTCACGGCGGCGACGCCGTGGTTCGCGGCCCGGGTCAGGGCGTAGGCCCCGGCGCTGCTGGAGAGGACCAGCACGATCTCCCCGTGGGGGATGGCGCCGGACTCCTGGGCCTTTAGAAGCGCCTCCAGATTGGTGCCGCCGCCGGAGACGAAAACGGCGATGCGGGCCTTGCTCAGCATAGCGTCACCCGCTCCTCGCCGGGCACGATCTCGCCCATGACGTAGGCGCCGCACCCCGCACTGCGCAGGATCTCCATGGCCCGGTCCCCATCCTCCCTGGAAACCACCACGGCCATGCCCACGCCCATGTTGTAGGTGTTGAACATGTCCCGTTCCGGGATGCGGCCAAGACTCTGGAGGAGGGAGAAGATGGGCGGCGTCTGGATAGCGGCTTTGTCGATCTTCGCGCTCAGCCCCTCCGGAAGGCACCGGGGGATGTTTTCGAAAAAGCCGCCGCCGGTGATGTGGCTCACGCCTTTGACGCGCACGGCGTCCATGAGGGCGAGAACGGGCTTGACATAGATGCGCGTGGGCTCCAGCAGGGCCTCCCCCAAAGTGCAGGAGAGCTCCGGCACACGGCGGGAGAGGTCGGCGTGCTCCACGTCGAAGACCTTGCGCACGAGGGAGTAGCCGTTGGAGTGGATGCCGGAGGAGGGCAGGGCCAGCACGATGTCCCCGGCGGCCATGGAGGAGCTGTCCAGGATGCGCTCCCCGTCCACGATGCCCACGGAGAAGCCCGCAAGGTCATAGTCCTCGGCGGCCATCATGCCGGGGTGCTCGGCGGTCTCGCCGCCGATGAGGGCGCAGCCCGCCTGCACGCACCCCTCCGCAACGCCGGACACGATGGAGGCCACTTTCTCCGGCTCGTTTTTGCCGATGGCGATGTAGTCCAGGAAAAAGAGGGGCTTCGCGCCACAGCAGATGATGTCGTTGACACACATGGCCACGCAGTCGATGCCCACGGTATCGTGCCTGCCCAGCAGCTGGGCGATGCGGAGCTTGGTGCCCACGCCGTCGGTGCCGGAGACCAGCACCGGCCGTTTCATTCCGGCAAGCTCCGGGGCAAACAGGCCGCCGAAGCCGCCGATGCCGGACAGGACGCCGGGGATGGCGGTGCGCTCCACTGCCGGACGCATCAGCTTCACGCCGGCATAGCCGGCCTCGATGTCCACGCCGGCCTGGCGGTAGCTGTCAGAAAAACTACGCATGTTCCTTCGTCCTTTCGCTGATTTTATAGGAAAAGCGGTCCTTCCCCCGGTCCTTTGGCACGGGGGTGGGGTAGCCGCCGCCAAAGCAGGCGGTGCAAAAGCCGCAGGTGTTGTCCGCCAGCTTCACAACGTTCTCAAGGCTCAGATAGCCCAGGGAGTCCACGCCGATGATCCGGGCGATCTCCGAAACGGAGTGGTGGTTCGCGATGAGCTTGGCGGGGTCGTCGATGTCGGTCCCGTAGTGGCAGGCGCACACGAAGGGCGGCGCGCTGACCCGCATGTGGATCTCCCGGGCGCCGGAGCGGCGCAGAAGGTCGATGGTCCGGCGGCAGGTGGTGCCCCGGACGATGGAGTCGTCGATCAGCACCACCCGCTTGCCCTCCACCACGGAGCGGATGGGGTTGAGCTTGATGGCCACCTCGTCCTCCCGCATGGCCTGGGTGGGGGAGATGAAGGTGCGGCCGATGTACTTGTTTTTGATGAAGCCCATGCCGTAGGGGATGCCGGACTGGCGGGCATAGCCCAGGGCGGCGTCCAGCCCCGAATCCGGCACACCCACCACCACGTCTGCCTGCACCGGATGCTCCAGGGCCAGGAAGGCCCCGGCCCGCTGCCGGGCGGTGTGGACGCTGCTGCCGTCGATCACGGAGTCCGGCCGGGCGAAGTAGATGAACTCAAACACGCACAGATGGCGCGGCGAGCGGCCGCAGTGTCCGGTGTCGGACCGGACGCCGCCGCTGTCTGCCACCACGATCTCGCCGGGGAGGAGGTCCCGCTCGAACTGGGCGCCCACGGCGTCCAGCGCGCAGGACTCGGAGGCGAAGACCACGGAGCCGTCCCGCAGCCGGCCCATGCACAGCGGCCGGAAGCCGTTGGGGTCCCGGACGGCAATGAGCTTGGTGGGGGAGGAGATCACCAGGGAGTAGGCGCCCTGGATGCGGTCCATGGCGGCGGAGACCGCCGCCTCGATGGAGGGCGTGCGCAGCCGCTCCTGCACGATGATGTAGGCGATGACCTCCGAATCCGTGGTGGTGTGAAAAATGGAGCCCCGGCTCTCCAGCTCCTCCCGCAGGGCCAGGGAGTTGGTGAGATTGCCGTTGTGGGCCAGGGCCATGCGGCCCTTGCGGTGGTTCACCAGGATGGGCTGGACGTTGCGGTCGATGTCGGACCCGGTGGTGGCGTAGCGCACATGGCCCACGGCGATGCTGCCCGGCCCCAGGGCGGAAAGACGCTCGTGGGTGAAGACGTCGCCCACCAGGCCCGCGGCGCGGCAGTCGGTAAAGACGCCGTCGTCGTTGACTGCGATGCCGCAGCTCTCCTGCCCCCGGTGCTGAAGGGCGTAAAGCCCGTAATAGGTCAGGGAGGCAACGTCTGTCGGAGCCCGGGAAAAGACGCCGAAGACGCCGCACTCCTCGTGGAGATGGCGGTGGGAAAGCCCGGCGGGGGCCGCCTCTCCGTTGAGGCGGGGCGCCGGGGCGGCATGCTCAGTCCGCGTCATGGGCCAGGAGGCGCTTCATGATCTCGGCGTAGGCGTCCTCCACGCCGCCCATGTCCCGGCGGAAGCGGTCCTTATCCAGCTTTTCGTGGGTCTTGGCGTCCCAGAGGCGGCAGGTGTCGGGGCTGATCTCGTCGGCCAGGACGATGGTCCCGTCGGAGAGCTTGCCGAACTCCAGCTTGAAGTCCACCAGCGTCACGCCGCACTCCGCCCAGAAGGCCTTGAGCACGTCGTTGACGGCGAAGGCGTACTTCTTGATGGTTTCGATCTCCTCCCAGGTGGCCAGCTTCAGCGCAACGGCGTGGTAGGCGTTGAGCAGGGGATCGTCCAGCTCGTCGCACTTGTAGGAGAACTCGATGGTGGGCGCGTCGAAGACGATGCCCTCCTCCACGCCGTAACGGGAGGCGAAGTGGCCGGCGGAGATGTTGCGGATGATGACCTCCAGCGGCACGATGGAGACCTTTTTCACCAGAGTCTCCCGCTCGCTGAGCTCCTGGACATAGTGGGTGGGGATGCCCGCCTTTTCCATGCGGACCATGAGGCGGTTGGTCATCTGGTTGTTGATGACGCCCTTGCCCACGATGGTGCCCTCTTTGGCGCCGTTGAAGGCGGTGGCGTCGTCCTTGTAATCCACGATGAACCGCTCGGGGTCGTCGGTGCGAAAGACTTTCTTGGCCTTGCCCTCGTATACCTGTTCCAGCTTTTGCATGATCGTATGTCCTCCTTTGAGAAATGGCGAAACACATTTCGCGATCGGATGTGGTGTGATGGGATGAAGGGGCGCGGGATGGGCGGCGGGGCCGCCTTATTCCCGCCCGGTCCAGCAGTAGGTGCAGATCTTGTCCCGGTCGATGCCGATGGCCTCCAGCAGCCCCTCCAGCGTCTGGTAGCCCAGGGAGTCGAAGCCCATCTCCTGACAGATGGCCTTGAGCAGGCACCCGCCCCGCTCTGTGGAGGCGTCGGCGTACTCCTCCAGATGCTGCTGGCCCTCGTCCCCCTCCAGGGACTGGATGGTGCGGCGGGAGAGGAGCTCCATGTCGGAGTTGCTGCGGGAGAAGTTCAGATACTTGCACCCGTACATGATGGGCGGGCAGGCCGAGCGCATGTGCACCTCCGCCGCGCCGCTCTCGTAAAGGAACTCCACCGTCTCCCGCAGCTGGGTGCCCCGGACGATGGAATCGTCCACGAAGAGGAGCTTCTTCCCCTGGATGAGCTCGGGTACGGGGATCTGCTTCATCTTGGCCACCTGGTTGCGGACGGCCTGGTTTTCCGGCATGAAGGACCGGGGCCAGGTGGGGGTGTACTTCACAAAGGGGCGGGCAAAGGCCTTGCCGCTGCGGTTGGCGAAGCCGATGGCGTGGGGCAGGCCCGAGTCCGGCACGCCCGCCACGAAGTCCACCTTGGGAAGCTGCCCCCTGGCCACCTCATTCCGGGCCATGATCTCGCCGTTGCGGTAGCGCATGACCTCCACGTTGACGCCCTCGTAGTTGGAGTTGGGATAGCCGTAGTAGGTCCAGAGGAAGGCGCAGATGCGCATCTGGTCCCCCGGCGGGGAGAGGGACTCCACCCCCTCCGCCGTGATGCGCACGATCTCCCGGGGCCCCAGCTCGTAAACGGTCTGATACCCCAGCTTCTGGTAGGCGAAGGACTCAAAGGAGACGCAGCAGCCCTGGCCGTTTCGCCCCACCAGAACGGGGAGCCGCCCCCACTTGTCCCGGGCGGCCAGGATGCCCTCCGGCGTGAGGAGCAGGATGCTGGCGGAGCCGTCGATGGTCTCCTGGGCGTAGCGGATGCCCTCCAGCAGGGAGTCCTTCTGATTGATGAGGGCGGCGGTCAGCTCTGTTGCGTTGATCTGACCGCTGCTCTGGGCCATGAACTGGTGGCCGTGGTCGGAAAAATAGTCCGCCACCAGCTGCTCGGCGTTGTTGATGCGGCCCACCGTGGTGATGGCGTACAGTCCCAGATGGGAGCGCACCAGCAGCGGCTGGGGGTCGCTGTCGGAGATGCAGCCGATGCCGCTGCACCCGTGGAAATCGGGAAGATCCGCCTCGAATTTGGTGCGGAAGGGCGTATTCTCGATGCTGTGGATCTGCCGCTGAAAGCCGGTCTCCCGGTCATAGATCACCATGCCGCCCCGGCGGGTCCCCAGATGGGAGTGATAGTCCACTCCGAAAAAGATGTCCAGCACGCAGTCCCGCTGGGAGATGGCGCCAAAAAAACCACCCATGCTCGTTTCTCGCTTTCGTGAAGGTATAGAATGTCCGGCCCCGCCGGAGGGGAAGGGGGGCTCAGCGCCCCAGCTCCGCCTGGAGCGCCCGCTCCTTTTCCGCGATCTGCGCGGCCATGGCGGCGCGGCCGGCGTCCAGCCGGGCGGCCAGGTCCTCGTCCGCCACGGCCAGGATCTCCGCCGCCAGCACGGCGGCGTTTTTCGCCCCGTTCAGGGCCACCGTCGCCACCGGGATGCCACTTGGCATCTGGACGGTAGCGAGCAGGGCGTCCAGCCCGTCCAGGGCACCGCCCTTCATGGGGATGCCGATGACCGGCAGGGTGGAGTTCCCCGCGAAGGCCCCAGCCAGGTGGGCTGCCATGCCGGCGGCGCAGATCAACACGCCGAAGCCCCGGGCACGGGCCGTGCGGGCAAAGTCCGCCGCGGCGGCGGGGGTGCGGTGGGCGCTGAGGATGTGGGCCTCAGAGGGAATGGCCAGCTCCGCCAGCTGGGCGCAGGCGGCCTTGACCACCGGCCCGTCGGAGTCGCTTCCCATGATGACGGCAACTTTTTTCATCGGTCTGCTCCTTTCGGAAATATAGAGGTATCACAGATGGAGCGGCGCCGGGGCGCCGGCATCACAGCTTTTTGCGCATGACGGTGTGGCGGAAGATGCCGTCCGCAAAATACTCCGAGGAGTAGAAGACGGGCCGGCCGTCGATGTCGTAATCCACCTCGTCCATATGCAAAAGCGGCGTGCCCACCGGGACCTGGAAGATCTCCGCCAGGGCCGCGTCCGCGCAGGCCGGGGAGAGGTCGGTCAGGTCCAGATAGGGATACACGCCGCAGAATTGCTGCAAAAAGTGGAAGATGGGGAGCTTGAGGTCGTTGATGGTGTAGCTGCCCCGCACCAGGGCCTTTTCCACCACGTCGTCGCAGTAGATGGCGGGGCGGCCGTCGGCCGTGCACAGGCGGGAGACGCGCAGCACCTCCGTGCCCGCGGGGATCTGGAGGCGGCGGGCCAGGGCGTCGTCCGCCGTGCCGTCCGCCACGCGCACAAAGGCCACGCCCGGCTGGCAGCCGCTCTGGCGGATCATGTCCAGGAACTCCACCTCGATGTCCATTCGGCTGGGAACGCGAAGCACGTGCCGGTTGATGATGGTGCCCACGCCGTGGCGGCGGGTGATGAAGCCCTCCCGCTCCAAGGAGGCCAGAATGTCCCGCAGCTGGGTGCGGCTGATGCCCAGCCGCTCGGAGAGCGCGCTCTCCCTGGGAAGCCGCTGGCAGTCGGCATACTGCCCTTCCCGCATGTCGTACAGCAGCTGTGCGCGGATGGTCTTGTCCTGCGTCGGCTGACTGCTCATAGATCCACACATCCTTTCCTGCTCCGATAGGTAATACCCCATTAAAGGTACTACCAATTGTAGCGAACTTTTTGCCGTCCCGCAATTGGCAAAACTGACAGATTGCGCCGGCATTGTTTTCCACGGCTTGTCAGGTGCGGGGGAGAAGGGGCCGGGCGGCGGCCCTTTTGGCGAAAGAAGCGGCGCTTTCCCGGTGGAAATCCGGGGCGGGATGTGGTAAGATGCTCCAAAGCGGCCCGGATCGCCAGAGGCGGCGGGGACCCTCCGCCGCAAAACGCGGCTTGACGAAGGATCACGGAAAGGGGAGAGGATCAATGCAGACGGCAGAGCTTGCCATTCTGGACTGGATCGGCGCCCACCTGCGCTGCGGTGTGTTGGACGCGGTGATGCCCTGGGTCAGCCGACTGTGCGACCACGGGGAGGTGTGGATCGTGCTGTGTCTGGTGCTGCTGGCCATTCCCCGGACCCGGCGGACCGGCGTCGCCCTGGCCCTCGCCCTGGCGGTGGACCTTCTGGCCTGCAACCTGCTCATCAAGCCTCTGGTGGGCCGTGTCCGGCCCTTTGCGGTGCGTGCGGTCCCTTTGCTGGTGCCGCCGCCGGCGGACGCCTCCTTCCCCTCCGGCCACACCGCCGTCTCCTTTGCCGCCGCGGCGGCCCTGCGCCGCTCCAAAAGCCGGCTGTGGCTGCCGGCGCTGGTGCTGGCGGCGGTCCTTGCTCTCTCCCGGCTGTACCTGTACGTCCACTGGCCCAGCGACGTTTTGGGCGGCGCGGTGGTGGGCACGGCGGCTGGCCTTGCGGGCGGGCGCCTTGCGGACCTTGTCCTGCGGTGGGGCGGCAGTGAAAAGTAGTTGCAATCGCCGGCCGATTCCCCTATAATCGAACCGTTAAGAAACCATTAAGAATCGAAGAGAAAGAACGAGGTGACAGCCGTGAGACCGGACGGAACGCTGGCAAAAGACCCCACCGCCATCATGCGGGCGCTGCCCTACATCATGCCCAAGCGCTTCGACGCCCAGAACTGGGCCAGCGACTATGTGGACGAGGACATCGTCCGCGCCTTCATCCGCCAGAAGCGGAGGGAGGGCCGCCATGTGACCCACATGAGCGTGCTGGTGGCCGCCTATTACAAGGCGGCGCTGGAAAACCCCAAGGTGAACTACTTTGTGATGAACCGCAGGATCTACAAGCGCAACCACTTCTGCTTCAGCTTCGTGATCCTCAAGACCCGGGCGGACGGCACGCCGGATGAGACCTCCCTGAAGGTCTTTCTGGAGCCGGAGGACGACGTGTTCACCATCAGCCACAAGATCCAGGACATCATTGACCGCAACCAGGCGGCGGAGCACGACAACCGAACGGACAAATTTGCGAGCATCGCCTTCGCCGTGCCGGGGCTTGCCCGGTTCGTGTTCTGGCTTGCCTACCACCTGGACCTCCACGGTCTGCTCCCCCGGAAGATCATCGACCTGAGCCCCTTCCACACCAGTCTCTTCATCACCAATCTCGCCTCCATCAACACCAGCTACATCTTCCACCACTGCTATGAGTTCGGCACCACCAGTGTGTTCGTGTGCATGGGCAAGCCCGTGCCGGACCCCCAGGCGCCGGCGGGCAGCCGGAAAAAGAAGATGCCCCTGGGCGTGGTGATGGACGAGCGCATCGCCACCGGCATCGAGTACTCCCGCTTCTTCGCCGCCTTTGAGCGGTATCTCAAGCGGCCGGAGACGCTGGAGCAGCGGCTGGACGGAAAGGCGGCCGTGGGCGTATGAACCAGGGACTGGGAAAGCGCATCGCCGCCTACTTCGGACATTGGCGGCTCTACGCCCTGGCGCTGGGGAAGTGGCTGGCCCTGGCGCTGGTGACGGGGATCTTGTGCGGCGTCATCGGCTCCGCGTTCCACATCGGCGTCCATCTGGCAACGGAGCTGCGGGGGGAGCACCCCTGGCTATTGTACCTGCTGCCGGCGGTGGGTCTCATCATCACGGCCATCTACAAGCTGACCGGCACCGAGGGCCAGGGCACCAACGACATTCTGGATGAGATCCACCTGGGCCGGGGCATTTCCCTGGGGCTGCTGCCGGCCATCTTTCTGGGCACGGTGCTGACCCACCTCTGCGGCGGCTCCGCCGGACGGGAGGGCGCCGCGCTGCAGATGGGCGGCACCATCGGCTACCACACCGGCCGCCTCTTCCGCCTGGACGACCGGGACCGGCGCACCGCCACCATGGCGGGCATGTCGGCCTTTTTCTCCGCCCTCTTCGGAACGCCGCTCACCGCCGCCATCTTCGCCATGACGGTGGTGAGCGTGGGCATGTACTACCACGCGGTGATGGTCCCCTGCCTGACGGCCGCCATCGTGGCCTATGGGGTGTCCCTTCTCATGGGGGTGGCGCCCACCCGCTTTGCTGTGGCGGCGCCGGACCTGGCGGCGGGGATGCTGCTGCGCACGGCGGTGCTGGCGGTGCTGTGCGCGCTGGTGTCCGTTCTGTTCTGCGAGTTCCTCCACGCTGTGGAGCACGGCATGAAAAAGGGCCTGCCCAACCCCTGGGTCCGCTCGGCGGTGGGCGGTGCGGCGGTCATCGCCCTGACGCTTCTTTGCCGCACCGGGGACTATAACGGCGCGGGCATGGAGGTCATCACCGCCGCCGTGGAGCAGGGGACGGCCCGGCCGGAGGCGTTTTTGCTCAAGCTGCTCTTCACCGCCGTGACTCTGGCCGCCGGCTTCAAGGGCGGCGAGGTGGTGCCCTCCTTCTTTGTGGGGGCCACCTTCGGGTGCGTGGCGGGGCCCCTTCTGGGCATCCCCGCCCCCTTTGCGGCGGCGGTGGGGCTCATCAGCGTGTTCTGCGGCGCCACCAACTGCCCCCTGGCTTCCATCTTCCTGGCGGTGGAGCTCTTCGGGGACGGGGGCCTGTTGTACTTTGCCCTGGCTTGCGGCATCAGCTTCATGCTCTCCGGGTACAGCGGGCTTTACAGCAGCCAGCTCATCCTGGACTCCAAGCTGAAGGCCCGGCACATCAACGTCCACGCCAACGCCCACCACGCGCAGGAGAAGGAGCTGGAGCGAAACGACCGCTGACGGCGATAGCGTTCTATACGGCAAAAAGAGAGCGGAGAGGCATCGCGCCTCTCCACTCTCTTTTCGTCTCAGTGCCGATTTCGCTTCCTTATTCCTCGCCCCACACGTCCTTGGCCAGGCGGAAGGCCGCCCAGCCCTTGGGCCAGCCCACATACATGGCGGCATGGGTGATGATGGCGGCGATCTCCTCCCGGGTGACGCCGTGGGCCTTGGCGTTTTGCAGGTGGTGGACCAGGGAGCTGTCTGTGATGCCGGAGGACAGCAGGGCACCACCGTGATGATGCACCGGGTCTTCAGGTCCAGCGTCTCCTCGTTCCACA
The DNA here is from genome assembly GCA_017469475.1 of Oscillibacter sp. Taxonomy (GTDB): domain Bacteria; phylum Bacillota; class Clostridia; order Oscillospirales; family Oscillospiraceae; genus Oscillibacter. Next base: position 1,147 of record JAFUGI010000048.1, on the reverse strand, counting down.
CCTCGCCGAAGAGCACGTCGTCATTCAGGTGGGCGAACTGAGGGGCAAAGCTCCCCAGGGCGTCCCGACCGGCGGTCTGCACGATCTTCTCTCGCATAGGGTTCCCTCCTTACAGTGCGTCCGCAAAGGCGCGCAGGCTCTCGGCGCTCTGGCGGCCGTTGAGGACCTTGCCCTCCCGGACCACGGCGCCGGGGGCGCTGGCGCGCAGCCCCTCCGCCGCCTTGCCGAAGCCGCTGCCGCCGGAGGTGGCAAAGAGGACGATGGTCTTCCCGGAGAAGTCATAGGCCTCCAGGAAGCTGTTGATGATGGTGGGCGCCGTGTACCACCAGATGGGAAAGCCCAGGAGGATGGTGTCGTACCCGGCGGGGTCCAGGTCCCCCGTCACGATGGCGGGGCGGGAGGCGGGGTTTTTCATCTCCAGGGTGCTGCGGGCGGTTTTGTCCATCCAGTTCAGGTCCGCGTGGGTGTAGGGGACCCGGGGGCGGATCTCGTACAGGTCCGCGCCGGCCGCCTCGGCCAAGGCCCGGGCAGTCCGGGCGGTGGTGCCGCTGGCGGAAAAATATGCGACCAGTTTCTTGCTCATCGTGTTCCTCCTGTTCTTTTCAGCATCCGACGGATGCGGTCATTCTCACTTTTACAGAGCGCCGTCAGATCTCCAGCAGGCGCTTGGCGGCGGCGGCGTTGCGGCTTTCGATGCCCCGCAGGTGTTCCACGGCGCGCCTCTGGGCCTCCGGCTCCCGGGACTGGGCCACGGCCCGGTCGATCATGGCGCACAGCGTCCCCTCGTCCAGGGAGTCCAGGTCCGTGAAGTTCTCCTGGCCGATGTAGCGCAGGAAGGCGGAGACCTTGGGGTCGTACACCACCCCCGCCAGGGGCACGCCCTGTCCCGCGGCGAAGATCAGCGCGTGGAGCCGCATGGACACCACCACCTCCATCCGGGACAGGGCCCCGATGATGGTCCCGGCGCCGCCGGCGTCGTCCAGAAAATAGTGGGGGATGTCCAGCTCTTGGGCCGCCGGGCGGTTGGCCGTGGGGTCCTGGTGCTTTTCGATGGCGGTGAACACCGGCGTCAGGCCATAGGTCTCATAGGCGTATCGGGCCGCCGCGCCGAAGAGGGGGGCCTTTTGGTCGTACCCCTTCCAGTGGC
>JAFUGI010000047.1 GCA_017469475.1 Oscillibacter sp. | reverse complement strand
TCCGGCGTGGTGCCGCAGCAGCCGCCCACGATGGCGGCCCCCGCCGCCCCGATCTGGGATAGCTTCTGGCCGAAGTAGGTCGGCGTTCCCTGGAAGGCGATCCGCCGGCCCAGGACCGTGGGGTAGCCGGCGTTGGGCATGACAGAGAGGGTGATGCCCGTCAGGTCCAGGGTCTGGATGTATTCCAGCAGGTGCTGGGGGCCGGAGACGCAGTTGAAGCCCACCGCGTCCACCCCGGGAATGGCCGCCGTCCGCCGCAAAAGCTCCCCGCCGGCAAGGCCCTCCCGGGTCACGCCGTCGTGGCCCACGGCGAAGGAGACCAGCAAAAAGGCCTCCGGGCAGCGGGCCTTCAGCTCCGCCGCCAGGTCCGCGATCCCCTCGTCGGAGGGCAGGGTCTCCGCGAGGAAGCAGGTGATGCCCTGGTCCAGGAAAAGCTCCGCCTGACGGCTGTACACCGCGCCCCGGTCCAGTGCCTTTCCCTCCGGCGCGGGGCCGATGTCCGCAAACACATAGGCGCCGTAGGGCGCCGCTGTCTCCAGCGCCAGGCGGCAGCCCGCCTGGATGAGACTGCGGCTCAGATCCTCCTCCCCGCCGGCAAGGTCCGCGCTGACGGAGAAGGTATTGGTGCGGATGGCCTCGCACCCGGCGTCCAGATAGGCCCGGTGGATGGCGCGCACCGCCTCCGACCGGTCCAGGTCCGCAAGCTCGCACCGGCCCTCGCCGTAGCGGGCGGCGAAATAGGTGCCCATGGCCCCGTCGAAGAGCAGGGGCCTCCCGCTTTGCAGGCGGTCTCGCAGCGCCGTCATCCAAACACCTCCCGGGCGATCTCCACGCTCTCGCGGGCGTCCTTGGCATAGTAGTCCGCGCCGATGCTCCGGGCATATTCCGGCGTCACCACGGCGCCGCCCACAAAGGTCACCGGCGGATGAGGCAGGGCACGCAGCTGGCGGACCGTCTCCTCCATGGCGGGGAGGGTGGTGGTCATCAGGGCGGACAGGCCCACCAGGCGCACCTGCCCCTCCACCGCCGCCTGCACGATGGTCTCCGGCGGCACATCCCGGCCCAGGTCCGTGACCTCGTAGCCGTAATTTTCCAGCACGGTCTTGACGATGTTTTTCCCGATGTCATGGATGTCGCCCTGGACCGTGGCCACGATGAGATGACCCTTTTTCACCGGGGCGGCGCCCTTTTCCGCGATGGAGGCCCGAATGACCTCGAACACCGACTGGGCGGCCTGGGCAGCGCTGAGAAGCTGGGGCAAAAACACCTTCCCCTGCTCATAGCCCTCCCCCACCCGGTCCAGGGCGGGGATCAGCCGCCGCTCCACCAGGGAGAGCTCGTCCTCCTCCGCCAGGGCAGTGCGGGCCAGGGCCGCGGCCTCGCTCTTGAGGCCCCGGGCGATGGCATCCTCCAGCGTCAGCGGCGCGGCAGCAGAGGGGGCGGCGGTCTTCGTCTCCTGGCCGGTGAACCGGTCGATATACGCCCGGCACTGCGCGTCCTCCCCCGAGAGGACCCGGAAGGCCGCCACCGCGTCCATCATCTCCTTTTGATTGGGGTTGATGATGGGCACCGTCAGCCCCGCGCCCATGGCCTGGACCAGGAAGTTCTGGGTAATGAGGCCGCGGTTGGGAAGGCCGAAGGAGATGTTGGAAACGCCCAGCACTGTCTGCAGTCCCAACTCCTCCCGCACCCGCCGTAAGGCCAGCAGCGTCTCCCGGGCCTGGTCCTGCTGGGCGGAAACCGTCAGTGTCAGGCAGTCGATCCAAACGTCCTCCCTGGGGATGCCGTGGGCCAGGGCGGCGTCCAGAATCCGCCGGGCGATGGCGAAGCGGCCCTCCGCCGTCTGGGGGATGCCGCCCTTATCCAGGGTCAAGCCCACCACGGCAGCGCCGTATTTTTTCACGATGGGCAAGATCCGCTCCAGCACCGCCGCCTCGCCGTTGACGGAGTTCACCGCCGCCTTGCCGTTATAGACCCGCAGTCCCGCCTCCAGCGCGGCCGGATTGGAGGAGTCCAACTGCAGCGGCAGCGACACGGCGCTTTGGATTTTTTTCACCACCCGGGGCAGCATCTCCACCTCGTCCACCCCGGGGAACCCCACGTTTACATCCAAAATGTCGGCGCCGGCGTCCTCCTGGGCAACGGCCACATCCAGGATGTAGTCCAGGTCGTTTTCCAGCAGCGCCTGCTGGAAGCGCTTTTTCCCGGTGGGGTTGATCCGCTCGCCGATGACCCGGACTCCATCGATCCGAAGGGGGGTCACCGGGGTGCAGACAAAGCTGCCGCCCCCGGAGCGGCGGGGCGATGGTGCGTAGTCCGCCAGGGCGGCACGCAGGCGGCGGATATACTCCGGCGAGGTGCCGCAGCAGCCGCCCACGATCGTGACGCCGCCCTCCACACAGGGCACCAGCGCCCGGGCAAAGTCCTCCGGCCCCATGTCGTAGTGCCCGTCCACCGGGTCGGGAAGGCCCGCGTTGGGCTTGGCGATCACAGGCAGGCGGGTGTTTTCGCACAGCTGGCGCAGAAGGGGCGCCAGCTGGTCCGGGCCCAGGGAGCAGTTCAGCCCGATGGCGTCCGCTCCCAGCCCCTCCAGCGTGTGGGCCATGGAGGCCACGGTGCAGCCGGTGAAGGTGCGGCCGCCGCCCTCAAAGGACATGGTGACAAAGGCCGGCAGCGCCGTGTTTTCCTTCACGGCCAGAAGCGCCGCCTTGGCCTCGTACAGATCGGTCATGGTCTCGATGACGGCCAGGTCCGCCCCGGCCCGTTCCCCGGCCAGGGTCATCTGGCAAAAGAGGTCATAGGCCCGCTCAAAGGTCAGCGAGCCCATGGGCTCCAGCAGCTCCCCCAGGGGCCCGATGTCCAGCGCCACACGGGCGCCAGTGCCCTCAGCGGCCCGGCGGGCAATGGACACCGCCGCCGTGACCACCTCCTCCACGCTGTGGCCGCTGGAGCGGAGCTTCAGCCCATTGGCGCCAAAGGTGTTGGCGTAGATGATCTCGCTGCCGGCGGCGATATAGTCCCGGTGGATGCTCAGCAGCAGCTCCGGGTCCGTGAGATTCAGCAGCTCCGGCTGGCCTCCCGGCGGGAGGCCCCGCTGCTGCAAAACGGTCCCCATGGCGCCGTCCAAAAACACGATCCGGTCCAAATGTTCAAAGCGCACAGCGCATCCCTCTCTTTCTCAGTGCACAGGTCGTTTGCATGGAGCAGTATTCGCAGCCCCGAATGCGGGCCATCTGGGGCCGGTCGGAAAGGCCGGCCACCGCCGTGACGGACTTGGTGGGGACCATCAAAAAGCGATCCGTCACGGAGACGCCCAGCCGCCGCCCCACGTCCAGCAGGGCGCAGAACGCCGGCTGGAGGGAGAGGGGCAGGTCCCCGTAGCCGGGGCTGAACCGGTCGGTCAGATACATACCCGGGAACCGGCCGGCGATCTCCCGCTCCGCCCGGTCGCACCCCTGCTCCACCCAGGCGCTGCCGCAGGCGTCCAGGATCACGGCGCCAGCCATGTCCCGGGCCTGGGAGGATCGGAGCCGGGCGTCGAACTCCGCCCCCAGGGTGCAGGCGAACAGAGCCGCCTGGCCGCACTGGGCCAGCATCCGCTCGGCGGTCTTCCCGGGCAAAAGGAAGTCGGTCCCCGCCAGGCGGATGCCCTCCGCCGTCCGCTCCAGGGAGAAGACCCGATAGGTCCAGCGGGGGCGGACCGCCGCCGTCAGCTCCTCCGCCACGGCGGTCACCTGACGGCGCAGGGCGTCCGGCGCCTTCTCTCCCGCGCCAAGATAGCGCAGCGTCTCCCGGATGAGCTCCTCCCTCGCCGGACCCTCCCCTCTTTTCGCCCTGCCGGGCGTGATGATGCCTTGCCCCGCTCCGGCCCTGCCGGCGGGGCGGCCGCCATGGCCGCAGAGCGGTCATGGACAGGCCCATATACCGCGATTATAGCACTTGTCGAGCCGTTTGTATAGAAATTCCAAGGAAGAAAGTAGGTTTTTTCTCTGCCCCCTTCCGCAGCGTGCAGGGCAGACGCGGCAAGGCCCCGCCGGGAAGAGTTCCCGGCGGGGCCTCATCTTAATCAGGGTTCCGGCCGCTTCGTAAGGGTCCCGGCCGCGGACCGGACGTGTCTGGGGAAAGCTCAGCCCTCCTCGGCGGGAGGCGCCTCCTCCGGCGCGGCGCCGCCCATCTGCATCTCCTGCCACTGTTCCCGGGTGATGAGCAGCTGGCGGGGCTTGGACCCCTCGAAGGGTCCCACGATGCCCCGCTCCTCCATCTGGTCCACCAGACGGGCGGCCCGGGAGTAGCCCAGCTTCAACCGGCGCTGGAGCATGGAGGCGGAGGCCTGTCCGGTCTCCAGCACCACCTCCACGGCGGCGGGCAGCAGCTCGTCCCCCTCGTCTCCCTCCGTTGGGGCGGAGGAGGCGGAGCCGTTCCCCTTGCTGTCCTTTTCCTTCATGGACTCCTCGATCTTGGCCATCACCGCGTCGTCGTACTGGGTCTCGCCGCTCTGCTTGACGAAGCTGACCACCTCTTCGATCTCCTCCGGAGAGATGAAGCAGCCCTGGACCCGGATCTTGGACTCGCCCAGAGGGGCGTACAGCATGTCGCCCTTGCCCACCAGCTTTTCTGCGCCGGTGGTATCCAGAATGATGCGGGACTCCAGCGAGGACGCCACGGCGAAGGCGATGCGGCTGGGGATATTGGCCTTCATAAGGCCGGTGATGACGTCCGCCGAGGGCCGCTGGGTGGCGATGACCAGGTGCATCCCGGCGGCGCGGCCCATCTGGGCCACCCGGCAGATGGACTCCTCCACCTCCTTGGCGGCCACCAGCATCAGATCTGCCAGCTCGTCGATGACCACCACCACGCTGGGCAGGGGCTCCAGGTCCTCCCGGGCGCGGGCCAGGCGGTTGAACTCCTCCAGCTTCTTCACACCGTGCTCGGAGAAGGTCTTGTACCGCTTCATCATCTCAAATACCGCCCACTGCAGGGCGCCAGCAGCCTTTTTGGGGTCGGTGACCACCGGGATCAGCAGATGGGGGATGCCGTTGTAGGGAGCCAGCTCCACCATTTTGGGGTCCACCATGATGAAGCGGACCTGGTCCGGCGTGGACTTGTAGAGGAGGCTGATGATGAGGGAGTTGGTGCACACGGACTTACCGGAGCCGGTGGTGCCGGCGATGAGGACGTGGGGCAGCTTTTCGATGCTGCCCACGATGTTCCGCCCGCCGATGTCCCGTCCCACAGCGAAGGCCGTGGTGGACTTGTGCTCCGTGAACTCCCGGGACTCGATCACGTCCCGGATCAGCACGGAGGTCACCTGCTTGTTGGGCACCTCGATGCCCACCACAGAGCTCTTGTCCGGGATGGGGGCGATGCGCACGCCGGTGGCACCCAGGGCCAGGGCGATGTCGTCCGCCAGGTTCGTGATCTTGCTGAGCTTGACGCCCTGATCCAGCACGAACTCATACCGGGTGACGGAGGGGCCGTGGACCACGTCGGCGGGCGTTGCGTCCACGCCGAAGCTGGTCAGCGTCTCGGCAAGGCGGCGGGAGTTGTTGCGCAGCTCCGCGCCGGCCTCCACAAAGTTGTCGTTTCGGTTCTCCCGCAGCAGCGTGATGGGCGGGAACTGGTAGACATTCTCCTCCCCCGCCATCTTCTCCTGGATCTCCGCCGTGACGGCGGCGGTCTGGGCCGCCACCTCCTGGGCGGTGTTGGTCTTCTCCTGCCGGGCGGAGGTCTGCTTGGGCGCGATGGCGCTTTGGGCAGCGCTCTCCGGCGGCGCAACAGGCGTCGGCGGTGCCGCGGGAGCAGGCGGCGCGACAGGGGCGGCAGGGGCAACGGGGGTAAAGGCGGAGACCACGGGGGCCGGGTCGGGGATGGCGGGCGTCACCACGGCGGCGCGGCTCTTGCCTCCCTTGGGCCGGTCAGGTCGCGTCTCCGGCGCGGCCAGCTCCTCCGCAAGGACCTGGTCCGGCGTTTTCTGCTGGTCCGCCTTATGGCGGAAGAAGCCGGTAAAGCCCCCCTCCCGGCTCTGCTCCGGCGCTTCGGCGGGCGGCTCGTCGTCCAGGGGGAAGTCGATCTGCTGCTTGCCCGCCGGGCGGCGGCGGACCGCCTCCTGCTGAGCGGGGCGGACGCGGGGCCACTCCTCTTCCTCTTCCTCCACCGGCTCATACCGGGGCCGCTCCCGATGGCGCTCCATCAGGATGCGCAGGGTGGGATTCAAGGCGACCACCAGCAGCACCCCCACGAGCGCCGCGAACAGCACCACGGACACCAGCCGGGACACCACCGCCACCGCGCCGATGGCCAGCAGGCCGGACACGGCGCCGCCGGAGGCCATGGCGTTTCCGGTCTCCCACAGCTTTTTCAAAAGGCCGAAGGAGGAGTCAAAGCTCTCCCGGCACACGACTACATGGGCAAGGGACCCGAAGGCCAGCGGCAGCAGCAGCGCGCAGGTCATGCGAAGCCGCACCGGCCGCCCCCGGTGGAAGAGCAAAATGACCCCCGCCAGGATCATGCACGGCGCGGCCAGCCAATACCCATATCCAAAGAGGCCCCGGAGCAAAACGGACAGCCAGTCGATCAGCAGCGCGTGCCGCCCGAAATAGCCGATGAGGACGCACAGCGCCAGCACCAGCAGCACGATGCCCCCCACCTCTCGGCGGACGGGACGCTGCTGGGCGGCAGCGCTTTTGCGCTTTCCCTGAGCGGAAGCGCTCCGACTGCTCCGGGAGGCGCTCTTCTTCCCCCCGGAGGATGATTTCTTTTGTGTTGCGGATGCCACGGTCAGTCCCCCTGTTATTATCGGATCATGGTAAAGATCAGAGTCAGTGCGCCCACCGCCCAGCAGTAGTAGGCGAAGGCGCCGAATTTGCCCTTGTCGGCGATCAGCTTCAAAAGGCGGATGCAGGCATAGCCCACGGCGGCGGCCACCGCCACCCCCACGAGATAGAGGGGCACCTCGCCCCATGCGATGCCCGCCTCCGCCGCGTCCTTCAGGCTCAAAAGATTGGCCCCCAGGATGGCGGGGATGGACATGAGAAAGGAATAGCGCACAGCGAAGCGCCGCTCAAAGCCCACAAAGCACCCGGCGGTGATGGTGGTGCCGGAGCGGGAGATGCCGGGGCAGGTGGCGATGGCCTGGCCCACGCCCACGATCAGCACGTCCCGCAGCGAGGCGGTGCGCTCCGTTTTGCGGCCCCGGGGGACCCGGTCGCTGGCGTAGAGCAGGCAGCCGGTGACGATCAGCGCCGCCGCCACAAAGTAGAGGTTATGTCCAAGGCCCTCCACCAGATGGCGCACCGGCAGCACGATGAACAGCGGCAGCGTGCCCACGATGATGAGCAGGATCATCCGCCGGGCCGGCGGCGCCGGGGTCGGGGTGGTGCCGTGGGCCATGTCCGAAATGCCCCGGAACAGCTCCAGCACCATTTCCCGAATGTCCGACCAATAGGCGACAAACACCGCCGCCAGCGTGCCCAGGTGCAGCAGCACGTCAAAAAACTCCGGAATGTCCGCCGCGCCCTTCACGCCCAAAAGCTGCTCCGCAATGGCCAGATGGCCGGAGGAGGACACCGGCAAAAACTCTGTAACGCCCTGGACAATGCCCAGGAGAATGGCTGAAAACAGCGTCAATCCGCTCACGCTCCCTGATCGATCCTCGCCGGCGCGGATACCTGCGCAGACGGATATAGCATAGTATAGCACGGACAGGCTGAAAATGCCAGATAAATTTACATAATATCGGATGGATTTTCCGCTTGGCCCCGCGAAATATCCTCCCGGCGCCAAATGCGAAGGGCCGCCGAGGGGCGAGATCGCCGCCGGAGGCGGAAAAGGGACGAACGGGCCGGTCCTTGGCCCCTGCGCCGTCACCGCCGCGCTGCCGCCTTTCAGCTGCACCGCCGAGAATTTGCGCAAAACAGCCGCCGTTCCTGTGCTACCCCCGTGTCACCAGGGCGAAAAAATCTCCAAAAGCGGCGCTGCCGCTTTTGGAGATGGCTCACTCCTGGTTGCCGGCCCCCTGCTCCAGCGCCTCCAGCGCGGAGCGGGCCGCCGACTGCTCAGCCTCTTTTTTGCTGTGGCCGGTACCCCGGCCCGCACATTCCCCGTTGATGAGGACCTCCGCCGTGAAGGTCTTGGCGTGGTCGGGACCCTCCTCCCCCACGTGGCGGTAGGTCATCACCTGGTCCGCCTTGCGCTGTACCAGCTCCTGCAGGGCAGTCTTATAGTCCCGGCGGCGCTCCTCCGCCGCCTCCTCCTGGGGGCCGTCCAGCAGCAAGCGGTGGATGAGGGCCGACGCGGCGTCGATGCCTCCGTCCAGATACACGGCGGCAAACACCGCCTCCGTGGCGTCCGCCAGAATGGAGGGGCGCTTGCGGCCGCCGCCGGCCTCCTCGCCCCGTCCCAGCTTCAAATAGCGGCCCAGCTCCAGCCGCTCCGCCAGCTCGTGCAGGCTCTTTTCGCACACCAGCGCCGCCCGGATGCGGGTCAGATCCCCCTCCGGCAGGTCCGGATGGTGCGCAAAGAGGAAAGCCGCTGTCACGAAGCCCAGCACGGAGTCCCCCAAAAATTCCAGCCGCTCGTTGCTCTGCATATGGCCGGAACGGTGCTCGTTGGCATAGGAGCTGTGGCGCAGGGCCTCCTCCAGCAGGGCGGGATGGCGGAAGGTATAATTCAGTTTTTTCTCCAGTTCCTGCATGGGCCCTCCTTTATCAAAAGGCCCCGCGGCAAAGCGGGGCCTGACCAAGCGCG
>JAFUGI010000046.1 GCA_017469475.1 Oscillibacter sp. | reverse complement strand
GGCGCAGATCTGGGCCATGTCGTGCTGGCAGAACCAGCAGTGGCCGCAGGCGATGTGGGACTCGCAGGAGACCCGGTCCCCCACCTTGCGATCCTTCACATTTTTACCCACCGCCACGATGTCGCCGGCGGTCTCGTGTCCGGGGATGAGGGGAGCCTTGACGTGCTTTTCCGACCAGTTGTCCCACTCCATGATGTGCAGGTCGGTGCCGCAGATGGCAGTGCAATGGACCTTGATGAGCACCTCATCGTCTCCGATCTCCGGGATGGGCAGATCCGTGCGGAGCACGTAATCGCCCTTGACAGGGGCTTCCTTCATCAGTCCGAGCATAGTTTTCTTCATGGCAGCGCCTCCTTCTTGATATACCGGTGCGCACACCGGTGCCAGTATGATCCATGATTTTATTTTACCAAATGCCCTATCGTTAAAATTGTATAACAAAATACATTTTGTTTCCGCTTTGTCAAATTTGTATGTAAGAAAATTGCATCTGAATTTGGCTATTTCGCCCAATCCAGGGCAGAATTTACCTACGAAATCGCTTCCCTTTGCCTGTGAGCCCTCCGGCAGCTCTCCTCTGCCGTTTCGCAAACGGCGGCGGCGCCCCATTCCTCCCGGCTTTCGATTGACAAGCCCGGGAAATCTGAGTAGGATAAAAGCAGAAACTCACAAAGGGCCGGCTTCTTCCGGCGGATCGGCATGGCAGGCCGTCCGCTGCCAACATCGGAAGGGCCGGTCCACGGAAGAAAGGAGCGCATACGTATGGAGCTTTCCGTCGCAGCAACAAACCTGGAGGCAAGGGGGTATCAGGTGGAGGTATTCTCCACCGCCAAGGAAGCCGCCGACTATCTGGACGCCCGGCTGGACGGCATGACCATCGGCTTTGGCGGCTCCATGTCTCTGGGCGCCATGCAGCTCTATGAGCGGCTGAGCGCCCACAACACGGTCTTCTCCCACCTGCACGGTCATCCCGCGGGACCGGACGCCGCCTTCGCCCAGCTGTACATCACCTCGGCCAACGGCCTGGCAGAGACCGGCGAGATCGTCAACATCGACGGCATCGGAAACCGCCTGGCGGGAACTCTCTTCGGCCACGAGCGGGTCATCTTCGTCATCGGCCGCAACAAGCTGGCCCCCACTCTGGACGAGGCCATCCACCGGGCCCGGAACATCGCGGGGCCCATGAACGCCCGTCGAAAGAACGCCCGCACCCCCTGCGCCGTCAAGGCAGACCACTGCTATGACTGCAAGAGCCCCGAGCGCATCTGCCGGGCGCTGCTGATTTTGTGGGAGCCCATGATGGGTATGGAGGCCGAGGTCGTCCTGGTGGACGAGGACCTGGGCTTTTGATGGCCGCCATGAGCAAGCCAAAGCTGGAATCTCCGGATCTGGAGCGGCTGTTCCTCCGAAGCGGTGAAAAGCGCCTCTACCGCTCCGGCGACATGCTGTTTGAAAAAGGCGAGCCGGCGGCCAACGTGGGCTATATCCTCCAGGGCCAGGCCCGCACCTTCTGCCTGAACACGGAGGGAGACGAGACCACTCTCTTCTATATCGGAAAGGGCAACATGATCTGCACCGAATCCCTGACAGCCCACGCCTCGGTGATCGTCAGCGTGCAGGCCATCTCCCCGGTGGAGCTGTGCCTGATGCCCGGCAGTACGTTTTTGCAGCTCTGGCAGAAAAACGACTGGCCCATCCAGGAGCTCATCACCCACTTCGTCCGCCGCACCACCCTGCTCTCAGACTACCTTTGCTGCGTCCGCCTGCAGGAGAGCGACAAAAAGGTGGCCTACTTCCTCCACTCCTGCTACGATCCGGCGGACCCGGTGGTATCCTACACCAATGAGCAGATCGCCACAGTGGTGGGCTTGAACCGCATCACCACCAACCGAGTCCTCAACCGCTTCGCCAGGGAGGGCATCGTCCGCCTGGGCTACCGGCGGGTGGAGATCCTGCAGCCGGAGCGGCTGGCCGTCATGTCCGACGGCCTGGGCTATTTCGACGCCTGAGCCCCCGCTCAAGGGGTGCCTGAGTTGAACGAGATCCGCGCAGGACTGGACTCCTGCTATGTGAGGCCCCTCCCCTTTCGGAAATTTGGGTGGACGCTCCGCGCAGGCCCTTCACAAATCAAAAATCATCCCACGCGGCACATCTCCCGCACACAAAAGCCCGGCCCTGAAACAAACGCTTCAGGGCCGGGCTCGTTTTTCCTCAATGCCGGAGCATCAAAGGCGGTCCGTTTTCCTGTCGATCTTACAGACCGAAGGCGGCCATGACCTCGTCGGTGATGGTGGCGCGGAACTCGTCATAGCAGGGCAGAGCGGTCTGACGGAACTCCTCGGCGGCCTCATCGCTCAGACGGGTGATCTGGATGCCGTAGTCCTTCTCCCAGCGAGCCATGATCTCCTCGTCCTGCTCGCGGTTGATGCCGCGCTGATAGGTAGCAGCCTGGGCGCCGGCGTCATCGATGATGGCCTGCAGCTCGGGGCTCATGGAATCATACAGCTCCTGGTTGATGGTGAAGAACAGGCAGTCATAGGTGCCGGTCCAGTAGGTCAGATACTTGGTGACCTCAGCGATGGAGGCGGAGTCAGCGGTGGGCAGGGGGTTCTCCTGGCCCTCGTAGGTGCCAGTCTGCAGGCCGGTGAAGACCTCGGACCAGTTGGCGTTGGTGTAATTGGCGCCCCACAGCTCATACATGCGGTTGAGCAGCTGAGAGCCGGCCACACGGATCTTCAGGCCCTTCATGTCGGCCATCTTCTCGATGGGATGGACGTTGTTGGTGACATGGCGGAAGCCGTTCTCCATGATGCCCACCAGGTGCAGGCCCATGCCCTCGGCGACCTTGTTCAGAGCCTCGCCGCCGGCGCCGTCCAGCACCTTGTCGGCGTCATCAGTGGTGCCGAACAGGAAGGGCAGGGACACCACGTTGAAGCGCTGATCGAAGTTGGAATAGATGATGTTGGAGTGGACGGACATATCGGTGGTGCCGTCGATGACAGCCTGGATGCCCTCGGTCTGGTTGCCGGCGGTCAGCTGATCGCTGGCATAGATCTCGCACTTCACGGCGCCGCCGGTGGCCTCCTGGACGAGCTGGTCAAAATAACGCAGGCCGTCAGCCCAGGTGGAGGTGTCGGTAGCGGAAAGGGCGATCTTCAGGGTCATGCTGGGGAAGCTGGTCTCACCGCTGCCGGAAGCGGCAGGAGTGCTGCTGGAGCCGGAGGCGGCGGGGGTGGTGCTGCCGGAGCTGCTGGAGCTGCCGGAGCCGCCGCAGGCGACCAGGGTCAGGGTCATCATCAGTGCCAGGGTCAGTGCAAGAAACTTTTTCATTGGTTTTCCTCCTCTTGAATTTTTGCGGGGGTATGTATCTGATGCTGCGAAACGCAGCCGCAGAACGGAAGTGGTCATCTCCCCAACAGGATCAGGGAGAACGTGGGGATATACGTCACCAGCAGCAGCGCGATCACGCAGGCCACGATCATGGGCCACACGGCCTTGGACATGGTCTCGATGGTGACGCGGGTCTTGTCCCTCAGGTTCTCCATCTTGGCGGAGACGCCGATGGCCACGAACAGGTTCACGCCCACAGGCGGGGTCACCTGACCGATGGCCAGGTTCACCGTGGACAGGATACCGAAGTGGATGGGGTCGATGCCCAGCTGGGTCGCCACAGGATACATGATGGGGATGAAGATGTAGAACGCGGAGTTGGCGTCCACAAAGCAGCCCGCAATCAGGAAGATGATGTTGACGATCAGCAGGAACACGTACTTGTTGCCGGAGATGCTCAAAAGCAGGTCCTGGGCCGCGGTGGAGATGCCGTGGACCGTGCAGATGTAGCTGAAGAGGGTGGCGGCGCCGATGATGAGCATGATGCCGCCGGTGGTCTTGCCGGAGTCCACCATGATCTTGTACAGGGTCTTGAGCTTGACCTCGCGGTAGATGAAAAGGCCAACGAACAGACCGTACACCACGGACACGGCCGCCGCCTCGGTGGGCGTGAAGATGCCGCCGTAGATGCCGCCCAGGATGATGACGGGCACCAGGAAGCCCCAGAAGGCGGAGCGGAAGGTCTTCCACCGCTGGCCCCAGGTGGCCTTTTCGCGGGAGGTGGTCAGACCCTTGCGGCGGACCTCGATCATGATGACGATGACCAGCGCGACACCCATCATGATGCCGGGGATGATGCCGGCGATGAACATATCGCCCACGGAGACGCCGGTGATGGAGGCGTACACCACGTATGCGATGGAGGGCGGGATGACGATGGCGATGGAAGAGGCCGTTGCCATCATGGCGCTGGAGAAGGGTGCGGAGAAGCCGCCGCGGTTGATCATGGCGGGGATCAGGATGATGCCCAGGGCCGCCACGGTGGCCGGACCGGAGCCGGAGATGGCACCGAAGAAGCAGGCCACGATGACGCACACGATGGCGATGCCGCCCCGGCGATGGCCCACGCAGTCATCGATGAACTGCACCAGGCGGGTGGAGATGCCGGCCTCGGCCATGATGTTGCCGGAGAGGACGAAGAACGGGATGGCCAGCAGCAAAAACTTTGCCATGCCGTTATAGACGTTGGTGGCGATGATGGTGAACTTGTCCCCCGCGTTCATCATGGCGAAGATGGCGCTCATACCGAGGCACACAGCGATAGGGATATTGAGCAGCAGCATGACAAAGAAGCCGCCGAACAGGATCAGGTTGATCATTGGGCGTCCTCCTCCTTTACACAGGCTGCATTGTTGGTCATCACGTCGATGAAGAACTCGACCGTGTGCAGCAGCAGGAAGATGGCGCCGATGGGCAGGAAGATGGTGTACATCCACTCCTGGATGCCCAGGGAGGCGGTGGTCTTGCCGCTGGCCATCTGACTGAGGACCTTGGCCCAGCCGGTCTTGAGCAGGATGCTGAAGAAGACGCAGTTGACGACCGTAGTAATGGCCACCAAGATCTTCTTGCCGGTCCGGCCCAGGCGGTCAAACACCAGAGAGAGGCTGATCATGCTGCCCTCACGCAGGCACAGAGCGCAGCCCAGCATGATGAGCAGGATGAAGAGGTTCACAACGATCTCCTCCGACCAGGCGAAAGACGAGGTGGTGAACTTCCGGACCAGCACGTTGACAAACGTGATGGCGGTGATGACCATGGTGATCGCGGATATGACGAAGCCCTCCAAGAAGGCAATCACATCCATGATCTTTTTGAATGCTTTCATTGAATCAATCCCTTCCTATGTTCTCCAGATCGAAATGGGCAGACGGTACACACGCTTCCACCTAACTGCGCCGTAGGGCATTATACCACCCTTTGTAAAAAAAGCAACCAAAAGCCAGTAAAGTTTTGTTAAGTTTTGCGTTTTTTTTGTCGAATTCTGTCAGTCTGCCCGCTGCCCCAGCGCCTTGGCATACACCAGCGGGGCCAGAACGGCCGCCGCCACCGGCGCCGCCGCCAGGAGCGAAGCTCCCTTGGCCATTGCTGCGCTGTAGATCACGAGAAGGCCCATGGCCAGCCACAGTGCCCCGGAAAAGCGGTGCACGGCGCGCCACACCTCCTCGCTCGCGGTACACTCGGGGAACCGCAGGGCGATCCTGGCGTCTCGCGGGCAGTCCAGAAACTGGCCGCCCAGCAGCATCATCAAAAGGCCCAGCGCCCAGGAGGTCAGCAAGGGGGCCACGATCTCCCCCCTCCCCGCGCAGCGGGGCATAGCCACGGCGCAGCACGCCAACGCCACCAGGGGCCAGCCCCATCTGCCGAAGAAGCGGATCTGCTTGGGCGGGACCTTATTCTTTTTCTGGTGGATGAGGAACTGCACATGAGTGATGAGATCCAGCAGCGTGAACAGGCCCGGCACCATAAAGACCAGCGCCCAGCGGGGCAGCGAATCGTCCCGCCCGTTGGCGTCCACCAGTCCCGTTTCGATCACTGCCGGAAGCTCGTCCCAAAGCCGCAGGCCCAACACCATGGGCGCCGCGCAGGCAAGGACCGTCGCCGTGAGAAGGAGGATGCCCTTCTCCCGGGAGACATGCCGTCCCAGTATCCTGGCGCTGGCCGCTTCCAGCTCCTGCGCTTCCCTGGTTTTGTCCCATTTGCTCATGGGTGGTCCTTTCCGGATCGAGGGCAGACGGAAGAGGCCCGGCAAACGCCGGACCTCTCCCCTGTCCGGATCACTTATTGGAGGTATGGATGGCCCGCTTCTCCGCCTGGAGGGCGGCCTCCCGCATGGTCTCGGTGACCGTGGGGTGAGAGTGGATGGTGGCGATGATCTCGTCCAGCGTCATCTCGCCCTCGATGGCAAGGGCGCCCTCGGCGATGAGGTCCGTTGCCCGGGGCCCGATGATGTGCATGCCCAGGATCTCGCCGAACTCCTTGCCGGCGATGATCTTCACGAGACCCTCGCCGCCGTTGAGGATCAAAGCCTTGCCGTTGGCGGCCATGGGGAACTTGCCCACCTTGTACTCGATGCCCTGGGCCTTGCACTGCTCCTCCGTGAGGCCCACAGAGGCGGCCTCCGGCTCGATGTACACACAGGTGGGGTTGGTCCGCTCGTCGTAAGCGGCAGGGATGCCCATAATGGTCTCGGCAGCCACCTCACCCATGGCGGAGGCGGTGTGGGCCAGCTGGGCCTTGCCGAACACGCAGTCGCCGATGGCGTACACGCCGGGAACGTTGGTGCGCATCTGGTCGTCCACGATGATGCGGCCCCGGTCGTTGTTAATGCCGCCGGCCTCCAGGTCGAGGGACGCGGTGTTGGCCCGGCGGCCCACGGCCACCAGCACCTTCTCCGCCTCAAAGCTGACGGTCTCGCCGGCCTTGTTCTTGCACACCACCTTGGCACCCACGGAAGAGGGCTCCACGCTCTGCACGGGGCACTCCAGGTTGAAGTCCATGCCCATCTTCTTCATGTGGGCGACGCCGATCTTGGTGAGATCGCCATCCAACATGGGAAGCATGTGGTCCAGGGCCTCCACCACCGTGATCTTGGTGCCGAAGGCGGCATAGGCGCAGGCAAGCTCCAAGCCGATGACGCCGGCGCCGATGACCACCATGGAGGCAGGGAGCTTTTCCAGGCTCAGCGCGCCGGTGGAGTCGATGCAGTTGGGGTTCTCCTTCAGTCCCGGGATGGGGGGCGTGGAGTTGACGGAGCCGGTGGCCACGATGATGGCGTCGGCGGTCATCTCCTCAGTGGACCCGTCCGCCTTCTTGACGGAGAGCGTGCCGGGGGCGACGAACTTGGCCTCACCGTCGATCTTCTTGACCTTGTTCATCTTGAAGAGGCCGGCGATGCCGCCCGTGAGCTGCTTGGAGATGGCGTTCTTGTGGGCGATGACCTGGGGGAAGTTGACGCGGACATTGTCCACCTCCACGCCGATGTCCTTGCCCTGGTTCTTGATGTCCTCCACCAGCTCAGCGGAGTGGAGCAGGCACTTGGTGGGGATGCAGCCGATGTTCAGGCAGGTGCCGCCCAGGTGCTCTTTCTCGATGACGGTGACCTTGGCGCCCAGCTGGGCCGCCCGGATGGCG
>JAFUGI010000045.1 GCA_017469475.1 Oscillibacter sp. | reverse complement strand
CGGTGAAAAGGTTCTCTCCCCGGCGGGAGACGGAGCGGAAGATGGCGGTTTGCACCTCGTTGGTATCCTGATACTCGTCCACCAGGATCTCCACATACCGGGCGGCCACCTGCTCCCCCAGTTCCGTGGGGCCGCCGTCCTCCCCCACCAGCAGCGTCAGGGCCAGGTGCTCCTGATCGGAAAAGTCCGCCGCGTTCCGGCGCAGCTTCTCCAGACGGTAATCCTCCGAAAAGCGGGCCGTCAGGTCCAGCAGGGCCTCCATGGCGGGGGCCATGGTCCGAAGGTCCTCCATGGCCTCCCGGCCGCTGACGCCGAGGGTCTCCTCCAGGTCCTGGACGCCGCTTTTGCACACCTCCCAGACCTGCTTTAAGGCCGCCACATCCGCGTCGTCCTTGCGACCCCGGGGGGTGGTCAGCCGGGGGAACACCACGGCGGCCCAGGCGCTGCGCGCCTCCTCCCAGCCGCGGCAGGCGGCAAGTCCCTCCAGCGAGAGAGCGGCAGCGAGAAATTTCTCCCCATACCCCCGGGCGAGGGCGTCATCTCCCTCCGTCCGCCGGGCAGCCTGGCGCAAAAGCTCCGCCCAGTGGGCGGCCTTGCGCCGGATGGCAGCAAGGAGCTCTTTTGCGTAGTCCGTCTCGTCAAAGCTGCCGTCCAGCAGCGCCCAGGCGTCCCGGCTGGAGGACAGCCACCGGGCAGGGTCGGCATGGCTCTGGAGCTTTTCATAGACCTCCAGCACCAGCTCGGAGAGCTTCCGGTCGTCCCGGCCGGCGCCCAGCGTGTCCGCCAGCAGTGCCCCGCCAGGCGTCAGATCCTCATAAAACGATTCCAGGGTCCGGCGCAGCAGCTGCTCGCGCAATAGCCGCGCCTCCCCGTCGTCCAGCACTCGGAAGTCCGGCGTCAGGGCGTATCGGTCCCCGCTTCGCGCCAGCAGATGGGTGTTCTCCCGCAGCAGCGCTGTGCAGAAGGCGTCCACCGTTTTGATGTCCGCCTGATAAACCCGCAGCAGCTGCTGCCTCAGGTGCCCATCCCCCGGGGCGGCGGCCATCCGGCGGGAGAGCTCGGAGGCGATCTTCCCCCGCAGCTCCGCCGCCGCCGCCTTGGTATAGGTGATGATGAGGAAGTCGTCGATATTGCAGTGCTCCTCCATCACATAACGGAACAGACGCTCCACCAGGACCTTGGTCTTGCCGGAACCGGCGGCAGCGGAGACCAGCAGGCTCCCGCCCCGGTTTTCCACCACGGCCTGCTGTTGGGCTGTCAGCTGGTCCATCTCACTTGCCTCCCTCCGCGTCCGATTCGATCATCTGCCAGAACTCCTCCCGCCGGACCGGCAGGATGTAGCGCAGGCGGTCGCCATCCCGCCCGTCCTGGAAATGGCAGGCGTCGGCCCAGTCGCAGTATTTGCAGAAGCTGTCGTCCTCGCTGTGGCAGCAGGGGTCTGCGTCGATGTTGCCCTGGCGCACCTCCTGGGCGATCTGGTGGAGCAGACGCTCCACGTACTGGCTCAGCTTTCCCAACTGGGCAGCGGAAGCGATGTCGCCGGAAAGCTGGCCGTCCCGTCCCACCCGCATGGGAAGGTAGTGGGGCTCCGTCAGCGCCTCGTGTTCCATGGCCTGCAGTACCTCCGGCTGGGCGAGGAGCAGCCCCGAGCGGCGGTACTCCTTCTGCCGCAGCTCTCGGAGCTTTTCCGGCGGAAGGTTCCGCTCCGCGGGCAGGATGTCGTCCCTTGCCGGAAGATACAGGACGCCCGCCGGCTCGATGTCCATGCCGAAGTGCCGGGCGCCGGTCTTTTGCAGGGTGAAGAGGTAGAGCAGCATTTGGATGTCCAGGCCCATGCGCACCGCGCTGAGGTCGAAGCGCTTGCGGCCGGACTTGTAGTCCACCACCCGGAGGTAGAGTCTGCCATCCTTCACCCAGCCGTCCACCCGGTCCACCTTGCCGCCGATGCGCAGCTGGGCGTCCACCTCCGAGATCACCACCGCGGGAAGGGTCCCCCGGTCTCCGAAGGAGAGCTCGAATTCCAAGGGCACGAAGTCCGAGTGGCGCAGCTCCTCCGCCACCTGGTCGATGATGGCATAGGCCGTGGTGCGCAGCCGGGCAAAGAGGTAGCGGAAGCGGGCGTTTTTCTCAGAAAGGTCCCCCAGCTCCTCCCGGGCATAGCGGTCGATGTAGGTCCGGGTCAGAGCGTGGAGCGTCTCCTCGTCCACGGCGGCAAAGCCGCCCATGGACAGGACCTCCCGGGTGACGTTTTCCAGCAGAAAGTGGAGGAAGGTGCCGATCTGAGGCGCATCGAAGGCGGCGGCCTGGCGGGGTTTTGCCCGCAGGCCGTATTCCATGAAGTAGGCAAAGTGGCAGGAGCGCAGCCGCTCCAGCCGGGAGGCGGACATGGAGATGCGCTCTCCGTACAGCGTGCGCACCGCCTGGCGGGAGAGGGCTCCTCTGCGGAATGCGGCGGATCGCTCCATGGCGGAAAGGCGCGGGGCAAAGGCCGGGTCCTCCGCGAAATACCGCCACAGCGCCCCGCCGATCTCCCGTCCGACCGCCTCCAGCGCCGGGATCTGTGCTGTCAAGCGATATTCCTTGCCAGCGCTCTCCTTCTCCAGGCGCAGCGTGGGAAACAGCGTCCGCAGCCGCTCCACCACAAAGGCCGGCCGCAGCTCCGTGCCGGAAAGGTCCGCGATGGGGTAGCTGACCGTCAGCCCCTCGGTGGGCTGGGCCAGGGCCGCGTAGAGGTTTTGGAGCTCCAGGCGCATCTGCTCCATGCCGGTGGGCGAGAGCTCGATGCCCCGGCTGCGCAGCTCCTCCCGGTCGTCGTCATTCAAAATGCCGCCGCTCTGGCCCACGGCGGGCAGCACGTGGTCGTTGGCCCCCAGTAAAAAGAGGTAGCGGACGCGGTGGCGGTCGTTTCGGGTGATCTCGCTGACGGACACCTGGTCCAGTGAGGCCGGGATGGTGCCCACGCTGTATTGGGTGACCACCTGGCGGAACAGGCGGGTGAAGGTATCCAGGTCCATCCGCTCCCCGCCCAGGATCTCCACGAACTGGTCCAGCACGCCGCAGAGGATGTCCCAGAGCTGGGCCGTCTCCTCCGCCTCCTGGAGGCGGCCCTCCTCCGCCTGGGTATGCATCCGCTCCTCCAGCATGTCCCGGAGGAAAAGACGCTCCATAAATCTGTAAAGGGATTCCACCTTCTCCCCCGCGGTCTCACCGACCTTCAGGCCATCCGCAAGGGGAAGCAGGCATGCGCGCACCCGCTGGCGCAGCTGGTTGACCACCGCCAGGCGGTCCGTCCGATCGTCGGTCCAGGGGGCACCGTAGCCGTCCGGATTCTCCGTCCAGTCCGTCTCCCGCAGCCACATCCGACCGTGGATCTCCCACTTGAGGACGTAATTTTCCAGCAGGTCGCACTCCTCCGCCGTCAATCCCGCAAGGCCGCTTTTGAGCCAGCGGAACATATCCTCGTACTCATACCCGCCGCCGACAGCGGCCAGCACGCCGGTCAGCAAGCTCAGCACCGGCTTTTCCAGAATGTCGCTGCGGCGGCTCCAATAGACCGGGATCCCATAGCGGGAGAAAACCGTTTCGATGCTGCTCTCGTACTCTCCCATGTTCCGGGCGGAGACGGTAATGTCCCGGAAGCGGGCCCTGCCCGCCGCCGTCAATCGCCGGATGTCTGCCGCCGTCTGCTCCACCTCCGTAAGGATGGACTCCGCCTCCCGGATATGGATGCAGTCGGCCTCGCCGGAAAAGGGCTCCGTCTCCCCGAAGAAGCAGCGCTCCAGATGCCCCAGGGCGCCGGCGCCCCGGGCGCGCATCGTCTCCGTTTCCACCGGACAGCCCGCCGCCTCCGCCAGGCGCCGCAGCTGCCACAGCGTCCTCTGGGCCGGCTCGAAGATCTCCTCCCGGCTCCCCTCCTCGCCCAGCAGTGTCACGGTGACGGACCGGGCCTGACGCAGCATGACGCCCAGGGCCCGCCGCTCCTGGGCATTGAAATAGGTAAAGCCGTCGATGAAGATGTCCTTATCCCGCACGTAGCCGGACTCCTCCAAATGGTCACACAGCTTGCTCATCCGGTCCCGGACGTCCCGGCCGCCCTGGCGGAGCCGGGCCTCATAGGCGCCGTACAGCAGGCTCAGGTCCAGGAGCTTGCCCCGGGTGGCTCCGCTGATCTCCCGCGCCTGGGCGTAGAGGATCTCCGGCGTCACCTCATAGCAGCGAAGCTCGTCGAACAGGGCCAGCAGCCGCTGCAAAAAGGCCGCCTTTTGGGAGGGGCGGCGATACACCGTCAGCTCCGGCGCCAGCTCGGAGAGGGCCCGCTGGAGCGTCAGCAGCTTTCCGCCGGCGTCCAGCGTCACCTGGGCGATGCCGCCGGTGACGCTCAGCACCCGGTCGCTCAGGCGGCGAAAGCTGAGTACCTCGCTGTGGCGGCTGGCCGTGTCGCCGCACACGCGGCAAAGGTCCACCTCCGCCTGATGGGAGGCGTGCTCCGGCACCAGCAGGATCTGGCGGGAGGTGTCCCCCAGGTCTCGGATGGTGCGCAGCACCCGATCTGATTTTCCCGTGCCGGCCCGGCCCATCCAGATCCGCAGCATACAGCCGCCTCCTCCCGAACAGTTTTTCTTCGATTGTACCACACTTTTCCCGGGAAAACAGCCCCCATTGTCTTTTTTCCCACTCTGTGCTACACTGTGGAAAACCAAGGAGGTGCTTTGCCATGCATATCCCCCAGGGCACGACCCAGGCCCTTGCGCTCCAGCCCTTCGACACGGCGCTGGAGGCGGCTCTGCTCCCCTCGCCGGACTATGACGCGGCGCGGTGGCTCTATGTTCCCAATACCTACTCAGAATACCGTTACATCCTGGGCACCCGGGGCGCCCGCCCTCTGATCTGCGTGGGCATCAACCCCTCCACCGCCGCACCGGACACTCTGGACCCCACCTTGCAGTCGGTGCAGCGCATCGCCCATTCTAACGGATACGACAGTTTTCTCATGTTCAACGTCTATGCCCAGCGGGCCACCCGGCCGGACGACATGGAGCAAGCGTGCAACGCGGCCCTTCACAGCGAGAACCGCCGGGCCTTCCGGTACCTCCTCTCCCTGTCGGAGCGTCCGGCCGTGTGGGCGGCCTGGGGCAATATCATCGAAAAGCGGGCCTATCTGATGGACTGCATGCGGGACTTTGCCGCAGACGGAGCGGCGGCGGGCGCCCAGTGGTTCACCGCCGGGCTGCCTCTGAGATCGGGCCACCCCCACCACCCGCTGTACCTCCGGCGGGATACCCGGCTGCTGCCCTTTGACATCGAAGCCTACCTCGCCCGCTGAAAAGGTGCCTTGGCCGGAATGGGCGCCGTGTGCCTCTGCCTTCCCTTCAGACGCTGTGCCGCAGGGGCGTCGAAAGCCGTCCATTGGCGAAGGGGCCGCTCCATCTGCCGACATTGATATGGTAAAACCGCCACCGGAGCTCCGGCGGCGGTTTTACCATTTTCATTGGATCATCCACCGTCCCACAAGGGTCCGGCGGCTCTATTTCTCACTCCCCCTCCAGGCGCTGGCGCAGGGTCTCCCACAGCTCCACCACCCGGAATCGCAGCTCATATGCCGGCTCCTCCTCCGTGATGAGACGCAGCTCCTCCGGGGAGAAGGTCTCCTCCAGCACGGTCTCCGACGGCCCCTCCGCGGCGGTGGTGCAAAGGGACGGGAACACCACGCACCACCAGTTCTGCCCGCCGCCCCGGCCGATGACCACCCGCAGCGCCAGATACCGTCCCGCCGGCAGGGAAAATCCCTGGTAAGCCTTGGTGGGAAACTCCGTCTGCCGCAGCTCCGCCGCCGCGCTGTAGGGATACCCCTCGGCTTGGATCACGCCCCGGGCCAGTTCCTCCAGCTCTGGCAGGCTCCGGCGCAGCAGTTCCTCGGCCTCCTGCCGGTCCTGTGCCTCCTCCAAAAGGGAGGTTGCCCGCTCCAGCACCGCGTCCCGCACCCGGAGCTTCAGGGCCTGGTCCTCCGGCATGTCAGAGTTGGCCAGCACATGGAGCCGCACCACCCGGTCCGCCAGGCGCTCCTGGGTCCGCAGCGCCGCTCCGCCGGAGGCCAGCACCAGCGCCAGTACCGCCAGCAGCACCAATTCCATGGGTCTGAGTTTGTGGGATGCCATATCCTTCGCCCTTTCTCCCGGGAACGGCGTTCCCGTTTTGAAAGAGTATCGACAAGCTGTCGGCATTTTAAACCGGATGTCGTACTGTGATCGGTCTTTTGTTTTTGGACGGTTTTCAACGCGCCTCTGCGTATCATCCACAGCCGCACAGCATCGCCATGTGACCCCGGGTGTTTCGCCGTCACGCCTCCCGGGTCACTCTGGTGATCCAGTCGCAGATTTCGTCCAGCACCAGCTTTCCGTTCCCCACGTTGCAGTGGTTCTGCGCGTCCTCCCGTTCGGTGAACAGGCGGAAGGTCAGGCTCCTGACGTTTTTCAGCATGGCGATCTCCCGGCCGACCAGTCGGTAATCGATGAAGTGGTCCTGGCTCGCCCCGACGATCAGCACATCCTGGGTGATCTGCTCCGCGATCGGCGCAAGGTCGTATCTCTTCAGCTTTTTTGCATACGCATACGCATCCCTTGCCTCATAGGCATAGAGTCCGTGCTGCAGGCCCCAGTGGATCATGGGCTCCCGTTTCGCTTTCATCTGAAACACAAAATTGACCAGAGGCCGGGCGTGCAGACGCATCAGCAGGCGAAACATAACTTGGATCGCAGGCGTCTGCGTTCCCACGATCACATCCTGAAAGCACGGGAACACCGACCAGGCCACGACCCGGGTGATCCGCCGGTCGAATGCCGCCGCCCGCGGCGCAAGGTAGCCGCCCAGCGAGACGCCGATGATCGTCACATCCCGAAGGGCAAAGAAGTCCAGCACGGCCTTTACCGGCTTTTCCCATTCGTGCGTGAAGTGCATCCCCTGCAGACGCATCACGCCTCCCTGGCCCGGCCCCTCAAAGAGATAGACCTCAAACCCCTGCTCCTGCAAATAGAGAACGGTGAAGAGGAACTCCTCAAAATAGCTGTCGTTTCCGCCGTGCATGACGATGGTGCCCTTGTTTTCTCCCCGGGGCTTCGCATGCATGACCGGCAGTCTTCCGCTTTCGTATGGCACAAAGAGCCGTTCGACCCGGGAGCTCTCTCCTGTGAAGAGCGCTTCATAGTACGTGTAGAACAGCGCTGTGGCCAGTTCGTAGTACCGCTTCTTATCGGGGTCGCCATCGTACATGAAAAATTCACTCATGCGGTAATAGGCGATGGCATTTTCGGTGCGCCCCTCCGCCATGGCCGTGTCCCCCAGGGCGATCAGCTCCCGTTTCCAATCGGCGCTGGTGCGGATCTTCCCCGCGATTTTTTCCACATCTTCTATCCGGCCGCCGTCCCAATTGACGAGCCGGTTCAGCTGGTAGTCAAAATTGCTGTCCCGGTTCAAGGCGTACACCCCTCTTTTGAGGATGACGGGGCGGTCAGCATCATAGCTCTCCATGAAAAAAGCCCCCTTTCAAGGTGGCCTCATCATAGCAGCTTCCGCTGAAAAAAACTTTCAAATAGACGCTAATCTCAGCTCTTGATGAGCTCCGAAAAGGACAGTCCGAACATCCGCTTGCAGACCGCCGCAAAGTGGGATGGGGAGTCAAAGCCCGCAGACACCGACGCCTTCGTGATGCTCCCCGTCCTTTGATAATGGAGATAGCCCTTTTTCATTTTATCCAGCACGAGATAGCGGTTGAGCGGAATGCCCATCTGCTCTGAAAACAGATGGGACAGCCGACTCTGAGAGAGGTGGGTCTGGGCACAAAGCTGCTCCATGATATTTTTAGGAACGGTCTCACAGCGCTCTAAAAAGCGAAGCACCGCGTCGATCCGCTCATCCACCCCAGCGGCCTCGCCGGCGAGGTCGCAGCAGCTTAAAAGCCGCATGTCCGCGGCGGACAGCTGTCCGCCGCAGGAGGTCCAGGCGTCCCGCAGCCTTCTCACGGTGTCCCCATCCAGCACGGCATACAGCCGACCGGCAAGGAGCCCTGCGGACAGCCGCCGGGACACGGGGCCGGTCGCGTCGAACAGGTACAAAAGAAGATCCCCCGCATCCCCGTACACCGTGTGCTCCGCGTCAGAGGCGATCGCAAGCCCCTCCGCCGAAAAGGTCTCCCCCGCCACGACGCAGGAGAGCTTCCCCGTGAGGCCCAGGATCAGATGGGAGGCCAGATGCCGGTGCAGGTCCGGCGTTCGATACTCCGCCCGCAGAAGAATATGGTCATATCCAAACAGGATCTCGGTCATATGCCCCTCCTGTTGGGAAAGCGCCGCTCTCCCAATGGTCTGAAAACGCGGTCCCTTTCAGAGCTTTCTCACCGGCTGGGCAAGGTAGGTCTCCCGGTGGTCCCGGCGCAGCACATTGGCCGCCCGGGCTGCCTCGCTCTCCTGTCGGAAGAGACCGAACACGGCGGGGCCGGAGCCGCTCATGGCGGCGTTCATGGCCCCCAGTGATCGCAGGCGGTCCCGGATGGAAAAGACCTCGCCGTACTCCGGCGGCAAGACCTCCTCAAACACGTTGCAAAGCCGCGCCGCCACCCCCGCAAGGTCCCCGTGAGCCAGGGCCGCCGCCATACCGTCGATGTCCGGCCGGCGGCAAAAAGCCGCACCATCCGCCCGGGCGAAGAGGGACGGCGTGGGGATGCCAAAGTCCGGCTTGCACAAGACGATCCAGCAGTCCGGCAGGGGCGGAAGGTCCGTCAGCTGTTCCCCCCTGCCCTCCGCCAGAGCCGTGCCGCCTCGGACACAGAAGGGCATGTCGCTGCCCACCTCCAGGCCGATGCGCTCCAACTCCCCGTCCGAAAGGGCGGGCGCGTACCGCTCCCGCAAAAGCCGCAGCAGCGCCGCAACATCCGCGCTGCCGCCGCCAAGGCCCGCATAGGCCGGCGTCGTCTTTTCCAGCGTCACCCGCAGGGGCGGCATGGGAAGACCCACGGCGGAGAAAAACGACTCCGCCGCCCGCTGCTCCAGCGTCTTGCGGCCAGGGGGCAGAAATCCCCCGTCAGTCTCCAGGGAAAAGCCGTCCCCGCCCTCCTCCAGCGTGACGGTATCGCACAGGGAGACGGTCTGCATCACCATGCGAAGGTCGTGATACCCGTCCTCCCGACGGCCCAGGATGTCCAGCGCCAGGTTGATCTTGGCCGGGGCCTGTCTGCTTGTTCTCATCTGCTCACGCTCCAAGGAAAGGGGACCCGGTCCGGGTCCCCTTCCGTTTATTTGATTCTGCGGGCCTCCACATAGTAGCGCTTATCCTGGGCATGGCCCATGGAGAAGGTCTTGCGGGGCAGCACGCCGTCTGCCATGACGGTCTTGAAGAGCTGCTCCTTCCCCATGGCAGGCAGGAGGAAGCCCATGTTACCCGGTTTTTCGCCCAGCTTGCGCGTCACCTCGTCGCCGTGGATATAATCCACCTCACCGCCGTGAGCCTTGAGATACGCGTCGATCACGGATTGGAGGGTACCCACCGCCAGCTGCACCTTGGGGTCGGGAACGGTGAAAAAGCGGTCGTTCCCCGCCCAGACGAATTCGATGGTGTGTCCCTCTCCCCGACCCTCGTAGGCGTTGGGATAGGCGGCGCGGAAGGCATCCAGGAACGCCTCCGGCTCCACGCCGAAGAGCACCCGGTGGATGGGCTCGAACTGAAGGGCGTCGTCGTGGTTGTTCACCACCTCCACCAGCGCGTACCGAGCGGGCAGGTCGGCCCACTTCTCCGGCGGCGTCACCTTCTTCAGGTTCTCATAGCACTGCTTGGCGGTGGCAAGGGAGTGGTTTCCGTCCCCCACGGCGAAAAGCAGCGGCGCCGCGCCGGACAGGCCGTACTTCCGCTCCTGCTCCTCAGGCGCGCACAGGGCCGCCAGGGCGTCCGCCACGGCGGACTGCTGCCCCTGCGTCAGCCGCCAGCCCTTCAAATGGCCGCCGCCCTGCTGGAGGTCAAAGTCGTAGAGCAGCTCCATCTCCGGCTCCCCCGCCAGCGGCTCGATGACGGTGGCGGCCGGGTCGTCGATGAGGAGCATCACGTGAGGCAGCTCGATGGGCGCGTCCTGCCGCACCCGCACCCGGGGCGGGATGCGGGAGAGGACCGTTCCCTCCGTCGCCCGGATGAGGGCGCCGGAGCCGGGGGTAAAGTCGTACTGGTCCAGGTCCACCATGCCGATGAGGCCCCGGCGCACTTTTCCATCCGACTGGGTGCGCTCGATATAGAGCAGGGACTCCGGCAGGGACTGGAAGACACCCCCATCCATATACCGCTCCATGGCCGCATTGATGTCCGCGATGTGATCGTCCACATCGGGGTCGTTCAGCTTGGCCTCCGGCAAAATGAGCCGCAGGGTGGAGGGCGCGTCCCCCACCGTCTTTTCCACGGCCTCCCAATACTCCGGCTGGGAGGTGAACTGGTCGCAGGCCACCACTGCCCAGCGCGTCATGTCCGCGTCTTTCGGCAGCAGGATGTCCGCAGGGTAGAAGCCCAGCTTCTGAAAATTCTCGTTCATACGGCATCTTCCCTTCTGATATTTTCCATTTCCAAATGGTCATTCCGATGAGATGCGCAAAATTCCCCAGGAAGATGAGCCCCGCTGGGGCCGCCCATACCGGTCAGAAAAACCGGCCCGGGGCCCGGCAGGCCCGCCTCAAAAGGATCTCGCCCGTGGCGTCTTCCTTACAGGGCCTTTTTGATGGCCTCCAGCAGCTCGTCAAATTCCTCATAGGCGGGGATATTCGGGTAATCGGCCTTGATCTTCTCCGTGCTCTTGAAGAGGAAGCCCGCCTTGCTGGCCTGGATCATGCCCAGATCATTATAGCTGTCGCCGCTGGCGATGGTCTCATAGCCGATGGACTGGAGGGCCTTGACCGTGGTGAGCTTGGACTGCTCGCAGCGCATTTTGAAGCCGGTGATCTCACCGCTCTCCGCCACCTCCAGGGAGTTGCAGAAGATGGTGGGCCAGCCCAGCTTTTCCATCAGAGGCTTGGCAAACTCCTCAAAGGTGTCGCTGAGGATGATGACCTGGGTGAGGGAGCGCAGCTCGTCCAAAAAGGCCTTGGCACCGGGCAGCGGGTCGATCTTGGCAATGGTGGCCTGGATCTCCCGAAGGCCCAGCCCATGCTCCTTCAAGATCCCCAGCCGCCAGCGCATCAGCTTGTCGTAATCCGGCTCGTCCCGGGTGGTGCGCTTGAGCTCCGGGATGCCGCTGGCCTCCGAAAAGGCGATCCAGATCTCCGGTACCAGCACACCCTCCATATCCAGGCATACAACGTTCATCGCTTCATCCGTCCTTCCCGCGCAGTGCGCAGATCTTTTCCGATCGTTTGCGGTCTTAGCATGACTGCTTTGCCGTCATTATACAATAGTTCCTCGCCGCTTGCAATCCACTTTGTAAATTTCTTCCCAATAGGTCGACCTATCCAGGCGCATAGGACGGCGCGGCCCGGGCACACTATTGGAAACTCCCTGCGCAGGGAAAGAAATGGAGGTTTTTCATCATGCTTGATAAGCTGGCGCTGCTGCTGGCCATCATCGGTGCGCTGAACTGGGGCGGCATCGGCCTGTTCGGCTTTGATACCGTGGCCTTTCTCTTCGGCGGCCAGATGGCCGCCCTGTCCCGGATCATCTACGCCCTGGTGGGCCTGGCGGGCCTTTGGTGCATCACGCTGCTGTTCCGCGGCGAGGAGGAGACGGGCCACACGCCCCACATGGCCTGATCCCCCGGCAAGGCGCCGCGGGAGCGGTACCGAAGAGGACGGAGGGCGAGCGGCGCTCGTCTCCGTCCTCTTTTTTCTCTATTTGGTCTCAAGCCGCCGGACCAGCGCCTCGTCCG
>JAFUGI010000044.1 GCA_017469475.1 Oscillibacter sp. | reverse complement strand
TCAAGCGTCTTGGCAGCATGAACGCCCCCATTGGCAACGGGTGCGTGGAGTATTTCTTGGTGCCCAAGGTGGAAGACATCGTGTCTGCCGCCCAGGCCCTCTGTAAAAAGTAAGCTTGGCAGGCTCCCATCCTCATTTCAAGGGAGTTCGCCTGCGAAAACGGAATATCCGCAAATTTTTTGAAAAGGAGAAGTATATCATGACAGTTGTAATGCCTCAGGTCGGTATGACCATGGTGGAGGGCACCATTGAGAGCTGGAAAAAGGCCGACGGCGACCAAGTGGAAAAGGGCGAGGTCATTATGGAGTTCAGCACGGAAAAGCTGACCAATGAACTGACCGCTCCTGAGTCCGGCACTTTGAAGATCCTGGTCCAGGAGGGAGAAATCGCCGCCTGCGGCGACCCTATTGCAGAAATCTCCTAAAAATGTTACAATCAGTTACCAGGCTTTCTGAATATCTGAATAAAGGATGCCTGGAAACTGGTCGTCTGCGGCCAAAGGTCAGGAGAGTATAGCATGATGAAACAAGAGCGCCTCCGATTGATGGAGGAGTATATCGCGCAAAAGGGCTTCGCCTCCATGGACGAGCTCTGCCGGGAATTTTCCGTGTCCATCAACACGGTCCGTGCCGATGTGCGGGAGATCATCGCCCGGGGACGCGTCCAAAAGACCTATGGCGGCGTCACCTTTGTTCAAACTGCACAGTATTCCAGCTATGAGATCCGGGAAAAAGAGAATGAGTCCAAAAAACGGGCCATTGCCCAGGCGGCCGCCCGCACCATCGGCGACGGAGATATTATCTATCTGGACCTGGGGACGACCTGTCTCCCCGTCGTGGACTATATCCCGGAGGAATATTACATTACGATCCTCACCAATGACCTGGGTATCATCAACCGCGCCTCCCACCGAACCAATACCAAAATCATGACCTTTGGGGGGACTTATCAGCCGCGGAGCAACTCCTTCAAATGTACCTTTCCCGCCATGCACTCCTATATCGAGGCGTGCAATATCTCCAAGGCATTTCTCGGTACTGTGGGCATCTCACCCTCAGGACAGATGACCAACTCCGAGAATTTTGGCCGGGAGGTCCGCAGCCTTCTGCTCCGCACCTGTCCAAAAACATATCTTCTGGCGGACTCCTCCAAATTCGGAAAGACCGCCCTGCTGACCTATGGCTCCTTGACCGACCTGACTGCCTGTATCACGGACAGCAGCCTGTCGGAAAATTACCGGGAGCTGTGCCGGTCCCTGGGTGTCCATTTGATGCTGGTAGACCCGTCGAAATGAGGGGATCCACAATGAATTGCCGCATCGGTGTATGCGAATGGTCCTTGCCGGTAAACGGTCCCGGAGCAGTGGGCCTGGCAGCCAAGGCTGGCTTTTCCGGTCTTCAGGTGGGCGACCTGGGTGGTGCCGAGCAGGGGTATCCCATGAACAGCCCCGCCATTCAAGAGGCGTATCTCCAGGCAGCGGAGGAGCAGCATGTCATTCTCCAGTCTCTGCATCCCTATGGGCTCCAGCGTGCCGGTACCATGCTCTTCCCCACCGACACGCCTCAGGGGCAGCAAGGGATGCAGGACGTTGCCAAATGCATTGACGCCTGCCAAGCGATGCACATTCCCATCCTGATGGTGTCCTCCTTTTTTGCCACTCTGGTGCGCAATGAATGGGATTTGGATGTGTTTGCCCAGCAGCTCCGCTTTGCCTGCCATTACGGTGCCGATCACGGCGTTCGGGTGGTGTGCGAAAGCGTTCTCTCGCCTGCCCGCATCCTGCGGTTGATCGAGGCCGTTGGCGAGGAGCTGGCCATCTGTTATGATACGCTCAACCCAATCCGCTGGGGGACCGGTGATCCCGCACAGGAAATTCCGGAGCTGATCGGCCGCATCGACCACTTTCACGTGAAGGATGCCCCGTTCGACCTCAAGGGCTACGCCCCTTTGGGCGAGGGACGAGGCCAATTCCTGCAGACTGCCAATGTGATCCGTTCGACCGGTTACAGCGGCTGGATCATCAGCGAAAACTATTACACGACACTTGCCGCCGTAAGCGGGCGGGATTTCCTATCGCTTGCGCGGCAGGACGTCGCTGCCATACAAGATGCTTTCCGATCTTGAAAAGCTGTCTGATCGATCGGCGGCAGAGCCTGTCTGGCCCCGCTGTATACAAAAATACGCAAAAAAAGGGGACGCTCTGGGCGTCCCTTTTTTGAAGGTGAGAACTTATGTCATACTGGGTAATCGTTGGCATCCTGACGGTGCTGGCCCTGATCGTCGGCGTGGGGCTGTATTCTGGCCGAAAGGTCCGCTCTGCACGAGACTTTCTCTCCGGAGGAGGTAAAGCTGGCCCTCTGCTGGTGTGCGGTGCCATTTTGGGAAGCCTCGTCAGCTCTCAAGCTACCATCGGAACCGCGCAGCTGGCCTTTCACTACGGGCTTGCCGCTTGGTGGTTCACGCTGGGCTCCGGCATCGGATGCCTCTTCCTTGCAGTTGGATACGCCGCCCGCCTCCGCCGCAGCAACTGCATTACGGAGCTCCAGATCATCGCCGGAGAGTACGGGGCACTTGCCGGGAGTCTCGGTTCTATCCTCTGCTCCATTGGCATCTTTATCAGTGTCCTTGCGCAGGTCGTGGCCTGTGTGGGACTTGTCTCCGTGCTCTTTCCCCGGATCTCGACTGTAGGGGCTGCGGCACTCTCCATCGTGCTGATGTGCGTTTATGTCATTTTCGGCGGCGCCTGGGGGGCCGGGATGGGCGGTGTCATCAAGCTGCTGCTGCTGTGCTTTACCTCGCTGTTGGGCCTTGTATATGCGCTGGCAGCCTGCGGCGGTCCCAGCGGACTTTGGTCGCAGCTGACGGCCCTTTTCACCGCCACCGCTCTGGGGGCTGTCCAGCCCTCAGCCAACGGCCTGAGCGCTCTCCATACCGCCGGGGATGTTTCCCTCCGCTTTTTGAACCTTGTGGCCCGAGGGCCGGCCAAGGACATCGGTTCCGGTCTTTCTCTGCTGCTTGGCGTATTGTCCACCCAGACCTATGCACAGGCCATCTGGAGCGCCAAAGCAGACCGGGCAGCCAAACAAGGCGCCTTACTCAGTGCCTGCCTGATCCCACCGATCGGTATTGGAGGCATCTGCATCGGACTTTTCATGCGCAGCCACTATCTGCTCGCTGCCGAGGTCTCCGCGCTGGAAGCATCCGGAGCCATCGTGCCGGATCTCCCGGTCCTCGCCGGGACCATCCAGGTCTTCCCCACCTTTGTCTTGGACCACCTGCCCCCTCTGGTTGCGGGCATTGTGCTGGGCACACTGCTCATTACCGTGGTGGGCGGCGGCGCAGGGCTGTCATTGGGGATGGCCACCATTTTGGTGAAGGACATTCTCAAGCGGATCTCTCACCGCTTTGATGCGCCAGAGCGAGAACTCATCGCCGTGCGCGGCGCCATCGCCGTAATCCTGCTGACAGCGGGGTGTATCACTATCTTTGCCTCCGGCAGCACCATCAATGACCTGGGTTTTCTCTCCATGGGGCTGCGGGGCTCTGTTGTATTTCTGCCTCTGACCTGCGCACTGTGGCTTCCGGGCCGCATCGACCGCCAAGGTATTCTTGCCTCCATGGTCCTATCCCCTCTCACCATTTTGGCGGCCAAGGCTGCGGCGCTGCCCATCGATTCCCTCTTCGTGGGTCTCGCCGTTTCCGCCCTGTTCTGTCTTGCCGGTTTCTTTCGCCGACAGCGCCATATGGCTTGACGCTTTGCCTGCTGCCCTCTCCACATCTCCGCCTCCCCTGCCGTGCGCCGGGGAGGCATCTTTTGTCCTGTCGGTTGACATTTTTTGGGCCAGGCGGTACAATAAAAAACAGCAACCGACCGGAAAACTTGGAAAATGAGATCCACGGAATAGGATCCGTGAAAGCAAGGAGATGAGTGGCCTGATGATGACAAGAGAAGAACTGCTGCACCATTACGAAACAATGGTCAAGATCCGCAAATTTGACCTGGAGGCCAAGCGCGGCCGTGAGGCCGGCGAATTTCTGGGGAACGTCCACATCTACGTGGGCGAGGAGGCCATCGCCACCGGCGTGTGCGCCTGCCTGGACAAGAAGGACTACATCGCCAGCACCCACCGGGGCCACGGGCACACCATCGCCAAGGGCGCGGACCTCAAGCCCATGATGGCGGAGCTGTACGGCAAGGCCACCGGCTACTGCCGGGGCAAGGGCGGCTCCCAGCACATTGCGGACTTCAGCGTGGGGATGCTGGGCGCCAACGGCATGGTGGGCGGCGGCTACGGCCTGGCCGTGGGCGCGGCCCTGGCGGCCCGCTACCAGAAGACCGGCGCCATCGCCGTGGTCTTCTTCGGAGACGGCGCGGCCAACCGCGGCACCTTCCACGAGTCCGCCAACATGGCAGCGGCCTGGAAGCTGCCTGTGATCTTTGTGTGCGAGAACAACGGCATCGCCTGCAGCGTGGACCACGCCGCCGGCGGCCAGCAGGCGGTGGGTGACATTGCCAAGCGGGCCGTGGGGTACGACATGGAGAGCTATGTGGTCAACGGCAACGACTTCTTTGCCGTCCACGACGCCATGGAAAAGCTGGTGGCCCGGGCCCGGAACGGCGTTGGCAACTGCTGCGGGCTGCTGGAGTGCAAGACCTACCGCCCCGGCCCCCACATGCTGGTGGGCGACACCCAGCCCTACCGGGACCCGGCGCTGGCTTGGAACCGCCTGAGTGCGGACGACTGCATCGAAAACTTCAAACGCCGCTGCATTGCCGAGGGGTGGCTCTCCGCGGAGGACTTCCCCCCCATCGACGAGAAGGTGGACGCCATGGTGGAAGAGGCGAAGCAGTTCGCCATCGAAAGCCCCTACCCCGAAGAGAGCGCGCTCTTCGAGGATCTGTATGACTGAACGGGAGGCGGCAGAGTATGAGTATCAAAACCTATAAGCAGGCCACCTGGGAGGCCATGAAGGAAGAAATGCTGCGGGACAGCACGGTATACGCCATCGCAGAGGACATGCAGGGTACCGGCGGCCTTCTGGGCCAGTACACCGGCCTTGGCGACGCCATCGGCGACGAGAGCCGCCTGCTGGATGCCCCCATCTCCGAGACCGCCATCGTGGCAAGCGGCGTGGGCGCGGCTCTGGCCGGGATGCGGCCGGTGGTGGACCTGCGCTTTTCCAACTGCATGTTCGTGTGCATGGACGAGATCATCAACCAGGCAGCCAAGTCCCGCTACATGTTCGGCGGCCAGGGCAAGGTCCACATGGTGATCCGCTCCACGGACGGCATCCTGGCCATGCAGGGCGCCCACCATACCGACTGCCTGGACGCCTGGTTCGCCCACGTGCCGGGTCTGCAGGTGGTGCTGCCCTCCGGCCCCGCCGAGGCCAAAGGCCTTTTGAAGACCGCCATCCGCAACGACAACCCCGTCGTCTTCCTGGAGCACAAGGCCCTCTACGCCATGGAGGAAGAGGTGCCTGACGAAGAGTACACCCTCCCCTTCCAGGCCCGCATTGCCCGGGCGGGCACGGATGTGACCATCGTGGTGTACAGCATCATGGTCAGCCGCGCCATGGAGGCGGCCAAGGCCCTGGCGGAGGCGGGCATCTCCGCCGAGGTCATTGACCTGCGCTCCATCTCCCCCTGGGATAAGGAGGCGGTCCTCGCCTCCGTCGCCAAGACCGGCCACGCGGTGGTGGCCACCGAGGGGCCCAAGCAGGGCGGCTTCGGCGGCGAGATCTCCGCCACCATCGCCGAGGAGGCCTTCTCCTCTCTGAAGGCTCCCGTGCAGCGTCTGGGCGGCCCCTTCGTGCCCATCCCCGTGGCCCCCAATCTGGAGGATCTGTGCCGCGTCACGCCGGCGGACATCGCCGCGGCGGCCAAGGCGGCTCTGGGCCGGGCATGATCGGCCCGCGACACTTTTAAACAGGAGGCTGGGCGAATGGTCCCATACGCAAGACGCATCGACAACATGGCATACACCGCTGAGGTGGTAAAAAATCTCTTCAGCACCATGGGCGACCCCAATATCATCTCCTTCAGCGGCGGCGCGCCGGCCAAGGAGACGCTGCCGGTGGACGTGATCCGCTCCATTGCAAACGAGGTCCTGACCCGGGACGGCCGGGGCACCGAGGCCCTGCAATACGGCCCTATCATGGGCACCACGGACCTGCGCCAGGCCATCATCACCCACCTGCTCGCCCCCAAGGGCATCCAGTGCGCTCTGGAAAACGTGATGGTGGTGGCCGGCGGACTGGAGGGCGTGAACCTCATTTGCCAGGTCTACATCGATCCCGGTGACATCATTCTGGTGGAGTCCCCCACCTTCGTCCACGCGGTGGAGATCTTCGACATGTTCGAGGCCAAGTGTATCGGCGTTGCCATGGACGAGAACGGCATGGTGCCGGAGGACCTGGAGGAAAAGCTCCACCAGTATCCCGCCAAGATGATCTACACCATCCCCACCTTCCAAAACCCCAGCGGCCGCACCATGAGTCTGGAGCGCCGCAGGCGGGTGGCGGAGCTGGCCGCCCAGTACGACGTGCTGGTGCTGGAGGACGATCCCTATCGGGACATCCGCTACAGCGGGGAGGACCTGCCCCCTATCAAGACCTTTGACACCACGGGGCACGTGGTCATCGCCAACAGCTTTTCCAAGATCTTCTCCCCCGGCAGCCGCCTGGGCTACGTGGTGGGCGAGGCGGAGGTCATCGCCCATCTGGCGGAGGTCAAGTCCGCCACCAACTCCCACACCTCCATGCTCCCCCAGATCCTGTGCGCGGAGTTTTTCAACCGGGGGTACTATCCGGAGCACCACCGAATGCTCTGCGACCTGTACCGCCAGCGGCGGGACGCCATGGTATCCGGCATCGACAAGTACTTCCCCGCCGGCACGAAGCACAGCTTCCCGGAGGGCGGCATCTTCATCTGGGCGGAGCTGCCCGGCGGGCTGGACGCCACTGCCCTGCTGGAGGAGGCCGTCCACGACCCGGAGGTGGCCGTGGCCTACATCGCTGGGGAGGGCTCCTTCGTCTCCCGGGACGGCCAGGGTAAAAACTGCATGCGCCTGAGCTACGGCAACACCACACCGGAGAACATCGAAAAGGGCCTCCAGCGCCTGGGAAGGCTCATCTGCTCCAAGCTGGAACACAACTGAACCCGCACAGCGCCGCCCCCGGGATAGTTCCGGGAGCGGCGTTTTTGCGTGTGTTTTTGCGTGCGCTCGTGCGGAGCGGCCCAGGTGTGGGACATCCTCAGGCGCGGGATATGCCCGGCGGCGCGGGCCGTGCCCTTTGGCGGCGGCGACGAACCGCGCCAGCGCGAGGGTGCGTGACCGTCCGGTTTGGGCCCCCAGGCCAAGCGGTCGCGCACCCCTCTCCCCCGCCCTCGATACAGGAGCTACGCGCAAGCCGTTTGCTGTAAATTCGCAGTTGAATTTTACAGCAAACGGTCGTATACTATCCTCAGAAAGGAGTTGACAGATATGCCGAACATCAAACCGATCTCCGACCTGCGCAACTATACCGAGGTACTGCATGACGTGGCGGCCGGCGCTCCTGTTTTCCTGACAAAGAACGGCCGCGGCAGATATGCCATCGTAGATATGCAGGACTATGAAAAGGCGCAGGCAACGCTGCGGCTGATGAATGAGCTGGCCAGAGGGCGGAGGTCCGGAGAGACCGAGGGGTACCTCTCCCCCGAGGAGGTCAGAGCGCACTTCCGCGCACGGGCCAATGAGGAATAAGCTGCATTACACCCACGAGGCCCAGCGGGACTTGGATGAGATCTGGGATCATATCATGTTCGATCTCTCAAATCCCACGGCCGCCGAGCGGACGGTCGAGCGGATCATGGACA
The DNA here is from genome assembly GCA_017469475.1 of Oscillibacter sp. Classification (GTDB taxonomy): domain Bacteria; phylum Bacillota; class Clostridia; order Oscillospirales; family Oscillospiraceae; genus Oscillibacter. The sequence continues at coordinate 688 of JAFUGI010000044.1, read as the reverse complement.
GGATCGAGCAGTTGGCGGATTTTGCGGAGATGGGTGCCCCGCTTCACTCTGTTGCCGATGTGGAAAGCGACCATCGTTTTCTGGTCTGCGGCAATTACCTGGCCTTTTACCGGGTCGCCGGAAAAGAGGTCTATATTGACCGCATTCTGTATGGCCGCCGGGATTACCTGCGGATCCTGTTCGGGGACACTGCCACAAATGAGACAGCCGAATAAATGGAAAAGAAGAAAACAGCCACCTTTTCAGGTGACTGTTTTTCATTGGTGGAGATAAGCGGGATCGAATCCCTAAAGGGACTTGGCATGCTTTGCATGCCGTCGCCGCCTTTGATTGAAATGCAAGAGGTCAGCGGTGCACGGACTGCCCATTCCCAGAAACGAAAAAACACCGGACCAAAGTCCGGTGTTTTCCGTTGGTGGAGATAAGCGGGATCGAACCGCTGACCTCTTGAATGCCATTCAAGCGCTCTCCCAGCTGAGCTATACCCCCAAAGGTGTTGCTCCGTTTCGGAACATTTGAAGTATACCAAAGAATAGGGCCATTGTCAACCCCCTCTTTCAAATTTTTCCATGAAAGCTAAAAAAGTTTTTGGCGGGCAAAAAATGGGAACTGCGGCGGCAGGAGGTGGGGCTGACGAGGAACACGCGGAACCCGCCGGAAGCGGCCTGTGAGGCGGCAGAGGCGGCGC